>JABINT010000024.1 GCA_018698075.1 Acidiferrobacteraceae bacterium
CTTTTTAACTAATAAGTTTAGTTGACCTGTACTGTGACATTGGTGGGATTGGTGATGATGTCGTAGACCGCGGAGCGCTTTTGCGACTGCGCCACAAGGGCTTCGATGTCTTCCTTGGATGCATCGGCATCAATGTTGTAGGTCACCGTGATGCCGTCAAAACCATTTCGAATATCGCTGTCCATGCCCAGGATACCCTGGACATCCATTCCGCCTTCGAGTACCGCCGATACTGAGTTCAGCTGAATTTCTCGGTGTTGTGCAACAGCTGCGACACCGGCAGTAAGGCAACTGGCAAGCCCGGCAAGCACGATCTCAACAGGTGTCGCGCCTCGGTCTTCCGAGGCAAAGACTTCAGGATGATCTGCGTCGAAACTGAATGTGGTCTTATGCTGTTGTTCTTCTCCAAGACCGAAAAACCCCTCAACCGTAGTTTGGCTGTAGGTACCATGCACCCAGTCACACTTGGCGCGCCAGGTAAATTGGGCAGCCTCAGGTGCGCCAGTGAATGCCTCCCGCGCCCCAAGCAGGGCTTCGACATTCACGCCGTTATCGACTTTTTGATCGGTCATCGCTTTCTCCTCATTATTTGGTAGGTTGGGAAGCTTAAGGATAACCTACCTACCCAATGGATAGAACAGGGCAATCTCATTAATTCGTTTTTTCGGCGCGCTCACCCCGGCTACCCCTGTTTTGGAAAGTCGATTCACATACGAGAATCGAATTGTCAAATGTGAAGTGCTTTTGTTCAAATACCGCACGCGAGTGAATTTATGGCGCGCCCGGAGACATTCGAACTCCCGGCCATTTGGCTCGAAGCCGGGTGCTCAATCCACCTGAACTACGGGGGTGTGGATAAAATCAATGACTTACGCCTTTTTTAGTAGTGTGCTGTTATCAAATTCTGATTAATATGCCATGGGCATTGGTGTGTTACAGCGTAGTTCCAGGCAAGGATTTGTTGCCGATGTCAGTACGGCGATATTTTCTTTACAACGAATGAAAAAATGCTTCCTATCAAGGTAGGCAAGTGTCGGCTTTTCGGGCGTTATAACCTAATAAGGTCATGTGTTAGTGTTAGGCAGGATTCGCGCAAATAATCCGTGGAGCACACGCGCAAGCCCCGACAAAGGTTGAGAGATGGTGGTCGATGGGTTTGTGTTTTCATGGGTGCATGATGAAGATGAGCCTGAGCGGTTCTCTTTATGAACACCACCACAGCGTTTCATATCTGGTGGTTTGTTATACCCGTAATAGTCGATTCCAGCACTAGTGATGACATCATGACTCAAGGTTGGATCAAATCAGTCAGTTGCGATGCGCTCAATCGCGCAGGCCGAAAGGTGTTCCGTTTTGAGGGTCGCCAGATCGTACTGTTTGATACCAGTCAGGGAATTTATGCGTGCAACAATCGTTGTCCACACGAAGGCTATCCACTGCGAGAAGGAGTGTTGGATGAACAGTGTCGACTGACCTGTAACTGGCATAACTGGAAATTCGATCTTCAAACAGGTGAAAACCAACGTGATGGTGACAGGCTTCGAGTTTATCCGGTTGAAGTGCGCGGCGATCATATCTGGATACAAATTATTGATCCGCCGTTGGCCGAACAACAGGAGAAGACGATCAATGATCTGAACCACGCTTTTTGTAAGCACGATTACGAGCGCCTGGCTCGGGAACTTGCTCGATTGTTTCAGATCGGCTCAGACCCTCCCTTAGCGATAACCAGGGCGATTGAATGGTCCAGTGAATGCATGGAGTTTGGCTGGACGCACGCCTATGCGGGTGCTGCAGAGTGGTTGCGGCTTTACGATGATCACGACGGAGAGTGGGAACAACAGCTGATCTGCCTGCTGGAAGCGGTTGGTCATATGTCTGAAGATACATTGCGCGAGCGCCGTTACCCGTTCGCCTCCGGCGCGCTTGCCTGGGATGAGGATGCTTTTGTTGCAGCTGTAGAGCATGAAGATGAGACAGTAGCGTTACAACACACACGTGGAGCGCTTGCAGATGGCGATGCTTTTGCCACCATGGAACGTGGTCTTGCCCGCGCAGCCTTGGCCCACTACCACAGTTTTGGGCACGCCCTCATTTACATACCCAAAGCTGCCGAGTTAATCCATTACTTGGGTGAGGGCGTGGCCCCACCCGTGTTGCTCTGTCTGGTGCGCAGTATTGTTACCGGGTTTCGGGAGGACCTGATCCCCGAATTCAGCCACTACGGTGATGCACTTAGCGGTTTTGGTCAGGGCCAAAATGGTCGGCCACCGTCGCTCGAGGCGTTTGCCGGCCTTAATCCAGCCAAAGCCATGGCTTTGACGGCAGAACACGGCAGCGCCCCGCCGGCAGAACTGTATGCCAGCCTGCTGGCAGTGAACGCCCAGAACATGCTGACTTTTGATCTTAGGCATCTGCAAGATATCGACCAGCCTTATGGCAGCGATCGAGGTTGGCTCGATTTTTCACACGGCCTGACTTTTGCAGATGCGGTGTACAGTCTGTGTACGCGTTATCCGGAACTGTGGCCGGCAGGCCTCCTGCAGATGGCGTGTTTTGCAGGACGGAACGCGGGCTATGATGATTCGGACGTGATACTTGAAGACTGGATGGTGAGTGACCCACAGACATTTTTTCAAGAAATAACCGCCATGCTGATGGACCACGGACAATCGGAGTACATCGTTTCGGTTCACTTACTTAAAACTGTTCAGGCGGTGAAACGACTTTATGCTTTGCCGCAGGTGGGTGCAGCCAGCCAAATCGCTTTGGCGGCATTGAACCGACTGCTCTCGTCTTCGGTTCGGCGAAAGATGGTGAGGCGGACAGCCCGTCAGGCGATGCACTTTATTCGTCAGGACACATGAAATACTGTCAGCGTCAGTGGCCCGGCGCTATTAACGTTTTGTTGCCAGACCCTCTAGGACAGATTCTGTTTCTGTAACCAGCAGTTGAATCAGTTCGCAGGCAGGCAGGTTTTTCGACATCGCGGCACTTTGACCGGACCATAAAGACAGAAAATCTGGGTTGTTTTCTTTGGCACTGGCTTTACGCAGTGGCCCTGTCAGAGTATTGAGAATCGGGAAATCCGGATAGCGGGTTTCATGGCCTGCCATCTCAAGTAGATAACGGTTTGCCAGGCCTCGAGCCGGCCGACCGGAAAAAGCGTGTGTGATTCGTGTTTGATCGTCGCGGGCCTCGTTGAGGGCTTGACGGTAAAGTGGATGTGCGGCTGATTCAGGGCAGGTCAGAAATGCCGTGCCAAGCTGCACGGCACTTGCACCAAGGGCAAGTGCCGCAGCGATACCGCGGCCGTCACCGATGCCGCCTGCCGCAATCACGGGTACGGATACCGCGTCGACAATCTGCGGCACCAGTGCCAAAGTGCCCACGTGACCCCTTTCATACGGTTTTAAAAAAGTGCCGCGATGCCCGCCGGCTTCAAAACCCTGTGCGATAACCGCATCGACACCACGCGCTTCGAGTTCACGGGCTTCGGCCACATTGGTAGCTGAGGACAGGGTGAATAGCCCAGCGGCTTTGATCGCCTTGAGCGCATCATCACTGGGTAGGCCAAAGTGAAAGCTCACCACCGGCGGACGAAGATCAAGCACGGCCTGCAGATGGGTTTCATTGAAAGATGGGATTGGCGTGATCGCCTCAGGTACTTCGCCGAGCCCCAGTTCACGATAGTAGGGTGCGAGCAATGAGCGGGTATCGTCAACGCGCTCCAGATCATCAACAGGCTCACTGTGAACAAAGAAGTTGGCGTTATACGGTGTATCGGTGGCATTGGATACTGTGGCGCAGTCGGCGCGCAGGGCCTCTTCGGGATGCATGGCGAGCCCAAGCGAGCCCAGTCCGCCGGCTTTCGAGACTGCGATGGCGAGCACCGGTGTTGACGACCCTGCCATCGGCGCCTGAATAATCGGATAGCGAATGCCAAGGCGGCCGGTCAGTTCAGTATTAGGCCAGGAGTTCATTAGATGGTTCCCCAACTATCGATTACCACCTTGATCTTCTTTTTTTGTGGGGCAGTTCAAGTGGGTGGAAGTGGGTTAAGTCATTGAAAAATATGGCGCGCCCCGAGAGATTCGAACCCCTGACCACCTGGTTCGAAGTCAGGCACCCTATGGTGGTCGCTTTCCCTTTAAGCGCAACATTTATTGCCGATTATTGTACAACTTTCCTCCGATATTATTTTTCGGTTTGGGCTTGTTTTGCCCTTTATTGCCTGGATTCGTTAATTTTTATCGGAGGCTTTCAACGGCGTTACTTTGGTCAGGTTATGCCTGTAAACCGCTGAGTGGTTGTTGTAGATCTCTGGCCTAATCTTTCTGAGGCTGTCTGTAAGTCATCCTCTGATCGAACCAAGTTTCGAATGGGTGTGCTATTGGCTCAATCTCTCGACCGTTTCTGTGCAATGAATAGACCGAATAAACCGATCAAGCCTAGTGCCCCGGTAACCTTAATCACAGCCCCGTAACCGGCGACACTCCAGATGAGACCAGAGATGCCCGGTCCAAACGCAGAACCAAGCATGTGAGCGATGGACACCATGG
Organism: Acidiferrobacteraceae bacterium; assembly: GCA_018698075.1. Lineage (GTDB taxonomy): Bacteria > Pseudomonadota > Gammaproteobacteria > Arenicellales > UBA868 > UBA868. The sequence goes on from JABINT010000024.1 coordinate 4,563, forward strand.
CCGAGATTGCGCCAAAGTTTGTGTTGCCGAATAGGTCAGCTGTTACTATCGGTTTAGCAATACTGCCGATTCCGGCAGACCCCCCTTGGAGGCACACAAACAGGCAAAGAATGATTGTTGCTGTGCCGGCGAACGCCAGATGAATGCTGGCAAGCGACAAACCGATAAAAGAACACATGGAAATGAGCAGCATAGATAGGCGGTGGTCGACCGTGATGAGCGCAAGTCGACCCAATACCTGGGCCGCACCGATTGATGACGCCGCGATGACTGCATGGTTTGTCGATACACCCCGGCTTTCCAACAGGGGCAATATGTGACTGATGATCATACTGTGATTCAACGAAAAACAAGCAAATGCGACAACTAAGCACCAGAACATCGGAGATCGCACTAACGGGGTGATAATTGTTCGTAGGGGCGGCTGACGGGCAACTGGTAGAGGGTCGTTCTGAGCGCGCTTTATAGTCGCACCGTACCAGAACAACGGAGCCGCGAGCCCGCAAACCAGGATTGAGAAAACCCACACGGCTGCCTGCCAATGTAGGTTGTTGGCGATCACATTGGACAGTGGAAAGCACAAGGTCCCTGCAAAACCGGCGACCAGAGTCACCATAATAATGGGCCTTTTGGATTTGGGATAATAGACATGAGTCAGAAAGGCGAAACAGGGTTCATACAGGCAACCCGCCATAGTAAATCCGATCAGCACCCAGATGAGATAGAACTGCCAGAGGTGCTCGAGCAGGGGTAGCATCGCAATCAACAAACCCCCGGCGAAAGCGCTCAGTGTCATCAGAACTCGGCCGTGGCCCCTATCGATCAAGCGTCCTGCAAAAATAGCTGTAATAGCAGAGATGATCAGTGCGCTCGTGAATCCGAGTGTAAGTTCAACGCGAGACCACCCAAAGTGGGCTTCCCAACGCATCAGCATTGCCGGGAACAGATAAAAGATGCCAGCCCAGGCAATGGTCTCCGCTATAGCAAGGCTCCAGACCTTGGGATTCTTCCACATGTCGATATTTCGACTGGTTTGGTTGTATAAGGACGTGGTGATTGTAGTCCCGAGCCGTACCGGTACTGACCCTTGGTGGAAAAATATCCACGGTCATCAGCCTTTAAGCAAAATAGATCTGAGTTACAAACACTTCCTACGATGGTTCTCCAACCACCGATTACCACCTTGGAGGTCTAAAAAATATCGGAGAATGTTGAAAATATCGCAGACGCGACATGTTCAAAAGCACCTCAGGTGCTTAAATGAATGGCGCGCCCGGAGAGATTCGAACTCCCGACCACCTGGTTCGAAGCCAGGTACTCTATCCAGCTGAGCTACGGGCGCGTGTGATTCCGGCTGAAATCTATAACAATGTGACGTTTTATCCAAGCAGTTTCGAACTACTATTGATTCTTTTCCGGCTGCATCCAGTATTTAATTAGGTCAGGATGGGCAGCCAAAGAAGAAGAAACCCACCTTATTGATATCGAATAGGACAGAAAATGACCGAGTCGAATCTAATTTCGCCTGGCGGATACTGGTCGGGGGTTATCCCGCTGGGCCACTACCTCAGGATTACCGATCTGGAAGGAGGGCAAGGGGTCGATTTTTTATGTTACAACGCCGACAACCCCGATGAGCGATATCATGCGCCTAATACTCTCAAAGCGGCATTAACACTTAAACTGACACAGGGGCATGTCCTTTATTCGGATGAAGCACGCCCGATCTTTTCGATGGTTGAAGATACCTTTGGCGGCCATGACACCATTGGGGGTTGCTGTAGCGAAGCCAGCAACCGGATGCTTTACGCAGTTGAGGGTGTACCTGGGTGCCGGGAAAACTTCTTAAAAGGGCTCAAGGCATTCCAGTTGGGTCGCAAAGATATCGTCCCCAATATCAATTTCTTTTGTGATGTGCCGGTAATGCCCGAGCGAAAACTGGTTGATACAGTTTTCGTTGCCAGTAAGGCGCAGCCGGGCGCTATTGTCACCTTACAGGCGAACATGAATGCCCTGGCTGTTATCTCCAATTGTCCCCAGGTCAATAACCCTTGTAATCATGGAGCCCCGAGCGCAATAGAAATCAGGGTGTCGGAATCGGCATAACAAGGCTTATGTAATGAAGGCGTCCAAGTAGCAGCCGGGCGCGAAACCAATACCAAGAGTAGAACAATATGCCAAAGAAAATACTTTGCCCAAAGAATCTGGATTTTCAGCCACGTCCAACTTATCCATACTCTCCCGGCGCGAAGGGTGGCGGTCTGGTGTTTACCTCAGGTCAAGTCGCCTGGGATGAGACAGGCGAAGTGACCGGTATTGGCGATGTAGCAGCACAGACCCGACAAACCCTGAAAAATGTTGTCTCGGTATTGGCTGAAGGCGGAGCTACCGTGAATGATGTGCTCAAGTGCACTGTGTATCTTGCGGATATACGTGATTTCCAGACCATGAACGAGGAGTTCGCAAAGGTATTCCCGACAGATCCACCGGCCAGGACAACCGTCGAAGCCCGTTTGGCAGAGCCAACCATGCTGGTAGAAATAGAGGCAATTGCCTATGTCGGATCGTGATTAACAGCAAACCAGAACGGATCCTAGCGGGGGCGGCCAGTCACACCATTACGAGTCTTTTCTGATCAGATCGGCAAGGCCCGCCAGCCCTTTGTGAGTAACGGTGGTTGATTTGGCCGGTTCAGCACCGGGGACTGCATCAACATAACGGGCGTGCTCGTTGTCATGGCAGTACAAACACAGGTTTTCCCAGTTGCTGCCATCCGGGGGGTTGTTGTCGTGGTTGTGGTCCCTGTGATGAACGGTCAATTCATGCAGATTTTTACGGGTAAAGTCACGTCCACAGCGCCCGCAGACCCAAGGGTGGAGTTTTAACGATTGTGCACGGTAGTCACGCTCGCGCGCATCGCGGCTTTTTACCGCCTGCGCGACGATCGCATCAAGTTTGCTGGGGTCTGTCATGTGCGTTGGATAATACCGTGAGAGTGAATCTGGTGATACTTTTCAGCCATGCAAGGTTACAACTGGATCTGGGTTTGTATGGGGTTGGTTCTTTTCAAATCGCTCAAGTGCAAAGCTTTGAAACGCAAGCTCGGGGGCTTCCCCTAGAATAAGACGACAGAGGATATGGCCTACAGCCGGTGCAATGCCAAACCCATGACCTGAAAAGCCGCTGGCCACATAAACGCCCTCTACTCCGGGCAGTCTATCAAGAACGGGCAGCGCATCGGGGGTCAGGTCGATGGAGCCACCCCAGAACCGTCGCATCTGCAAGCCTTTGAGACTGGGGCAGATCCCAAACCCGGCTTTCAGGGTTGAATAGACTTTTTCACTGGATGGAAATACATATGGCCGTCCATCCTTCTCGATTAACTCACCGTTCCATTTCTGTACACCACTGGACAACCGGAATTTGCCATCTCTTTCCTGGCGAAGCGTGACCGCGCCATCGGCAACGCCAAGAACTGGTTTCAAAAGGGTGGCTGCCGGCGCTGTTTGGATAACAGTCGCTATCGCAAAAGAGAGCGGTACTTGTATTCCAAATCGATGGATCAACTGATTGACCCCAATGCCGCATGCCAGGAGACATCGACTTGTGCTTATTGTCCTCTTGTTGGTGATCACGGTGCTCAGTTTATTACCTTCAGCCGATAATGCTTCTACCGATTCACCGACTTGAAACACAGTTCCATTTCTTTGCGCAGCCTGTTTATAGGCATTTACCGTGGCAACGGGATCGGCGTGGCCATCCGTTCGGCAAAAAGATGCCGCCAGTATGGCGCTGGAGACGCATGGCGCTATAGCTTGAATTTCTTTAATGTCAGAAAGGTAAACAATATCCAGGCCATGGCTCTTTTGCTTTTTGGCCAGTGTTTCAATGGCTTTGGCCTCTTTTTCGTTTCGGGCTAAGCGCAGATTTCCTTGTTGCACATAACCGGTGTCGTAACCCAGCGTATGACTCAGTTGGCTCCATTGCTCTACCGAGTACTTGGCCAATGGCAGTTCAGGTTGAAGTCTGCCGGATTGGCGTACGCCCCCGAGAGTCCATCCGGATGCCATGGCGGCGGGAGCATATTTTTCGATGACCTCGACCTTCAAGCCCGCTTTGGAAAGCTCATAGGCCGTTGCACAACCCGTTATTCCCGCTCCTACAATGACAATATCTGGCGACATGTTTTTTGATCGTATCGTTCGCACTGATATCTTAGCAGTGAGGCATGCGTTATCCATTGACCTGCATCGCACAGAAAGAGATATTATGCATAAGGAGATAATAGCGGGTGTTGGCGTCTGAACAACGATCCGTCCAAAAAGAGGAGTTCAACTATGGTAGATCGGGAGACTGCAGCAATAGTGCCGCTGATTGATAACGATCTGGTTCGGGTAACACGCTTTGATTTTACTCCCGGCGCACAGACCGGGTGGCATCGACACGAGTATGACTACGTGATCACAGCTATTACCGATCTTGGTATGTTACTTGAGGAGCCGGGTGGCAACGCGCGCGAAGTGGATATTCCATCTGGCCAGGCCTATCAGCGCAAGGCGGGGATTGAGCATAATGTCATCAATCGAGGATCAGAAAACATGTCTTTCATCGAGGTTGAGCTAAAACCACAATAGACCTTAGAGCGACACCCACTCGTGAGTTGTAGAGCAATCAGCTTTATCAGTGTCTATCCGAAACCACGTGCCACATATCGACGTGGCGCGGCCCCATAGAATGCAACGAATGCGAGCACAAAGCTACCAAGAGCAAACAGGAACGAAAAAAGATAAGACCCAGAAAGGTCATACAAAAGGCCACCAAGCCAGGGGCCAAAAGCGCCTCCAAAACCCATCCCTGCAAGAACAATACCGTTAAAAAGACCAAAATGGCGGCCTGCAAAAATATCCGCAGCACCGGCAAAAACACATACAGCGTAAAGGCCTGAGCCAAGGCCGAAAAGCACAGCAAACCCATAAAGTGGAGCGAGTCCAGAGGTGGGTTTGAGGGAGATCAGAAGAACAATGGCGATGCTGGTAAAAACCGAAGCTGTAAGCACAGTAGCTTCCCGACCTATCCGGTCGGATATCAGGGCGGATATCTGCCCGGTAACCATGAATGCGCCAAAAAAGGCGGTTGTCGAGGCAGCGATTGCCGAGGAATATCCCAGGTCCATGGCGTGCTTTACCTGGTGAGCCAGTACGAGGTAACAGCCTGTGCCCCAAAACAGCATATTAGAGAAAAACAGCAGCCAAAGCTCTTTGCTTTTTAGCCCGGATCTAACGCTCCAGCGCTCAACTGCATTCCTGCCTGGTGAGGCGGGTGATATAGAGCCCTTTTGTTCCTCGCCTTTATTCGCACCCAGTGGCTGCAGGCCTCGTTCTTGGGGTTTGAATGTATAACCTGCCAGTACGATCGGTACTGCAACTGTAAGGATAATCAAGCCCATTACGATATAGGCGAGTCGCCAGCCCACAGCAGATATAACAAATTCCATAAGAAAGACGAAGACAAAGCTCAGGCCGCCCCCCGTTTGCGCCAGCCCGATCGCCATACCCCGGCGCTCGTTGAACCAGTTGACTATTGTCGGATTGACCACTGGGGATCCAACGCAGGAAAGGCCGATCGGCGCGAGCACGCCGAAAAATAGATAGAAGTGCCACAGTTCGGTAGCCAGGTAACAGGCGGCGGTAGCTATGCTGAGCACAACTATCCCAAACAGGATCAATTGCTTGGGCGGTAGTTTGGTGACCAAAGTGCCCGTGATCGGCGCACATATGCCATAGACCAACAGATGTATGGACAGCATCAACGCTGTATCGCCGCGGGCCCAATGGTACTCATCTAGAATAAATGGAAAGAATATCGAAAACGAATGGCGCACTCCGTAGCCAAGTAATTGCACCAAAAAGCAAACTGCGAGTATTAAGGTCGCCCAGAAGATTATTGAGTTTCGACGCATCACAGTTCGGCGAGTTAACAGGCTTACAGTAGAAACAAGGAGGGGGAGTATAGTCGCGCTTTGGCCGCAGTTGCCGTCCTGTAATCTGCAGGGCGAGGCGCGACTGGCTAGTCGGATACAACGGTTACGCAATACAACCGTTCTGGTCAGTCGGTGATTGTATCGAACCCAACGCAAAGGAGTCATCATCAATATGAAGCCACCATTTGATCAATCAGAGTACCAGCGCCGCCTTGATGCCGTTCGCACCTGTATGTTGGACAGAAATCTCGACGCTATGGTGATCGGGGATCCGGCCAATATGAACTGGCTAACCGGGTTCGACGCATGGTCGTTTTATGTGCCCCAGGCAATGCTGGTGTTGCATGACCACCCACCAGTCTGGTTAGGACGGCAGATGGATGCGGGGTCTGTTCCATTGACCACGTACCTGGGTTCTGAGAGTGTCCGGCCTTATGCTGAGGATCTGGTTCAGCGCGATGATGTTCATCCTATGGACGCAATTGCCAGGTCGTTCAAGGAGTTTGGGATCGCTGACAAGCGAATAGGTTTTGAGAGTGATACCTACTTTTTCTCATTTAAGGCCGTAGAGCGACTGCAGCATGGACTGCCCACGGCAGCGTGGATTGATGCCGATCGGCTGGTCAACTGGTGTCGTGTGCTCAAAAGCGATGTCGAGATTCACACGATGCGACAGGCGGCTCGTATCGCCAGTCATGTGATGAGCGTAGCCTGTGACCACATCGCGCCAGGTGTTCGTCAGTGCGATCTTGTGGCGAAGGTGCTCGCGGCGCAGGTTAGTGGCGTGGACGGATTGGGTGGTGACTTGGCCTCGATCTGCCCTTTAATTCTGGCGGGCGAAGCCGCGGCGACTGCACACCCTCTATGGACGGATGAACCTTTTACTGCGAACCAGACGGTCGCTCTGGAGTTGGGCGGCGCTCGCAAACGTTATAACGCAGGGTTGGCACGTACCGTGCAACTGGGGCAGGGTACGCAAAAAGTCTACGATACCGCCGCCGCTGTAAAAGAAGGCCTAGAGGCGGTTTTGGACTGTATCCGCCCTGGAATCTCCGCCGGCGAGGTGCATCGCGCCTGGCAGGGCGTGTTAGATCGTCATGGCCTGGTTAAGGAAAGTCGCATCGGTTACAGCATTGGGGTTGGGTACGCTCCAGACTGGGGCGAGCACACCGTGAGCCTGCGCGCCAACGAAGAGACTGTGTTAGAGCCCAACATGACCCTGCATGTGATGCTCGGGATGTGGATGGACGGGTGGGGCATTGAGTTGAGTGAGACGGTAGCCGTCACCGAAACCGGTGTAGAGTGTCTCACACAGTTTGACCGGGATCTGTTTTCGGTGCGGTAGTGTTGACCATCGGGGACCATAAAGGTCTGACCATAGTCTTTTCGTGCAACTAAACTCCTGCGTTGTGTCACACGATACAGATCAGCCGTATGGAGCTAAAAAATAACCCCGCCGAGGCGGGGTTATTTGTCGACTGGTCAGCGCCAGCCTCATATGACTTCTACCGTTAGAGTCTGGAGCGGATCCTCAGGAATCCGATCAGCAATAGCGCCGTCAGGACGGAGACAATTATTGCATCGTCAAAGACAGCGGTTGCACCCGTTAGATGCTGGTGCCAAAGGTTTATTAAGATACCGATCTGGGCAATGACTAGCGCCATAAAAAACGTACTACTGCCTTCAGGACCATTGATAAAGGTCCGAATCAGGCCGACGGCAATGCCAAGCCAGGTAAAACCGAGGACACGGGCCAGCACAACCGACTCTGCCCCCATACCGTTTTCCGCTAGCCAGGCCTCAGTCATAAAAAGAAGTTGGGCCACATAGAATACGCTCCCCAGGGTAAATAAAGCCAAAGCGATTGCAGCGGGTGTATCGTTGTACTTTTTGAGCATATGAAACCCCTTGTACTTTGAAAGGAACTCTATTTTACGACATCAATGTTTAAATGCAAAATCAAGCATTGCTTGTCGAAAATAGGCCAACACAGATCAGCGGTCGACATAGTTAGTACTCACTTTAAAAAGGTTTCGTATCGTCAGGGTTTTTATTAATATAGGCGTGACGTACACAAGTTTCCTGAATCTAGGAGGATATCAACATGGCAGTTTATCGGATCACTCGTTTTACAAGTTCAGACGCAGATAAGGCAATATCGATGGCTGAAGGGGCGCGCGAAGAAGTTGCAGCAGCCGGTGCCGACTTCATCGATATTGTTATGGATGATGATGGTAATGGCGTGGTCGTTGCCAAGTATCCTGATGCTGCCACTATGGAGGTGGCTACAGCCGTTGCAATGGGGGTCTTCGGTAAGATGATTGCCGAAGGTGCGATCGACGCAGACTCAATCGATGTTTGGGCTGGGAATGTTGTTGCCTCAATTTAGGCGCTGACCGCGATCCAGTCTTCAAGAAGCGCCAGGGATGGCAAGCTTGTTGAAGATTCCTACGACTGTCTATCCGGTTGCCCGGATCGCCTGCCTGTAAGTTAGTCAAAACTTTGCAAGCAATTGACCATATCCGTGGAAGTGGTCATTGATGCCTGCAAGGCGCAGGGTGTCCCAGATCATTGCCTGGTTTGAACAGATCACCGGTTTGCCAATTGTCGCTTCGATCTCGTCGATGACATCTAGGGCTCGCAACGCACCACATGAGATAAATATCGCGTCTGCATCGTCACGGTCCAGCGAGATAGCAAAATCTTTGATGAATTCGGGCTTTACCCGCACCATGTCGCTGTCTTTTTCAAGATTGAGCCCTTCGATAGCCAAAATTTCAAAGCCGCGAGCCGACATATATTCAGATTCGCGCTGATTGATTTCATCGAGATATGGAGTGGCGATGACAATTCTTTTAGCACCCACCGCGTTTAGGGCGCGGATTACTCCAGTGATCAATGAGGTAGCCACCGCACCAGGTTGACCCTTCTTAAGTTCTAAGAACACGCGCTCCTCACCAATGACCAGTGAGCCAGAAGTGCAGGCATAGCAAATCACATCAAGTGATCCGTCAGGTAGAAGGGTGGATGCCGCATCCGCAAGAAACTCTACCTGTTTGGCAAATGTTTCATTGGTGATGGAATCGGGATTAGGGGCTCGGCTCAGGTGGATACCCACTCCCTCGGGCCTCAATTTCATTACGTCGTCTTGAATGGTTTGCTCAGTCGCGAGCAGGACATAGCCGATCTTGGCGCGATGGTGACGTCCCTGATCAAAGTCTACGCAATAGCGCTCAGAAGTAATAGACCGTTGATCGTTCATCCTATTTCTTTCGATCACAAAATGCACCAATAAAGCAAAAGGGTGACAGGTTTGAAAATGCGCTGCACACCACTTTCGTCGGGCTATTCCCCGGGTTATAGTCGTACTTTAATCTAAAGGTTAACTGTCATGCTCGAAGAGGCCCGCCAACGGTCGTATCGGATGCAGGCCAGACTGCGTGATGCCGGACTAGACCTTGCCCTTATCACCGATGAGAGTTCCATCGCTTACTTTGCAGGTTTCTGGGGCTACTTGTCTGTCGAGTTTGGGCGCCCCACATTTTTGATCATCCGTGCGTATGACGAGCCAGTTGTGATTACGCCGTTGATGGAAAGCGAAATGGTAGGCGCCATGACCTGGATTGATAATGTTCAGACCTGGGAGGATGTCGGCCCCAATGGCTGGGATGCGGTACTGCAACAGACCTTGGGAAACGGTTTAAGCAAGTTGGGTATTGAGCATGAGTCCATGCCTGTCATTGTTCGAAACTGCCTGGATGAGCAATTGAAAGGCGTTGAACTTCAGGATGTTTCGAATTTGATCGGCGACATGCGGATGATCAAATCACCGCTTGAGATCGAAGTGATGAAGCAGGCAGGACAGATAGCCGGTGCCATGATGGGTGCAGCCGAAGGAGCATTGGCCGAGAACGCACCGGAGTATGAAGCAGCACTTGCGGTGATCAATGCGGGAACGCGTAAGGCAGCGGATTTTCTGACAGCTAAAGGTTGGGAGCAGTTTGTCTCGCCACTGATTCACAATCTGCAGATCATGCAGTCAGGCACCGATACCTCGATGGTGCACCGGCGGGCCAGTGTAAAACGCCTTGAAAAGGGTGATCCAGTATATTTTTGTTTTTGCAATATGGCGCAGTTCAAGCAATACAAATTGGGGTTCGATCGAATGTTTCATATCCTGAAAGTCTCAGATGAAGCAGCACGTGTGCAGCAAGCAGCCATCGATGCGCAGCAGGCAGCGATTGCAGCGGTTCGACCGGGAGTCACTGCCGAGTCGATTGCTCAGGCAGCAAACGAGGTTTACCGGGAAAGAGGATACGAAACCGGTTATCGTACTGGCCGGTCTATCGGCATGGCTTATCTGGAAAGTCCGGAGTTAAAGGAGGGTGATCAGACGCTGTTGAAAGCCGGTATGACTTTTGCGGTAGATGGTGGCATATCAGTCGATGGGAAACTGGGTGGGCGTATCGGGGATTCGATTGTAGTGACTGAACACGGTTTCGAATATCTGACCGAATATCCGCGTAAGCTATTGGTCGTCAACCGATAACGAGTTTGAAAGCAGCGGTATTTCAAAGCGACGGGGCGGGGTTGACCCCGGCACAGCGTCTGGACCGACTGGCAACCACTATTGACGGTGTCGATTGCGACCTGGTGGTCTGTCCGGAACTTTTCATGTCTGGCTATAACACAGGGGACAAGCGAAGCGAGTTGGCTGAGACACTGGATGGACCTTTCTCGCGCGCGGTAGCAAAAGTGGCACACCAAAACCATACTGCTATCGTTTATGGGTATCCCGAGCGCGAAGGGGATCGTATCTTTAATTCAGCCTGTTGTATCGCTGCCGATGGCGCACGGCTGGCGAATCATCGAAAGCTCGCCATTCCACCCGGGATCGAGATGGGCCAGTTCGAGCCAGGCTCCAGTCTGACTTTCTTTGATTTGGGTGGCATACGTTTTTCGATTCTGATCTGTTATGACGCAGAGTTTCCAGAGGCAGTCCGTGCCGCGTGCTGTTTGGGTGCTCAGGCGGTGATCGTACCGACGGCGCTATCAGATCAGTGGGACCAGGTTGCTCACCGCGTGATACCAGCGCGGGCATTTGAAAATGGCTGCTATCTGCTTTATGCCAATCATTCGGGCACGGAAGGCGAGCTCAACTATTTAGGGTGCAGTTGCATCATCGGCCCGGACGGACGTGATCTCGCACGCGCCAGTGCTGATGGTGAACTATTGACTGGCCAGTTGCTTTGGGAGCACGTGACCGAGGCGCGTACACGATTACCCTATTTCAGAGATCTTAAGGACCTTAAACCAAGACTGGCATCCAGATTGAATTAGTCGAACCCAGAGGTTTTTGCAACTTTATAGTTGAATGTGACCTGGTTGGACAGTCTGTAACGAGTCGTGTTTATTTCAGCCACTGAACGACTGCGTAGGCCATCCAGAGGGCCGCAATAAGCAGTACGGTAATCCTCCAATCCATTAAATGTCCCGTTGTTTGCGTCGTGGTTTACTGAGTATAGCTCCTGAGATTGAATCCTGATCAGGGACGCTAAAAGGTCAGATCATGGGCATTAGCGATTCGACAAATTGGCCGATTAAGTAAACGCGACATATTAGGATATGCCTCGTTTACTTATGCTCAAAGTTGTTTTGGAACTAGAGTCCCCGAGTTACTCGGGTCGGACCTTCAATGACATCGAAATTCTTGGACACGATATTAGCCAAGGCTGGGTTGGATCCGACCATAGAAAACAGTTCTGAATTAATAAAGGCTTCATAGGCGTCTCGATCCTGCCAGATATAAACGCCGCCATAGGTATTGCTATCGTCATCAGCCAGCCAATGTTTTGAAACGAGACCCGGCACCGCAGCAAATGTCCCGGCCAGGTCGTTACAGACTGCGTCGTACTCGGCGCGGGTGATGCCCTCTAGGTTGAAATTAATAATCTGGATGTGCATATCCCTTCTCCAAACGGTGGTTGTCGTCCGAGGTCTAGTTTAGTCGGAGTCTTCCCCTGGTTCCAGAGCGTATACCGAGTTAGTGCCTGTCGGCGGAGATCGTCTTTGTGAGGACTTTTGTGACCCTCATCACATTTGTTCCCCGATCCAACTCTTTTCGGTGATCAGGCGCACATTCTCTGCCTTCAGCTGAGTCAATAATGAGGTCTTCGGATTTGACCAGACCAACATAACCTAAGGAGACGAAAATGACCAAACAGCAAACCCAGTTGACGATGGATGAATTGAATCAGGTATCCGGCAGCTACGAACTCAAGAATGTCCAGGTGACAAGCTTTAATCCATCGAAATCCCGCGTAAACAAGTCACCAAACAGCCTTCTTTTGATCGAGGGTTTGGGGTCACAAGAGGGGCGAGGGCAGAACGGGAAATATGGCCACAGCAATAAGCCCAGCCAGTACTAGAAAAAGGACAGATCGTGCAAGCAGGCGGAAAATATCCATGACCACTCAGGAATCAGATTATGGGTGGAGCGGAAAAAACCCATCACAGAGGTGAAGAAGATGATCAACAAAAAGAATATCCATAAAACAGTTATCTTAGGTGACGACCAGTTACAGGCCATAATCGGCGGTGGCGATTCAGGTGAAGACCATATCGACCCAAAGCCAAAAGATATCAAGTGGCTGGAAAAAGTGTGCAGTGACCGCGACTATGCAAATACGTCAGAGGGCACACTGGTATGCCACGACCTTCTTAAATCAAAGAAATTGGATAAGGATGGGTGCACAGGAGGCGATCGACCATGGGAGTTTCGATGGTAATCATGGCGCTGTTTGCCGGGTGACCTAGCCAATTTAAAATCCGTGATTCAGTATTACATCACTGACAACTGGATCGCGATTTATTGGCAGATCTTCCACCTTGGAAAGGTCGTAACCCGGTATAGGCTCAGAATCCTTCCCAGTCTCTTAGAGCGGGCACGGCAAAAGCAAGCGGTGGATGGCGCCTAATGATGGTTCTTGCAACTAGCGAGGTTCCGGCAGCAACCGGAAATTCAACTCCACCCCCAGATGCCCAGAGATAGCCGCTGGGGTGTTCTGAATCCAGGGTTAGGGTTGCTACAACTTCGATTCGCGCTCCAGCGCCGACCATCTGTTGGGCAAGGTAATCGTGCCCAATGGTTAATGCAGCCGCATCCGGTGTTACCGGAAGTTTTGACACAGATTGAACGGTCGCAAGCAATGTTCGGGAGTTTTTCGATGCCAGGGGTAAAGCAGAACCCGTCGGATTAATGACCGATGGCATCATCAATTCCATTGACATACCCGGTTTTATTTTCTTGCCATCACTGTTCGGATAATAGGCGACGATCTCAAGTGTCTCAGAGTCATCGTGTCTATCGATTACGGCAATTTCGTTGCCGGGCCTAACTACCGCGCCAGTGCCAACCGTTAGCTCGAGAATCTGGCCCGTTGCCGGACTTCGAATCTGACTCTGTTCGCGTAGTTGTGCGTTAAGGCCGTCCAGATGGCGCTGAAGACGGGCATGGTCCAGCCGGTTTTTATAATTCGCCTCGGACACTTCCTGATCGAGCCTGGCAGTGTCAGCCAAGGTCTGCAGTAGTTCCCGACGCAGATTATCCACTGCCTGTTCACGCTCTTTGGCTTCTTTTGCGCTTTGCAGGTATCGTTCGGCTGCCGCAACTCGCGAGCGATTAAGTTCTAAGTGTCTGACGTCGATTTCCGCCAATACAACCTGCTGGTCGGTCGTGGCCTCCCGGGCAGCAAACAGGTCCTCCTCGGTTAGGAGTTCTTTCAGGCGTAATTTCTCAGCACGCCCAAGCCGGGCTTTCAGTTCAGCATCCTGACGTGACTCGAGTTCTTTCACGCGTAGTAGTTCGGTTTCCTGCGCAGCAAAGAACTCCCGCTCCTGGTTGATGGACAAGCGACTGGTATTTCTAAGTTGCTGGGTCTCATCTACGAGGACCCGAATCCGCTTTTTTGTCTTGTCGCGTTTGTTCTGGAGGACCTGTCGTTCCAGGTCCACATTCCTGTCATGTAGCGCTGTTGTCTTTTCTTGCGTGGCTAAGAGCTCAGCAAGCTCGTTACGTGTAGCACTGATTTGCTGTTTCAGCAAAGGCCGTTCGATAACGGCTAGTAACTGGTCACGTTCGATGACATCGCCAGGGCGGACCCGCCAGCTGGCAATCCTTCCGCTAGTGCCTGATTCCACTGATATTACCGAGTACCGATCGACCACGACAGAATGCCCCGAGACGGTGACCGGCAAACGACCGGTGACCAGATATACCAAAGCGCCCAGGAGAATAACGCCCAGAACCGCTATCACGATTGTGTCAGCCATGCGAGCAACTGGCAGATGGCGAGCGATATCCTCCGGTGAGCGTAAGGCGACGTTGGCGGTGTTATTGGGCATTTTAGAATTTAAGACGGGGAATTGTTCCGGAGTTAGTTCACACGAGTTGTCGACTGATCAGTTCCCGAAAAATTCCAGGTGCTGTGCTAAGTTCGGCGAAAGTGCCGTGTTGAGCGACTCGACCTTGATCAAGCACAATCAGTCGATCAGCGTTTCGTATAGTGCTGAGCCGGTGGGCGATGACTACGCGGGTGACGTGGCGTCTATCGAGTGCCTCGGTGACTATCGATTGGGTCCGGTTATCCAAAGCACTCGTCGCTTCGTCAAAAAACACCATCTTTGGCCGGGTTGCCAGTGCCCTGGCGATCAACAGGCGTTGGCGTTGCCCGCCAGAGAGATTTGTTCCGCCTTCGGCGACCACCGTATGGATTCCCATGGGCATTTTTTCGATATCACCCGCAAGTCCGGCATCAGCGGCTGCCTCCCATGCTTCTGAGTGGGTGATCTGCACGTGGTTCGCTATATTTTCATAGATACTGCCTGAGTTGAGGCGTCCATTTTGCAGCACGGTACCGATCTGCCGACGGACAGCGATGACATCCAGTCCGGCAAGATCTTTGCCATCGTAAAGTACACGCCCTTGCTGCGGTCGGTCGAAACCCAGCAGTAGACGAAGCAGAGTTGATTTACCGGAGCCGGAGTGGCCGACGATGGCCACGAGTTCACCGGGACGAATTTCCACGCTAACGTCGTCAAGAACAGGTGGGCCATCTTCATGGTACCGAAAGAGGATACTGTCCAACGCGATGTGACCACTTAAGCGCCCTGGATCCACAGATTCGACGCCAACCTCAAGTTCGCCTTCAAGAATCGGTTTAACTCTCTTTGCCTTTACCATGGTGTCGATGATGCTGACGATGGTATTGCTGATAGCCGACCACCCCGACAGGTACAGGACAAACGCCGTGTTGAAAGCAATAAATGCCCCCATGGTCATCTTGTTCTCACCTCCTGGCTCAAGATCAATCACCAAACTGGTGCTAACCCAAAACAAAAGCCCGGTTGCCACAGGTGACAAGGCAATGTGAAACAGGGCAACGGCATCGGCCAACTTATCGATGGTCATTTCCAGTTTGAGTTGTGGGGTGTAACGTGATGCCCAGTGACTGAAGGCCCGGTACTCGCTGCCGGTGAGCCGTAGTTTGGGTACGCTGCCGATTAACTCGATGACCATACCGTGGAAGGCTCCCGCCATTTCGATAAGTCGGAAAGAAAGGCGTTGAATCACATAACTCGAGCAGATAGTAATGATCATCACGATAATTCCAATCCAAAAGGCGATGACCGCAAGATCAGGACTGTAGTGCCATAGCAGGCCAAAATTGAGCAGCGCCAGAATTCCCGATACCAGTGGGCGAAGTGTTGCTACCCCCAACTCCCGGTTGATGTCACTGACCGCATTCACACGGGTTTGCAGATCACCGCTGGAGTAAGATCTGAAGAACGATGGACTCAGTTGCAGGACTCGATCCCAGGTTGCTGCCTGGGCTGTCATTTCGCGTCGTATCCCCAGTCGCAGCGAGGCCATGGCCTGAACAAAGCTGAAAACTGTTCCTGCCAAGGCTGCGACTAACAACAATGCCGCAATCTCATAAAGCATTCTTCTATCGCCTTCGGGTATCGCAGTATCGAAAAGTATGCCAACCGTCCAAGGTACCAGCATGCCAAGCAAGGTTGCTGCTGTACCCGAGAGGATGATCAGAACCATATCGCGTAATTGTCCCCGCGCCGTAAACAGCAGTAACTGAAATACGTTAGTGACTTGGCGGGAGAGTGGACGATAGATCATGCATGCATCAATACAAAGTTGGCTTCGCAGTGTGTCGCTAAGAGGCTCCCGCTTGCCATTGGCATGAACTACATCGTAGGCATTTCGTGCAGGCAGTAAAGCCACGGGCTGTCTTTGGTCCTCGCCCAGAAAGCCAAGCAGTGGTCCAGAATCCCTTCGCCACCAACCGGGTGTCAGTGTGATCTCGCGCCAACGAAGACGAGATGATCGGGCAATGGGTTCAAGCGGATGGGAAGCCCGCTCGACATCATCTGAGGCGATAGGAGGGGACACCTCAAATCCGATCTCCTGACCGAGGACCTCAAGAACAGTGAGCAAGTCGGAATCTCTGGCAGCAAATACCTGCTGTGGATTAAGTACTCTGGTGAGTTCAGACAGCGCTGCCGCAGTCTGTTGTCGCTCCAGGGAGAGCGCCTGTTTACGTCGCGCGAGTTCACGGGCTTCATCTGCCCCGCTTTGCCAGGCAAGATGCCGGATCAGGCAATCCTGAAGTCCGTCGATTGCCTCGTTAACCAATTGAGTATCGGCGATCAGTGAATCAATACCTTGTATTTCGATCTGCGCTGGACTTCCACCCGTAATCGCTGGAATGTGATCGGGCCATATCACCCAGCCACAGGCGTGGTCGATTAAAAGATGGGTGTCATCACCCAGGTTGATCTGACCGTCCAGCACCCGCAAACAGTAGCCGCGCCCAGCAAGAGACTCGATGCTCTCAAACTCGGGAATCTCAACTATTCCTGGCGTAGCCTGGGTGCCTGATCCGGTTTTTGGCGCGCCACCGGCGAGGTAGCGACCCACATGCTCGGACCAGATAATGATGTCACGCTGTTTTTCCTGAGCGTCCTCAGAAAGGCTTAGTGAAGCCGTGGGGACCCGTCGTATTTCGGACGTTTCACTGGCAACCACCAGCATACCGAAGGCGGATTCTTCGGTACTAGGGTGAAATCCAAAAAGGGTGTGTCCCGCAGGGATGGTAAATAGGTGTCGCCTGTGGCCGGCAGGATTACCCCCTTCAAAGCGGGTACCGAATACTTCAATTGTGCCGCTTTCAACCTGCCAGGCTGTCCCCACCTGATCTGGAATCAGCGACTGGTTGCGTCGCAACGAAAAATGGCTTGTTGATTGGCGCGCCCCTGCTTGTTTGTCAATCATAGACATCTACCTCACCAGCGCCCTCACTGGCTTGCAACAGGGCTGCATAGTGTTGGCCCTGTTGCCAAAGTGCCGCGTGGGTGCCGCGTTCTACGATTGCCCCGGCCTCCAGAACGATGATCTCGTCGCTGTCACGTATCGTACTCAGCCGGTGCGCAACCATGATGCAGGTACAGCCACGAGACAGAAGTCTTTGGCCGATCAGGTATTCGGTTTCTGCATCAAGCGCGCTGGTGGCCTCATCAAGAACCAGTATGCTTGGGTTGTGGACCAGCGCCCGGGCGATCTCCAGTCGTTGCCGCTGGCCGCCGGAAAGGTTGGCGCCGCCTTCTATCAGTTGGCCATCGAATCCGCCAGGCATGGCAAGAATTGTGTCGAGTATCTGTGCATCGGTACAAGCGCGTATCAAAGTCTCTTCCTCGACGGTAGAGTCCCACAGGGTCAGATTGTCCCGCACGGTTCCTTCAAACAGGAACACTTCCTGACTGACGACTGCAAGCGACGCCACCATGAGGTCACGCGGGATAGCCGTTCTTTCATAGCCGTCAATGCGGATAACACCAGTCCAGGGTTGGTAAAGGCCGCAGATGAGGTGAGCAAGCGTTGTTTTCCCGGAGCCGCTGCCACCAACCAATGCCAGGCGTTTACCCGGAGCAACGTTTATTGAAATTTCTTCAAAAAGCGCAGGCTCCAGGGGGCTGTAGCCAAAGCTGACCTCGCAAACGCTCACTTCTCCCCGGAGTATGAGAGGCCAGTCATCTCCAACATCAGCGTTGCCGGATTTCATCTCGACGGGCGCTTCGACATCTACCGGTGCTTCCAGCACATCATTCAGGCGGTGCAGATCACCTTCCAGTTCCTGGATTTCGGCCCCAAGGCTAACCAGGCCCCCGACCGGCGCCTGAAAACTTGCCATCAGGGCGGTAAAGGCAATCAGCGTTCCAACCGACATCTCCCCATCCATGACGGCCAGTCCGCCGATAAGATAGATGATCATGGTATTTAGCGAGTTGAGAATCACGGGTAGCATGCCCAGTGCTTGGGTAGACAGCTCCAGATCCTGCATGCTGTTAATTGCTTTGGTATAACGGCCCGACCAGCGGTGAAAGAAACTCGTTTCTTGTCCTGCCGCTTTGATCGTCTCCATGGATTGAAGGGCGGCAATCGAATCGCCACTGACTTTGCCAAAATCCTGTACGAGTCTGAGATTGGCGTCGACCCGTTTGGAGCGCAGCAGTCGCAGAGCCAGGAAACTGATAGCGGCAAAGGCGACGCCGATCAAGGTCAGTACCCAGTTGTAATAAAGCATCAGAATCAGGTAGAAGCCCATCATGACGATGCTGAGGACGGTATCTGCGATCCGTCCCGACAACGTTTGCGCAAGTCCGTCGTTGAGGCCCTGACGAGATGCTATTTCTCCGGTGTAACGCTGTGAGTAAAACCCGGCTGGAAGTCGAAGCAGATGCCAGAAGAATTGACTGGCCATGGAAATGGCCAAATGTATCCGCAGGCGCCTGAGAAAGACGAATTTTGCGGCTTCTGCGAGAATCTTGAAAAGGACCGTAGCGCCCATGGCAAGGACGAGTGGCATTAACCAGTTAACTCGTTGTTCTCCAAGAACCCGGTCAAGAAAAATCTGGGTAAAGGCTGGCAGTACCAGGCTTGGGACAGTCAATAACAATCCGGCAGATAACAGGTGATGTATCGCTGTGCCAGAATGCTGCAGACGCTGATGCACGGCTTTGATCAGGCTGGGTCGTTCTCCTCCCTTGATGAACTCGGGCCCGGGCTCGAATGTGAGCGCCACCCCGGTATACCCTTGATCGAATTCGGCCATAGTCACCTTTCGATGGCCATGGGCAGGATCATTAAGGTAGACCAGGTCTTTTGATTGGTCGATTCCTTCAACGACCAGAAAATGGTTGAAATCCCAGAACACCACGAATGGGAAATCCAGATTTCTGACCTCTTCCAGGCTTACCTTTAGCCCTTTGGTCTGCAGGCCGTAGCTTCTCGCTGCTTTGACAATGTTGGAGGCTTTGACGCCATCTCTCGAGACTCCACAGGCCGACCGTAAGGCAGTGAGTGGCACTACTTTGCCAAAGTATTCAAGAATGATCCCAAGACTTGCGGCACCGCACTCGGTGATCTCCAATTGCAGCAAGAGCGGCGTTTTTATGCGCTTCACGATCAACCGCTTCCCAGGGTCGGCCGGTCGACGCTTAACCGGTATTTTGCTGCAAAGCGTGCAAATGGACGTTGACGACGGTACGTCACCAGCAGGGCTGCGGTGGTTCCGGGAAGAATCTTGGCATTGGGCCCGTTTTCGGAAGTCCACTGGTATCCGCTTTGGCTGCTCTCGCTTTTTAGCAACCTTATTTGCGCTTCGATCACCCGGCCCCCTGCGATCAACTCAGCAGCGAGTTGGCTATTCCCGATGCTCTTTCTCACAGCAGCCAAAGAAACTGGAAACTGTGCAACTGAAACAATATTGCCAACCATACTGCCGTACCGCTCTTTGGGGTAAGGATCAGGAGAGACTCTTATACGCATGCCAGGCTTAAGGCGTCTGCCATAGGTGTTATTGAAGTATCCAAGGACGACCAGCGAATCGGGCCCGACAGAATAATCAAGTTGCGCTATATGCTCTCCAATATCGACTTGACTGCCAGTAGCGATGTTCAGTTCAAGTACCTTGCCCCCACGTTGCATGCGGATCTCGCGGCCCTGTTTGAGTTGGGCTGCAAATGAGGAAATATTGCGTTCTATCTGTCTAAGGGCGTTTTCATCTTCCAATGTGGCTTCGAGCAATGCCCGGCGCAAGATAGCGACGCGGTTATCAAGTTCATCTATCTTCAGCTGAAGTTGCGTTAGTTCGTGCTGGCGTGTTGACAGGGCGTTCCTTGCATTCAGGCTGCCTTTGGTTGTCTTTGTGCTCTGGACTTCCAACTCCTGTAGTCGAACATCTATTCTTCTAAGCTTGATTTCGCCTTGGTCAACATACCGCCTTGCATTTTGGACATTATTTTCAGAAACCAATCCCTTGTTCTTCAGCTGAACAAAATTCTCGTAGCGCTTCAACAACGCTTCATTCAGTTCCTGGCGTACAACCCTGGCTTTTGCGAGTTTTTGCCTCTGGGCTTTTTGGAGGATCTGATTCTGGGAAGTCATTTCATCGAGAAA
The DNA here is from genome assembly GCA_018698075.1 of Acidiferrobacteraceae bacterium. Lineage (GTDB taxonomy): Bacteria > Pseudomonadota > Gammaproteobacteria > Arenicellales > UBA868 > UBA868. The sequence continues at coordinate 25,073 of JABINT010000024.1, forward strand.
CACCTCCGCCTCTGAAACGTAACTTCGCAGGTATCTAATTGAATCCCGCGTTAGTTGTTTTTCGCTGCTAGTGACGTTTAGCGCGAGTTTCAGATGCTGCTCTCGTAACTGTTGTATCAGGCGATTACGCTCAATAAGCTCTTGCTGTTCTGCCTGGGCATCGGAAAGTTTTCGCGAAATGTCAGGTTGATCCAGTTCAGCTACCACCGCTCCGGCTGAAACTATGTCACCCACATTCACCAGCCATCTTGAAAGGCGGCCGCTGGCGGTCGCTTCAAGTGGTTGGATGGCTCCCGGTGCGATCAGGATGCCTTGGCCGCGGCCATTGTCTGGCAGGCTTCCAAGAAATCCCCACAAGATCCCGAGGATGACCAGTCCGCCGACACCCATGACCGCTAGACGCTCTTGGCGTACGATGACTCTTAATGGCTCGTCCAGTTGCTCTGGCGAGCGCAGCCTTTCGAGCGACGCTTTTCGGAAGAGTTCCATATCCGGGACTTAAAGTTTTATCAGGTCATCAGTCCAACAGGCGCTCACGGATCTGTTCGAAGCGCTGGGCGGCTAGATTCATGCGATCTAAAAGTTCCGGTGAAATCTCCCGCCCATCATCTTGATCGCTGAGTCCTTTTTGCATACCGTAGGCAAGGGCTCCAACTGAATCTCTCAGTCTGTCGGCCAGCAATAACCCCAGCGCCCGATAGAAGCGACTGGAAAACCCCGCGTCTGTTCGCAGCCGCCCATCAATCCGTCGCTTCGCTACAGCCATTACAACTGAGTCTTCTAATGCGGTTACGGTAGCATTGGGTGGACGCGAATCCAACAATGAAAGCTCACCCACAATTTCGCCACTGCCGATTCGGGCAATCTCACCCACATCCTCGATTGACACCTCAAGCTGCCCGCGCAAAACGAAGAAAATCTCTTCAATAGGTTGGCCTTGCTGGATTATTACAGCGCCTTTTGTAATATGCTCACGTTGCCCAGTGCTGATCAGCCAGTCTATATCCTGATCGGTAAACTCACCCAGCATATAGAGTACTTTTTTCATTTTCTTTGGCGTCCTCTGTTAGGTAGCCGCACTCAACATAGCAGATATGGTCAGCGGAGTCCCTTGCAAAACCCATTTCGTACGTTACCAGTATAAACTGTACGGCGTATATCCAGCAGGAGGTTGAGATGTCCCACGTCTTTCCCCGTCATACCAAATTGTCACCGCCAATGGCTGTCGGGGGCGAGGGCTGCTATTTGATCGATGCTTCGGGCAAGCGTTATTTTGATGGCTCCGGCGGTGCAGCGGTGTCTTGCCTGGGCCATGGCGATCCAGAAGTTATTGCCGCCATTCAGGATCAAGTCGGCAAGCTTGCTTTTGCCCATACGGGCTTTTTTACCTCCGAGCCCGCCGAGAAACTGGCTGATCTTCTCATCGATCATGCACCAGGTGAACTCGACCGGGTTCTTTTTGTATCGGGCGGATCAGAAGCCACAGAAGCGGCTATCAAACTTGCGCGTCAGTACTTTGTGGAAAAGGGCGAACCGCAGCGACGCCATCTGATTGCTCGGCGCCAGAGTTACCATGGCAATACGCTGGGGGCGCTTGCGGTGGGCGGCAACGAATGGCGTCGAGAGCAATTTTCGCCATTGCTGGTCGATGTTACACATATATCGCCGTGCTATGAATACGTTGATCGGCGCGAAAATGAAACGAGCTTTGACTATGGTCAACGCGTAGCCCAGGAACTGGAAGACGAGATTCTCAGGTTGGGCGAAGATTCCGTTATGGCGTTTCTGGCTGAGCCTGTCGTTGGTGCCACCGCAGGCGCTGTCCCTGCAGTGGAAGGTTACTTTAAGCGCATACGACAGATCTGCGATCGCTACGGTGTGTTGTTGATTCTGGATGAAGTGATGTGCGGCATGGGACGAACGGGGCACCTTTTTGCCTGCGAAGCAGATGGTGTGGTGCCGGATATATTGTGTATTGCCAAGGGTCTCGGCGCAGGTTATCAGCCCATCGGTGCGATGCTTTGCACAACACAGATCTACGAGACCATCAAGAATGGCTCGGGATTTTTTCAGCATGGCCATACGTATTTGGGGCATCCCGTGGTGAGTGCGGCCGGTTATGCTGTTGTCCAGGCGATCCTCACGCGTAATCTTGTGCCACGCGTTCGCAAAATGGGCGACAAACTCGATAAAGCACTCAAAGCCCAGTTTGGCTCACATCCCCATGTGGGTGATATTCGGGGTCGTGGGCTGTTCCGGGCGCTTGAGTTGGTAAAGGACAGGGAGACTAAAACCCCATTTGACCCTACGATCGGATTGGCTGGGAAGGTCAAAAAGGCCGCTTTTGCGGCGGGCCTTATTTGTTACCCGATGTCTGGCACCCGCGATGGCAAAAATGGAGACCATGTGTTGCTGGCGCCACCGTTTATTTTGGAAGACCAGCATATTGATGAAATCGTCTCAAAACTTTCGACCGCTCTAGCCGCTTGCCCGACCTAGAGAGCTGAGTTTGTATCATTTTTTCGAATAAAATATAGGGTGCTGAAGAGGCATCAAAGAACTTTGTAGAGTAAAAACTAATCAATACGGTCCTTAAGGCGAAAACCTACTGTCAGGTAGATGCGTTTTTTGAACAGAGGCAAACAGAAGATGTCCAATAAGTCGGAAAGTGACATCCCAGGCCTTCATCTTTCTGTCGTGCGACACGGGGTGTCGGGCCGATGAGAGAATAAAGGAGAAGCGCTCTAGTGCCTACACTTAAACAGATTGTCCAAGAGCAGAATACGCCGTTGGGCCGCACCTTTGACGCCAGTATCAATTTTCTTATTATTTTTTCGGCGATCAGTTTTGCTTTTGAAACCCTCCCTGATCTTAATCCGGGGGTAAGAGGATTTCTCCATGGCACGGAAGGCGCCGTGATTGGAATTTTTACCCTGGAGTATCTGCTGCGACTTTATGTCAGCGAAAAGAAGTTGTCCTTCATCTTCAGTTTTTACGGACTTGTAGACTTGATCGCGATCCTGCCGTACTACCTCTTTCTGGGTTTAGACCTTAGGTCAATGAGAGCTTTCAGACTGATCAGGTTAGTCCGTTTGCTTGGAATGGCACGGTATCAAAAGGCGATGAAACGATTTAAAACAGCATTCAGTATGGCAAGGGAGGAAATTGTTCTGTTCCTTTTTCTTACCCTAATCCTGCTTTACCTGAGTGCTGTGGGGATCTACTACTTCGAACGCGAAGCCCAGCCCGAAGAATTTGCTTCAGTTTTTCATAGTCTATGGTGGGCAGTGGCAACACTAACCACGGTGGGTTATGGCGATATTTACCCGATCACCGCCGGCGGTAAAGTGTTTACATTTTTTATGATGATTATTGGAATGGGCATCATTGCTGTGCCAGCTGGCTTGGTTGCGTCAGCCTTGACAAAAGCAAAAGAAATGGAGGGATGAGTCACTTTTCTGTTTTTTCCGCCAGATGAATGCTATCACTGGTGTGACCCAGGGATTAAGTGGAGTGCATTGGCTAGTGGCAAAAGACCCTTAGACGCTGCGAAAAAGCCGGTCGATAACTGCAATTATTTCCCTGAACTTGCCCCGACTTTTTTGATTAGTGATTGGCGGGCACAGATTACGGACATCTGGAATATCGATTCGATAATATTCCTCAGTCTAAACAGACTTACAGGAGCCATTTTGTGACAGTGGAGCAACGTACTTTCAGATTTAAAGGAAACATCGAATGAAACTATTTAAAACGAAATTGTGGTCACCATTGGATTTAATCTGGTTTAAAACAACTACCGTTACGTTCGGCTTGCTGTGCGGCGCGGTTTTTTCTGAAGTACTTATGGAATATATATGGCTTGTTGCTGTGTTGTTTTTTGCCACTTATATCAAGACTGTTCATTTTTACTATTTTTCGAAAAAAGGCGAGCAGTAGGTGCCAACTACATAACTGAGGTGAAACGCCACAGACGCTGAGCCTTTATTGACGCAGTGGTTTAACTAACCTCTCTGCCTTCGTACGGATAGTGGATCAACCGACAGGGCGACAATCTTTTGTATAAAAAAGCCCCGCCAGAGCGGGGCTTAAGATTCGCTAAGTTTTGATGACGCCGACTTAAAAGAAGTCCAAAAGAACCGGGCCTTCTTGAACCTCCGGTGGCGCGGTCAACATGCCGGCCAACTGCCCCAGAATTGCCTGAATCTGGGGTTGGGCGGCCACAGCGGATGCTTGGGTATCGTAGGATGCGATCGTAATCGTTTTGCCGGGGCTAACCCGAACGATAACGCCCGACTGTATGCCTGCGATGGCTCTCAATCCATCGGCAGCGCCATGAGCAACGGCCATCACTTCGTCTTCTCTATCGGCGTCGAAGGTAAATGTGGTTATTCGATAATACATAGCAGGTCTCCTTTTGTAATTCGTAGGGGAAAATGTAACTGATCCAGATTTCTTGTCAAAGAGAGAATCCAAAGCCTGAGCCAGAACACCCCGACCCAGTGTGGAAAATTAATCGGATCGCCTGAATCAACCCGACATCCCAAGATGTGATCGGGGAGTCCACATTCGCAATGCCTAATCGGTTAAGTGGTGTTGCGGAGCGTCGGAGGCTTGCGGCCTTCTGTGGAAGATCTATTGTTGTGCGATCCCCGCCTTACGGCCTCTTAATACGTACTTTTGCACTTTACCGGTAGCGGTCTTTGGCAGATCCTCGACGAAACTGACCAGGTGTGGCACTTTAAAGTGGGCCAACCGCTCACGGACGTGAAGTTTAAGCTCATCAGCGCTGACTTTGGCATTGCTTTTTAGGACGACAAAGGCATGCGGGGTCTCGCCCCACTTTTCATGAGCAGCACCGACCACTGCAACTTCCTGGACAGCAGGGTGAGCCAATAAGCAGCCTTCAAGTTCTACCGAAGAGATATTTTCGCCTCCACTGATAATGACATCTTTAAACCGATCTCGAATCTCAACATATCCATCGGGATTGACAACTGCGGCATCACTGCTATGGAACCAGCCGTTTTTGATGGCTGCTTTGGTTTCTTCCGGATCGTTGTAATAGCCCGACATCACGACATTTCCGCGGACGGTTATTTCGCCCAGCGTTTGGCCGTCGTTGGGAACCTCAGTGCCATCTTCGGTTACCACGCGAAGCTCTCCGGAACTCACAAGTTCTACCCCCTGACGTGCCTTGATTTTCGCCCGTTCTGAAAGGGAGAGGTCGTTGTGCTCCGGGCGGGGTTCGCAAAAAGTGATGAGGGGAGCCGTCTCGGTCAATCCGTAAACATGAGTCAGCTCCCAACCGAGCTCTCGTTCTACCAGTTCAATGGTTGCGGCTGCGGGTGGGGCACCTGCTGTAAAAAGTCGTACTCCGCGCGGGGCGTCCGCTCTAAGTTCTTCTGGTGCGTTTGCGATGCTGATTAGCACCGTTGGAGCCGCGCAGAACATAGTGATGTTTTCTTCTTTGATGAGTTGAAAGATGAGCGCCGGCTCAACTTTGCGAAGGCAAACATGGGCCATACCCCGGGCTGTGTTAATCCAGGTGAAGGTCCAGCCATTTGCATGGAACATAGGCAAGGTCCACAAATACCGATCGCCGACGGTCAGGTGATGATGGACCAGGGTTCCCATGATATTTATGTACGCGTTGCGGTGGGTAATCATGACCCCTTTCGGCCGCGCGGTGGTCCCACTGGTGTAATTGATGGTGATGAGATCTGACTCATTAATCTCGACCGTGGTGAAAGCGGGGCTATGGGATTGAAGTGTTGATTCGTATTCGATCCATCCTTGCCCGGAACCCTCCAGCGCGACAAACGTTTCGACCGATGGCAAGTTAGCCCGGATTTCGTCAATAGCGGGAATGTAATCCGGGTGAACACAGATCACTTTTGCACCACAGTGATTAATGATGTATTCAAAATCACCGGGCTGTAGTCGGTAGTTGATGGGCACCAGCACGGCGCCGATCTGCGGGACCGCGTAATATCCTTCCAGGTGCGAATGCGTGTTGGGGGCAATATAGGCCACTCGATCGCCTTGTTGGACACCAAGGGCTTGAAGGGCCGATGACCAACGGTCGCACCGCTCCAGAAACTCACCGTAGGTAAATCGCAGGTCTCCGTCTACGACCGCCTCACGGTCTGCGTAAAGCCTTTTTGCGCGTCGGGCGAACTCAATAGGGGTTAATGCAGTTTCCATACTATTTCCAAATTAGGGGGGGTTTCAGTAAGCATAGGTTGAGTCTAAAGAAATCGAAAATTACAATGCAACCAATTGTTGAATCGATTGGCAAGCGTTTCTTGTCTGGTTCGTTCGAGCATGTCCAGGGAGAGCCCAGTTGCTCAATGAGAGACGGCGCACGGTAGAAGACATGTTATAGAAATATCTCTTGTCCTCCAAGCCGTTTCGTCTTCCGGGCAAAGCAACAGGCTCCAGGAGCTCAATTCTATTGGAAACTGTGATTCACAGCAGTTCTCGGCCTATATTTGAAGCAATCCGGTTGTTCGCTTAGCGCTCAGAGTGCCGGTTTATTGTGCGGCTTTTAGTTCAACACCTTCTGTTATGCCAAAAGATTTGTCATGGCGTAGGCTGGGTATGCGTTGACGGGCTATCCCGACCTCATCAAGGTCAATCACTGTATTGATAACACCGACTTGATCTCCTCCATCGGCAAGAACTTCACCCCAGGGATTGATGATCAATGAGTGGCCGTAGCTTGCTCCGCCACCATCGACTTTTCCGATGGCGCATGGCGCAACGACAAAAGCCCCATTCTCTATTGCCCGCGCTCTGTTGAGCACGTGCCAGTGGGCCTGCCCGGTCTTTTGTGTAAAAGCCGCCGGGACAAACAGAATTTCTGCACCCGATTGAGACAACTCCCGATATAGATTCGGAAAACGAAGGTCGTAGCAGATTGTTTGCCCCATCATTGCAAAAGGTGTCTGGCAGATAACGGCTTTGTTTCCACCATGAACAGATGCGCTTTCACGGTATGATCGTCGCTCAGAAAGATTGACGTCAAACAGATGAATTTTGTCGTATCGGCTGATGATGTTTCCGTTGTCATCAATAACAAAACTTCGGTTGAGAATCTTATTATCAGGGCCATTAATAGCGATTGAGCCGATGAGAAAGAACTTCTTTTTATTCTTTGCAAAAGCCCTCAGCCCGTTTAAAACAGGATGAGATTCTTCCGGTGCGCTCGGTGGAGTAAAAGCCGAACCTTGTGTTTTCAGCCCCCCGCAATACTCGGGCGTGGTGATGAATTCAGCACCTTTTGCCACTGCTTCTTCAGCGAGCGATACCGCCAGATCAAGCGCGGACTGGAATTCCGGCTGTGGACTGGTCTGAAGACAAGCAATATTTAGCAGTCTTTTCGAACTATTCATGGGTTTTCGGCCTGTTTAGTCTGAAATGAAGCACAATTTTTGAGCAGCATCTGGCACATCGGACGGCGCCAAGCGTCAGTTTATCAAAAGGGCTGATCAACAAGCTCCCTTATGCAAGGATTGTTTTTCTGACCTAGCCACCTTGTTAAGCTGTCTATTGGGTAAAGAAAACTCGCCGAAGCGAGGTTATCTGGTCAAGATTCAGGCAGATCCGGAGCAAAACCTGCAGTTATTAGTTCATCGAGTGAATGACTGATCCACCAGCGATTAGAACTTTTCCATACTCCATAATCGTCCCCGCAAAGGCCATAAAGTGTTCCCACTGCATGCCTTGCGCCATATGCCGATCGATCCCATCGCTTTCAACGTAGACTTCATTTATAGAGTAAAGAATGTTGCCGGTGGTTCCCTCACTTGGGTCCAGCAGGTTTTTCATCTCCTCGGCTTTGGCAACATGATAGTCAACAAGGTGAATCCTTCCATCTGCCTCGAGCGAGTGTGTTTCCCGCATCCAGGCAGCGTGGGTCGCAATCATCTCTTCTACTTCTTCCGCTTTGTCAGCCGGAACAGATAATGCAAAGTTGAAAGTCAATTGTCCATTTTTTGAAGCCATGAATTACTCCCGATTGATTGTTATAAAACGCTAACGATTCTAACGCGATTTCTCGGCAAAATTGATAGCCCGAAAATTGAAACAGAACTTAGTGTCACTTGCTGCTCTTCACTGCTACCGGATTAGGGCGCCGGGTGTTGGATCAAATCAACGTCAGGGCTTGTCGGCATTATTAAGGTCAGTGCTTGACTGTATCACCGGCGATCTTATCCATAAGGGCAAAAATAAGGCCCGACAGAACAAACGCTAAATGAAGTATCACTTTCCACAACAAGGCGCTGCTCTGGTCAGCCGTTAGAGTATCAGGGATATTCATAAATGACTTTAACAAATCGATCGCTGAAATTGCCACGATCGCACCAATCACCTTGAGTTTTAAGCCAGAAAAGTCGACCTTGCCCATCCAGTCTGGCCTGTCCTCATGACCGGCAACATCGATCTTGGAGACAAAAATTTCATAACCACTAAAAATAATCATCAATAACAAACTGCCAACCAGAGCCATATCCACCAAAGCCAGTATCCCAATAATCACATCACTTTCTGAGGCCACCAGCACAACAGCGCTCAGGTGCCACAGTTCCTGGGCGAACTTCACAAACAGCAACAAAATACTGAAGACCAATCCCAGGAAGAAGGGCGCTAAAAACCACCGACTCTTGAAGATCGCCGACTCTAAGAAACTTTCAATTTTTGCAAACATCACTTCAGTCCATTCGGCAAACGCCCGCAATCATAGCAGTAATTTTTGACATGCCGTGGCTGGCTATCTATAGCACACCGATATATCAGTAGGCCCTAGGTGTGATTGAGCGAGGGGTCTCGTTTCGGCGGGACTCTTTAAATATTGAGACTAAACACTTCCGGCATGTAAAGCGGGTAGAGTTACGATATTGGTCGGGTACTGGGGCAGGGGGCAAAATGGATTCAAATGTCGTCCTTGAGTCGGTAATCACGTGTGCCGAGTGTGGTCAGCAGGCGATAGAGGAGATGCCAACAGATTTCTGCCTGTGGTTCTATGAGTGCAAATCCTGTCACAAGATGATGAAGCCTAAAGCGGGCGACTGTTGTGTATTTTGTTCATACGGCACGGTACCGTGCCCACCAATACAGCAAAGCAACTCTTGTCATGGCGCAGAATAAGTTACAGAAAGATTTCTGGTTTTGGTGTAATGGTAGCAATGAGCGCCCCTGTCTTTATCTTCGTGCTTCTGCGGGGCAGTGTTGCTATGCCAACTAAAACCTCACTTGAATGAACAAGTTCTACAAATACGGATTCTGGGTCTTGGTTGTATACGTCTTTGTTGATATTTTCCTTTACGCAACAAGCTACGAATGTATGAACCGTTGCATCCCTAGTGCGCTTAACCTTTCAAAACAGCTCTTCTCTTTATGGTGATCTGGTATTTGTCTACCTGGTGAGTTTTATACTGCTGTCTAAGTTCGGGCTCATATCTCCCCGCTAAATCCTCAACCCTCAGATGTATAGTAGAGCCTCTGGTTATTCCTTTGTAAGAAACAATTAGGGTAGCGGTATATTGACAGAAGTATGTGTCATCTGAGCTAATTAAATTGAGGAGAAAGTACGATGCCGAAATATATCACTTTAGGAACCTTTACCAATGAAGGTGCTGCGGGACTCGTTGATGGTGATTCCGATCGCAGAGCGGCGATGGAAGCTCTGTGTAATAGCGTGGGAGCCACGTTGGTAGATCATTATATTACTCGTGGTCAATATGATTTCTGTAACATATGCGAAGCCGATTCATTTGCCGTGGTTGCTGCGATGACCTTAAAGGCCAGAGCCAGTGGGACGGTTAGCAACTTGGTCACTCTAGAATCGGTTGATATTAACGAAATACGCAGCGCCGCAAAGAGTGTTCAATTCACGCCAGCGGGCGGTTAATCATTGTGAGCGCCCTACACCGTAGGGCGCTTCTTTATGGATAAATATCTAGCCCAATGTCTTTGACCACATCTTCCATTTTCAAATCTGTATAGCGCATCAGTATAGTTTTCTCTACGGGCGCCTATTTTCTGACTCAGGGGTCCTTTAGAGTTGATTGCTTCGAGTATCAAAAGGTGTTGATAGTTCGGGTGCGAGACATCGAGTACTATCGATGACGGTTAATAACATCTTTCAGGCAGGAGATTCAATGATGCAAACCCAGGCAACTCAAAACGTAGTCGAAAGCCCGCAGGTGGCGACCCTTCTTGCGAGTAAGAGTTTGCAACTCAGTTGTGCATTCGCTCTTGGCATTGCAGTTTTATTTGCAGCGGTGTTTGTTCAGACCTCGTCAGTTCACAACGCGGCACATGATATGCGTCATTCTCAAGGATTTCCCTGCCACTAATTCAATTGGTAGTCCTGTGATTTTCCGACGACTGGTCGTGATTGCGCTTGTGGGCGGGCTGATTGGAGGCGCTGCCGTCAGCCTAATTCAGTGGTGGCAAGTAACTCCGATTATTGTCCAGGCTGAGAAATTGGAGAGTCTTAAGGCTGAGACAATCCAAGCAGTCAGCCAGGAACATAGTGAGGGTAGCCACTCTCATGGCGATGGTTGGCGACCCCAAGATGGCCTCGAGCGAACGGCTTATATGGCCTTGTCAAATATATTGACGGCATTCGGGTTTACGCTTGTTCTGGCAGTGTCGATGGCTGGCGCGGCATTAAAGTTTAAAAAAAATTCTGAAGTTAATGTGGCCGTTGGGGCAATGTGGGGTCTGGGTGGATTTGTTACCTTTTTTGCTGCGCCTTCTGTTGGGGTTGCGCCAGAATTGCCCGGAGTGACGAGCGTAGCGCTAGAGCTTAGACAATGGTGGTGGGCTGGCGCTGTTATTTGTAGTGGCGCAGGCCTATATCTGGCTTACGTATTGAAAACCCGCTGGAAGTGGGGTTTGTTGGTGGGACTCCTTAGTGCGCCTCACATTTATGGCGCACCGCAGGCGCAAAATCCGTACCAGGGTTTTCCAAGTGAAGTGGCTGTTCAGCTTTCTAAGATGTCCAAAGATTTCTTTTTAGTGACTGGCCTGAGTAGCCTTACTCTGTGGTTGGTTCTTGGAATCTTCTCGGCGTTGGCTGTTAAGCGTTATATTGATTTAGAAAACTGATTGCGCTTGTTGCCAGCCAAGACTCATCGGTTGCCCCGGTTATGTTGGTAAATGGCTTGGCCAGCCAGTGATAACCGCTCCTTTTGATCTAAACAAGGTATTTTCCTCGTTAGCCGCTGGTCAAACCCCCAAAACACAACGAGGCATGAAGTCGTATGCTCGAATCCAATCATGCCTGGATTCGACCAGTCGGCACTGACGGGCGCAGTAGAAGGTTTGGCGTCATTCCGCGCGATCCCAGTTCTTAATCAGTGCGAAGCGACTACGCCAGATCAGTGAGTCCATCAGCTCTAACGAGAAGCCGCGATCTTTCAGTACGGATCGCGTCCAATGGCAATCATGCATTATTGCGGGCTGTGGAGCAGGGGAGGGAACCTCGTCTTTTACGGCGAGGGCTCTTTTTTGCCAGACTGTGACGGTGTCGAGCTCATCGACGAGATCATCTCCGGCAACTTTAGTCTCAGAATCTTTCCAGACGGACCCTTTGGCAGGTCATCCATAAAATAGATGTGTTTGGGTGCTTTGACTTTGCCGATTGCACTCTCACACAGTAACTTCAAGTCTTGTTCGCTACAGTCGTGACCGTCTCGGCGCACCACACAGGCTACTACTTCCTGCCCGTAGTTTTCATCATCGACACCGACTGCGGCCGCCTCGAGGACGGCGTCGTGTCGGTACAGAACGTCGTCGATCTCGCGGGGTGCGATGTTTTCGCCGCCACGAATGATGAGTTCCTTCAAGCGTCCGGTGATAAAAAGGTAAGCATCCTCATCAAGCATGCCAAGATCCCCTGTCCTGAACCACCCCTGGACGAAGGCGCTCTTGGTGACATCGGGGCTTTGATAGTAGTAGTCCAGCAGGTTATCGCCTCGGATGACAATTTCTCCGGCGATGCCCGGGGGGCAATCTTGCCCATCGTCGTCGATTACCTTGATCTCGTTGCCAACTGCAACGCCGACGGAACCTGGCTTGCATGCGCCCGGTGGCATAGGGTTGCAAGCTACGGTACCAGCGGTCTCGGTAAGGCCTAATGTTTCGATCATTGGCACGTCAAACACGGCACGCCATTGCTCTAGCACCACTACTGGCAATGGCGCCGAGGCGGAGCGACCGAACCGAAAGGAGCGCAGCCGTTCGTCGTGACCAAAGTCGTAGGGTTCCTGGTCAGCGCGATCCAAGAGATATTTGATAATAGTGGGAACCACGCTCGACCAGGTGCACTGGTACTGCGCGACAAAGGCCCAGAAAGTGCTTGCCCGAAAACGTGAAGGCATAACCACACTACCACCGCTGACCAGAGGTGCAGCGACGGTGACCATTGCGCCATTGATGTGGTAGATCGGCAGCACACACAATGCGCGGTCCGACTTGGTAAGGTTATGCCCGGTTACCACGTTTCGCCCACCGTTGATAATCGCCCGGTGGCTAAGTACGGCTCCTTTGGGCAAGCCTGTCGAGCCGGATGTGTACAGCAACAGCGCTGGATCGGATGCGGCTGGCTCGGGATTCGCCCGGTCGTCAGGCGGCGGCCCGTCCGGCCAGGCCGGTCCGGTGACGGGATTAAGGTCGATCAGCTTGATCTGGCGGGGCACCTCGCCGAGTAAAGCCGTAAGCTTTTCGCGGTAGGCTGGCGCAACGAATGCGATCTGTGTATCGGAGTGGCGGAGTACGTGCCTTAACTGTACATCACCAGCTACGGCATTCAGTGGTACAACGACACGGCCACTTGCCATAATCGCAAGATGCACAAGGGCAGTCCATCCACCGTTGTCGGCAAGAAACGAGACTTTGGCTCCTCTTGCGACGCCAAGTTGGTCGAGGCCTGCCGCGATCTGGTGCACCCCGTGCCCCAGATCACCGTAGGGGAAAATTCTGTCCGCGTCGGGAGATATTAGCCAAATATCTTTTGGGCACTGCTCGGCATAGCGATCTATAAAATGCCTGACCGTATCCATCAGTCACGACCAAATTTGGCAAAATGAGCGCCAAACAGCGCCTCCTCAGACGGTTTGTCCTCGGCGAAGGTGGTGACCAGGTTTGTAACGTTGATGAAGTGTTTGTAGTTCAGGTTCTCCGAGATACTGTTGCCGCCCCACGTGCCGCAGCCCATGCTAAGCGTGAAGTTGAGCGCATTGTTGAAACTACCGCCGTTTCCAAAAGCATGGGCTTGGTTAACCAGTACTCGCACGACATCGATCTGCTCCGCGAGCCTTCGAGCGTGACCCATGTCCGAAGTATGAATGCCGCACGAGTGACCTTTGCCCTGAACTTTGAGAATATTCGTTACCAGCGTTACCGCGTGGTCAAAATCCCGCGCGCGGTAAATGGTTAGGACCAGAGAAAGTTTTTCATCGGCGAATGGCGATTCAGGGCTAAAAGCATCCTCCTCTACCATAAAAAAACGTGACTGTTTAGCGCTGTCGCTCAAACCGACTCTGTCAGCGAAAACATCGGGGTTGGTGGCGATCAAGTTGCGGTTGAGCTTATTTTCAATCCAGAGCTGCTCGACAATGAGATCTTTTTCTTGGGAATTGGCAAGGTAACCGCCGACCCGTTTCAGGGAGTCAAGCGCGCCTGCGTAGACGTCGTCGAGTATGACCAGAGCGTTTTCCGAAGAGCAAGAGGTAGCGTTATCGAACGTTTTGGAGCCGCAAATCTTAGCGGCGGCGTCATCCAGATCAGCGCTGTTATCGATGATGACCGGAACGTTGCCGGCGCCCACCCCGATGGCCGGGGTGCCACTGCTATAAGACGCGCGCACGTTGTTCTGTGACCCAGTTGTAACCACTAGATCCGCTTTTGCCATAAGCAGATGGGTCATGGTCCGCGAGACGGGATGGGGCAGGATCTGCACCAGATCGATTGGCGCCCCCACGTGGGCCAGCGCCGCTCTCATCAGCTCTACTGTGGCGTTGGTGCTGGTCCAACTGCTCGGCGAGGGGGCTATGATGATGGCGTTGGCGCCCTTGATGGCCATCATGGCCTTGTTGACAGGTGTGGCGGTTGGATTGGTTGAGGGCGTTATGGCTGCGACTACTCCAACGGGTTTGCCGTACTGACTGATGCCGCGCTCGGGGTCGTTATCGATAATACCCACCGTGCGCACCCGCATCAGATCTCGCAAGGTGCCAAAGGTCTTGCGTTGGTTCTTTATAACCTTGTCGTGAACATTGCCGATCCCGGTATCGGCGACTGCGAGTTCCGCCAGACGCTGTGCGTTTTTTGGTTTGTAAAGAGACCAGGCCAGCGCGGTCACCAACTCGTCCACCCGGCCCTGGTCGGCCGCGGCAATTTGCTCTATCGCTATACGGCCTCTCAAGACCAGGTCATCTACCTGGATCAGTTCGCCGTTTGAGCCATCGACGGCTGAGGCGTGATCATTGACTTCTGTCATGTTTTTGTAGTCATTTGTTTGGGCGATGAGGCAGACTAAAACGGCGTTAACCGCTCGTCAAGTCGAACCGTGCCCATACTTACAGTTTGGTACACTGGGGTGGATGAAACTCGTCGGCCACGAACAATCGAATCTAACTCGCGATTTGGTCGGGGCCCGTGGGCAAGGGCTCAAAGCACCCCTTTGCAAACCTGCCTTGCAGTACTGACCAAATTTACGTCTGAAAGACCATGCTCAACGAGATAGATCTTCAGATCGTTGCCTGGTGCACATTCGCGTTTTTGTGCGGGGGATTAATAAAGGGCTCACTGGGTGTCGGCACGCCGTTGCTCACCGTTCCATTGATGGCATTGGTTCTACCGGTGCAAACGGCGGTCGTACTGATGGCGCTCCCCGTGGTCTTTGCTAATGTTTGGCAGGCCTTCCAGGCTAAACAGATTTCCTCGGCCGTTTCCCGCTTCTGGCCATCATTTTTGGCAATCCTCGTTGGAACCTATGCCGGTGTCGTAATACTCTCTAGTATTGATGAGCGCTCCCTCTTACTGGCCGTCGGTCTTTTAGTTATTGCTTTTGCTGTGTTGCAAGGGTCCGCGTACAAACTGCACCTTTCCAGGGCTTTCGAGAAACCGGCAGGCCTGGTGTTCGGGTTGGCCAGCGGAGTCATAGGCGGGCTCTCGTCAATGTTTGGGCCAATGTTGATCATCTATCTGGTTTCTATCCCCGGGCTAGGAAAAGAACGCTTCGTCGCTTCGATCAGCTTCTTATATCTTGCGTGTGTGATCCCATGGACTCTAATACTGTTGTGGTTCGAGATTCTTGACGGAAGGTTGGCCATACTTTCGGCAGCTGCCATTTTGCCCGTTGGTGTTGGCATGGCTCTTGGCGCGAAGGTGCGTGAGCGGGTCAGCGACCAGCGCTTTCACCGTCTGGTGTTGGTAGTTCTCATGCTTTCGGGCGGCACAATGTTGTGGCGCGCGCTGGCTTAAGATGATTAATGGCGAATCTCCAGCGGTGCTCCGCTGGCAAAGACGCGAAAACCAAAATAGTGATTCGTTTTAGCTGGAGTTATACGAACACGATGCTCGATTCATATGGGTGGTCGAAAACCTGTGACCATCTTCGGCGCAGATGTTATCGTTGAATGCCATGTCCGATTTAGATCTTTTATACACGCCTGCGCATCAGCTTGCGCGCGACATCCGGCGAAAGACCTTGTCGCCGACGGAACTTATGCAGGCTTGCCTGACTCGTATCGATGAGGTCAACGACACCCTGAACTGCTTTTGTTTCATCTATCATGATGAAGCCATGGAATTGGCCAAGCAGGCTGAGCAGGCGTTGATGACCAACACCAACATAGGACCGCTGCACGGACTGCCTTTTGGCGTCAAGGATGTAACGCCGGTAGCAGCTAAGGTGATGACCAGGGGTTCGGCGATGTACGAACACCATGTGCCCAACGAGGATGCTCTTATCGTGCGGCGCTTCAAACAGGCCGGGGCGATTGTGATTGGAAAAACCACAACGCCTGAGTTCGCCCACAGTAGTTTCACTGAAAGTCCACTTTGGGGTAGAACCTCCAACCCTTGGAACGTGAACCGCACGCCCGGCGGGTCGTCGGGAGGGTCGGCCGCAGCGGTAGCAAGCGGATGCGTACCGTTGGCGGAAGGCACGGACATGGGCGGTTCGGTGCGTATCCCAGCCTCCTTCTGCGGCATCGTTGGCTTAAAACCCAGCCTGGGCCGTATTCCGATGGATATCCTGCCTACGGTTTTCGACAACATCTCACATTTCGGTCCGCTGGCAAGAAACATCAGCGATGCCAATCTGTTCATGAATATTGCCGGCGGTCCCGACGAGCGGGACATTATGTCCTTGCCTGACAAGATCGAGTTCCCGATACCGGCGGATTCGAATGTAAGGGGACTGCGTATCGCGCTGTCCGTCGATCTGGGTTATTACGCCGTTGACCCCGAGGTTGAGGCTGCGGTTCGCCGATGCGCCGAGGTCCTGCAGGGCCTGGGTGTGGAGGTACAGGAAGTGAACCTCGACTGGCGTCACGAATACAACGATATCTGGTATGACGCATGGGGGGTGTATCTGGACGTGTGCTTTACCCAGAATTTTGAGGCCTGGCGAGACAAGATGGACCCATCGGTAGTGAAACTCATCGAGCGTGGGCGATCGATAGACGCGACAACGTATAAACGTTTCGAGGTGTTGCGTACCGAACAGTGGCACCAATTGTGCCGGGTTTTTGACAAGTACGATGCTTTGATTGCGCCTACCATGGCCCATCCTGCGGCCCCCCACGGGCAGTCGGATGAGGATTACGACGGATTGGACGCACAAGGCAGATACAAAGGCTTGGATATGACGTGCCCTTTTAATCAGGTGGGCCAGTGTCCGGCCCTGTCCGTGCCTGCTGGATTCAGTGCGGATGGTTTGCCCATTGGGCTACAGGTAGTGGGGCACCGGTTCGACGATTTGACCGTCATGCGCATAGGAGCTGCGCTGGAAGAAGTCTTGCGTTTAGATCAGGCGAGGCCCGGCATTTAACCGCTCGGATCGCTACGAATATCTTGACGTCGAAAGTTCCGTACCCAGAATCACCTTGGCCTGCTAGAACCTGGTTATGTCCCGCGAGTTAAGCCGGCGCATGGCACTTGAATAGGATCCCAAAATGAGGAGATCTCGACCTCAGCCGTTATGCGCAACAACAGCATGAGGCGACGTGGCGAGCTCAATTAACGAGCCTTATGTCGAGCCTCAATGGCGGATCTTTTGCAGTGTTGATGACATCATTTACAGTGCTCATTGAAGGAAGAACCTTGCATCGTCCTGAGAGCGCCTCCTGGACTGCTCAGTTCTACAAGGAGTGCCCGTCTCTTAGCCGAGCAGTCAATCAATCTTAAGGGCTTTCAAGGCGCGCAGCGACGTGAGTAGAGCATCGTCCAGCGGTGCGTGCGCCACAGTTGGGTGTTCTGACACCGCATCCAGGGCAGACTGGACGTCTTTCTCTACGATGCCAATGGTGTTTGAGGCGGAATATCCTTCGCCGGCCCAGTCGATCTGAGCGATGCGATCGGCGAACCAGTTTGAACCCGAACTCACTTTCATGACGTTCAAAAGCGCTCGCTGGTCAAACTGGAGCGCCCGCGCCATGCCGAGCACTCTGTGGGTTGCAACCACCGAGGTGGCCGCACAGTAGTTGTTGAGTACTTTGGCCGTCATACCCATGGAAGCCGGCCCCATCCGGAAGATGTCCTCCCCCATCACCTTAAACAGCGGGGTAAGTCGTTCAAGCACATCGTCCGGCCCTCCCAGCATGAATGAGAGGGTGCCGTTTCTGGCCCGGTAAGGCGCACCACTCATCGGCGCATCGATCAGTGTCAGGCCCTCCGGCAGTTCCTCAGACAAGTCCCGAATGAAACGCGGTGACAACGTGGAACTGATGACCAGAACCTCCGGGGTCTGTAATCCTTTTACGATGCCCTGTGAATCACCAAACAACAGTGCGCGAGTCTGCGCCGCGTCTCGAACTACTGAGATCACGATGTTACAGCGCCCGGAAAACTCGGCTGCATCTGCCACCATACGGCTGGCAAATCCATCAAACTCATTTGCCGGCCTTACATCGTGACCCCAGACCTCATAACCGGCAGCGGCCAGACGCTGGGCCATTGGTAACCCCATTGCGCCGCAGCCGGCAACGCCGACAACATCCTTGCCCATGTCCTGCTCTCCTTTTTGTTACCGAATGTCGGCTTTGTCCAGTGCGTGATCTTGGCCCACAAAGCCGGTAGGACAGGCTCCATTGGCAGTGCCCTGCGGCTGACTCATGCCTATCACGCTACGTTGCAAACTCAACCCTATCCAAAACCTCAACGATTACTGGGATTCTGATCCAGGCGCACGATCTGGCCTATTCCCGGATTTGTGGTGCCTGGGTAGCGCGTCATCACCAGGGGATCATGGCCGGGCACAATATGATCTGCGGTGCTGGCAAGTTGGCGAAGCTTGTCAAATCCTCTAAGCATGTCGGCAGCGTTATAAACGATCGGAAACGGCGCGTGGCCCTCAAAATTGGCATAAAAATGACTGGCATCGCTGGCCAACACTACCCAGCCTCGCTCTGTCATTACCCGGACGCACTGCATACCCATCGTATGTCCACCCACATGATGAACGCTGATACCAGGCGCTATCTCACTGTCTCCTGCGTGAAAAACAACCCGCCCCCTGTATACGTTTCGCACCATCTGAACCACATGATCCACCGTATAGGCGCCAGCCAAATAGCCATGACCCATATGCGGACCAGTCGCATACTGCATCTCGAGTTCCTGGAGATGAAACCGGGCAGTCGGAAAATCATCGAGTGAGCCTGCATGGTCATAATGCAGATGGGTTACGATGACGTCCTGTACCTGCCGTGTATCGATCCCCATGCCTGCCAAGCCTTGCGCAGGTGACTTATCGTATTCGCACTGCCAGATGCCACCGGAGGCTTCGGTCCGGCGACTCCATTCGGCTTTATCAAAACCGGTGTCTACGACTACAGTCCTATTGGCGTTTTTTAAAACCCATACATAGTAGGCAATGGGTTCATCCTGATCGTGCATGGGGTCTGTCCAGGCACTGCCAATAAAATTCTCGTGGTGTTTTCTATTTGTACGAACTGCATAACACAACGCAGAAATTGCATAAGACTCAGGATCAGCCATGATATTTTCTCCAGGATGAGCTATTGTTGTCTGCCAAACCGGAACGCGATTTTCTGGACCCGGATACCTGGTGTGAGAGTCTACAGGGCCTTGGTGCACCGCAGACGTGCTGGAGTACCAGAGTTCGCCGGCCTGTGAAGTATCACTGAATCACTGCAAAGATTAACAGGGTAATTAATTGATGAAGACACGGAAAACCATCGGCGTTGTCGGGCTGGGAAATATGGGTTACCCCATAGCCGAAAATCTGATAAAGGCGGGATACGATATCGCGGGGTACGAGATCGATCAGTTGCGGCGCAAGCCCAGAGAGCATTTAGTATACGTCGATAGCCTGGGGGATTTGATCCGGCAAACCACGGTACTACTACTTAGCCTGCCCGACCGGCATGCTGTCCAGGGAGTCGTTGAACAGTTGTTAAACGACCATGGACCGGGTCCGATAACCATCGTGGATACGTCGACTATCGGCGCTAAAGCAAGCCAGTCGATCGCAAACCTCGTTCGTAACTCTGAACTCAAGTATCTGGATAGCCCAGTATCCGGTGGTGTTCGAGGTGCTGTTGCCGGCACACTCGCCGTAATATGCGCTGGATCGAAGGCCTTATACGATGAAATGCTGCCCATTCTCGAGTGCTTCAGCGCCAACCAATTTTTGGTCGGGCCTGAACCCGGTCAAGCTCAGACACTCAAGGTGCTGAATAACTTCCTGTCCGCGACCGCGCTTGTAGCATCCAGCGAAGCGCTGCACTATGGACAGGCGCAGGGCCTCGATCTGCAGAAAATGTGTGATGTCATCAACGTCTCTACTGGGATGAATACCGCGACTCTGGACAAAGTGCCGCGCCAGGTAGTAACCGGTCTCTTTAATACTGGTTTTAGCAATTCACTAATGTTCAAAGACATTTCTCTTTATCTTGAAGGCTGCAATGAAGCGGGGACAACGGGTGAGGTCAGCCGCACCGTGGTCCAATTGTGGGATGATTTTGTAGCATCGTCTCCCAACGACGATGCAACGTGCATATTCAAGTTTACGGACAAGTCGGCCCAGATTACTGACTTGTGAAAACCTGTATCGATCAGGGTTGCAAACCCATGCTGATCAGCGGATATCCAAGCCCAAAAATACTGATAAGGTAAACCAATTTAGGAGCGGGATACAGCCCAGAGTCGTTGGGTTCACTGCTGCCCAAAGTGACTACCGGTTATGGTCTGGCTGACACTGATGTAAGTAAATAACGCATTATCGAATGAATGTTGAATGAATGTCGAATGAATATGCCCATCCAGCCAGGCTTCTCATCAATCACTTTTTGTTTGCAGTCGAGCCTTTTCACTTTCTGAACCGAGCACGGCCGGTGTATCATCAATCTGATCAATAAACCGGCAGTGCACGCTGACAACTAAATTCGGACAATCATTTTATGGAACACGATATTAAGCATCATCTTGATCAACTTCCCTCTAGCGGAATCTGGTGCGCGGCGCTCACGCCACTGCAGGCCGATCTTTCAGTCGATTGTGCCCGCCTGGCGCAACATGCGAGATTCCTCCTTAACAACGGTTGTCATGGCATCGGGCTTTTCGGCACTACGGGGGAGGCCAATGCATTTTCTGTAGCGGAGAGAATGGCCGCCCTCGAGTCGCTACTTGGCGATGGCCTATCACCTAACACTCTGATGGTCGGCACGGGGTGCTGCGCGCTCACTGATACCGTTTCTCTAACTCGGCACGCGATCGAGCACGGTGTCAATAAGATACTGGCGTTGCCACCGTTTTATTATAAGAATGTCACAGACGATGGCCTTTTTCGCAGTTTCGCCCAAGTCATTGATCGAACGGCCAGCGACGAGCTCGAGCTCTACCTTTACCACTTTCCGGCTGTGTCCCAGACGCCGATCTCCGCAGACTTAATAGCCATGCTTTGTGAGCATTTCCCAGAAACCATTGCCGGGGTTAAAGACAGCTCCAGTGATCTTGAACATACCCTCAAGCTCGCTTCTCGGTTTCCGCAGATTGCTATCTTCCCGGGCAACGAGACACATCTTCTCGCGACCCTGGAAAATGGTTGTGCAGGCTGTATCTCAGCGACAGCCAATGCCAACCCTCAGGGTATTCGGAAAATATTTGACAGTTGCCTTAGTGGCGATTCATCAGCGCCTGCCCTGCAGGAGCAAGCCTTTGCCATCCGCGAAGTATTTGGCCGACACCCCCTGGTTTCCGCTCTTAAACAGCACGCCGCCTGGTCATCCGGTGATGACGCCTGGCTGCGGCTTCGTCCCCCTCTGACTCCCCTGGATAACAAAGCTGCGGCAGCGTTGCAATCGGATCTAGATCAGACCACCCTTTGATCTGATCTTTTTCATAGGCGTGACCCAATATGTTGTGCCCAAAAAGGCTCGAACTGGTTGCTAAATTATTGAATCGTTAACGTAAGTTCCGTAACTCTCAAATAGTCGACCTCTAGAGTGCCGGGCTTGGCTGGACTTCAGTCGATCCAAGCAAATTAGAAAAGACGGTGTTGGCCAAATCGCGTCAGAATGAGCAAAGTGATTGACAGAACGGCCCACCCGGGCAGGGAGACTCATCGATGTACGATCTGGTTTTAAAACAGGCACGCGTGATCGATCCTCAGGCAGGTCTTGATAAGGTCTGTGATATTGCTTTTAAGGGCAGTTCTGTTGCCATTATTCAGGATACTATTCCTGCCAGCGCGGCGCTAGAGAGTCACGATCTGACCGGTTGCCTGGTTGTACCAGGATTGATTGACCTGCACACGCATGTTTATTGGGGCGGTGCAGCAATCGGTATTGAGCCCGATAGTTATGCAAAGGCATCCGGTTTAAGCACATTGATCGATGCGGGAACTGCCGGCCCGGGGAACTTTACCGGCTTTCTAAAGCATGTCATCGAACCTGCCGAAACGCGGATTCTTGCATTTCTTAATATTTCATTCCCGGGCATATTTGCGTTCAGTAAGGAGGTCATGGTCGGAGAGTGCGGCGATCTACGGCTGTTGAATCCTGCCGCATGTCTAAACATTGCGTCGCTTTATCCCGACGACATTGTAGGAATAAAAGTTCGGGTGGGTATGACGGCAAGCGACGGACAAGGCCCAGCGCCGCTGGATCTGGCGTTGGAAGTGGCAGACGAGTTGGGCCTGCCCGTGATGTGCCATCTCGACAACCCACCTCCCAGCCGTTTGGAAGTCGTCTCCCGCTTGCGTAAAGGCGATATTCTGACTCATTGTTTTCGCCCGTTTCCTAACGCCCCTGCCAGAATGCGAGATGGCGCTGTTCGCGAAGAAATCATTGCAGCAAGGGAGCGGGGTGTCATATTCGATATCGGACACGGACAGGGGTCGTTCGGATTTGTCACGGCAGAAGCGATGATCAGTGCTGGTTTTTTGCCCGAGTGCATTTCAAGTGATGTGCATGTGTTGAGCATAGATGGCAGTGCGCAGAGTCAGCTCAATACACTATCAAAGTTTCTTGCACTCGGGGTTTCTTTAAATGATGTCATCGCAGCCAGTACCAGTGGTCCGGCAACTGCCATCGGCCGACCCGAGTTGGGGTCTTTAACGCCGGGCAGTCCGGGCGATGCGACTGTTTTGCATCTAAATGAAGGCAATTTCGAGTTCACCGATGTACAAGGCCTCATCCGTACAGGTAATACGCAGCTAACCGGTTATGCAAGGGTGCTCGGTGGGCGCTGGCACAATCCCTGAAATTTGTGCGGCAGTGCTACCAGGCGGCATCCTATATGTAGACTGCGGATCTTTATTTGATTGATAACTTGTAAAGTGGGATGCTATTCCCACTACGGGTATCACCGGTCAGGCAAAAGCGGCCTAAGCACAGCCCAGGTGCTTAATTAAGGTAAAGCGGTACGAAGTTATGGAGAAAACGAGATGATTACTAAAGGCATTAAAGCGTTGTGCGCCGAAGCCGAGAAAGAAGTGGAAACCTGGTCTCTTGATCAAGTGTATTCTCATCTGGAAGACGATGATGTCGTCCTCGTCGATATTCGTGATATTCGTGAACTGTGGCGTGACGGAGCCATACCCGGCGCTATCCATGCGCCGCGCGGCATGCTGGAATTCTGGGTCGATCCAGACAGTCCCTACGCGCGTGATGTGTTCCAGTCGGGTAAGCGATTTGTCTTTTTTTGCGCTGGCGCGATGCGCTCGGCGTTAGCCGCCCAGTCGGTTCAGGCCATGGGTTTGAGTCCAGTCTGTCACATGGCAGGGGGCTACGCACAGTGGAAGAAACAGGGTTTTCCGACCGAGGCCAAGGAAAAGAAATAACGACCCTAGAAGGGAGTGGGTGATGAACAAAAAAGAACACGGATTACTCTGGTCGAGCTAATCATCGTAGTAGCGCTCATTGGTATTTTGTTTGCAATCATGCGGCCGCAGTGCCAGAACCATCAGACACGAGGCAAAGTGGCCGAGGCGCTTGTTTTTAGTACGAGCGCCCAGCGTGCGCTTGTGTCTATTTACAACAACAACGGTATATATGTAACCCCTTAGCAACGGCCAGGCTAACCTGCGTGAAAAGGGCTCCTTACCCAGCACATCCATAAAACGCATAGAGGTTTTGGGCGTAAGTGGCGGGTGGTCTACGACAGGTGTTTGTTAGGCCTCTGGAGCGACGGATAGCCCTTTTACCCGGTGATGAGAAATTAATTGCGCTATTAACCCCGAGGTTTTGGCGGTCTCGATAAATGATCGAAGATAAGCTGCGCCATCCTTACGATCGGCAGGGGTACCAACGGCTTGTTGAACCGCAGTAAATTGGCCTTCGAGTAGCCGCGCCTGCCCAAGGGTTTCGACATCAGACAACAAACGTGGTTTGAGCCCAGCCAGAGCGTCGAGACCTTCTCGAACGAAAAGCTCATATGACGCATCGAGTCCCTCAGCGCGGACCAGTTTGGCGTGCTTCAGATGACGCGTAAGGTATAAGTCGTAGGCGCTCCGGGCAGAGACGGCAATCTGAATCCCCGGTCGATCGATGTCTTCAAGTTGTTTTAAAGGCGAGTCCTCGAGGACAAGGTAGGTGGCTTCGATCTCGACGTACGCGGCGGTAAATTTAATATGCTCGGCCCGAGCAGGTTCTGCGCCAATCAGCCCGATGTCCCAGGCGCCGTCATTGACCGCATCGGCCAACTCCCCCGGCGTGGCGAAAGGCACGTACTCGATACCGACCCCCAGGTCATCTGCGATGGCAGCGGCCAAATCGGGCGCTACCCCATCAGGGTCTCCATTGGGTTTTTTGCCTGTTACCAGAAGAAAGTTCGCGACGTTGATGGCGGCGCGTAAAGTGCCGGTGGGCGCAAGCTCCATAGCGACTGGATTGGACATAAGATTCACTTTCAATAATAAGGCGTTAGACCGAGATTGTAAGCGCTTGCCTGTATCGCGTCTTCGGTTGGGCTGAGAACCACTAGCCTGTGATGCAAGGGGGTTCAACCCCGTTTAGCAATGAATACGCGTCCCGCGGTGCCCGTCTTGACATGATGTTGCACGCAAACATGGATGCTCAACGCGTTGATCGAGCGACACCATACGCCAATAATCCCCGGGTCGGCCTAGCGCCGGACATGGCGCACACGCGCCAGCGATTTATTTTGGCGCGATTATTCTATGTTCAATCAACCAACCATAGACTTGGATGGAGCCTACAAAAAGTGTCGCAGTAATGGCGCAGATGCACATCGCATATATCACCATCACCAATCGCGCTTGAAAGGAACTTCTGGCCTTTAACTCATCGTAACCTTTGAAGAATGTGCTTATTCCAAAATCATTATTGGAAATCAGTGCATTGCCCCATTTCTCCAGGAATGAAAACAGAAAATTCATCGAGCTATTGTTGAAGTGAGATTTATAAGGGAAGGTTAGGATGAATGAGGGGGGGGTTAAAAGTGCCCGCCCCTCCAAGCGTACCGCCACTAATCATCTCCAACTCAAAGTCTGCCAGATCACCATCTTGCCCCAGAAAGTCTGGCGTGTCGGGTCTAATCATCTCGGGTGACGGTATAACCCTGATTCTTCGCCATCGTTACAATACCTGAATCGCCCCCAATTCTCTAGACAATCGCCCGCCGCTTGGCATCGACAAGTCGGCTGAATGTCTTAGTAACGAGAGGGCACTGATCTTTGCGAATCTGGACCTGGTAGCGGCCATTTCGCTTGCGAATCGTTGCCATCGCTTACTCCTCACTGTGACTGATTTGTGGCAGCAAAGGAGAATCTGGGACAGCATCCGAGCTAGTACATCGCTAGTTCATTGAAAACAAACACAGGAAATGGTGGGCGCGGCAAGGTTCGAACTTGCGACCCCTGCCGTGTGAAGGCAGTGCTCTCCCACTGAGCTACGCGCCCCGAAAGGGGGGCACACTGGCTATGCCAGCGTGCGTTAGCATCTTATTATAATTAGAATCTCGCCGTTCACGCTACGGAACACTCACTGATGTCTTTAATTCGTACTCGTTTCGCTCCAAGCCCTACCGGTTACCTGCACATCGGCGGGGTTCGTACGGCTCTTTTCAGCTGGCTTTATGCACGCCATCATGGCGGGCAGTTCATCTTGCGGGTGGAAGATACCGACCGTGAGCGCTCCAGCCAGGCTTCGGTTGATGCCATTCTCGAGGGTCTGAGCTGGGTCGGGCTCAACTATGATGATGGGCCGATCTTTCAGTCGGATCGGGTGGATCGCTACCGCGAAGTGCTCGACAGATTTCTGGAGCAGGGGTTGGCCTATCACTGTTACTGCACCCCCGAAGAGCTCGATGCCGTGCGAGAAGAGCAACGGGCGCAGAATATTAAACCGCGCTACAACCGTAAATGCCGCGATGAAATCGACCCGACCCGGCCTGGGATCGAGCCCGTCATCCGCTTTCGGAATCCCCTGGAAGGTCCGGTGGTATTTGAGGATCTGGTGCGCGGGCGTATCAGTATCAGTAATGAAGAACTGGATGATCTGGTAATAGCCCGCGGTGACGGTACGCCTACCTACAACTTTGCCGTAGTGGTTGATGATATCGATATGGGTATTACCCATGTTATTCGCGGCGATGATCACGTCAATAACACCCCGCGCCAGGTCAATATCTTCAACGCCTTGGATGCACCGCTGCCTGTTTTTGCCCATGTGCCCATGATTGTCGGCCCCGATGGGCAGCGCTTATCCAAGCGCCATGGTGCAGTAAGTGTTCTGCAATACCGTGATCAGGGTTTTTTGCCCGAGGCTATGCGTAATTATCTGGTGCGCCTGGGCTGGTCCCATGGGGATCAGGAGATTTTCTCACTTCAGGAGATGGTTGAGTTTTTTGATCTTGCCCAGGTCAATCGGGCAGCCTCTGCGTTCGACGCGGACAAGCTCAAGTGGCTTAACCAGCACTATATCAAGGAGGCCGATGGCGAGCGATTAACGCTTCTTTTGAGCCAGCGGTTACAACAAAGGGGCATCAGCCTTGAGGGCGGGCCGCAGCCTTTGGCAGTAGTTGAGGCTTTACGAGAGCGGGTGCAGACGCTGGATGAGCTTGCCGACAAGAGTCTTTATTTTTACCAGGATATCGGCGATTACGACGAGGGTGCGGCCAAAAAGCATCTGCGTCCTGTAGCCGGGCCATTGCTTAAAGATATACGGGAGCGGCTCTCAAACATCGAAGTCTGGACAGCAGGCACTATTCATACGCAACTACAGGCCTGCATTGAGGCGCACGATTCAAAACTCGGTAAGATTGCCCAGCCGCTCAGGGTAGCGGTCTCAGGTACGGCAGCGACGCCTCCGATCGATGAGACCCTGGCACTGGTAGGCCAGGACAAAACCCTGCAACGTATCAGCGTTGCGCTGGAATTTATTGCCGCGCGAGAAGCGCGCGGTGCTTGACCGAAACGGACACAACAACGAGAATACTGCGCTCTTCTCGGGGCCGTAGCTCAGTTGGGAGAGCGCTACAATGGCATTGTAGAGGTCGTCGGTTCGATCCCGTCCGGCTCCACCAAAGTTGTCCCCATCGTCTAGTTGGCCTAGGACACCGCCCTTTCACGGCGGCAACAGGGGTTCGAATCCCCTTGGGGACGCCAATAGATTAAGGTTCTACCCTGCGCCGGGTTGCTGCTTTTTAGTAATCTGGAGCCCGGCGTGTTGATGCAATGCAGGCAGGATTACATCAGTACGGGTCGAGTCCCCCGATCGTTTTCCACTATTCTCGCTTCCTTACATCAGTTGGCCGACAGTATCGTCGAGGACCGTTTGGCCGCGCCTGTGCCGATATACGCCCGAGTCAGTACGCGCTCTGGGCGCTAACTTCGTTTTCACTTGCTGACAGCGCTTAGTAGTTTTACTGGCCAACATGCCTACCAGGAAAGATCGTCGAGCCAGGCGTTAACTTCCTCGATCAGCAGATCGCTCGTGCCGGTAAAGTAATGGTCTGCCCCCGGTGCAACGATTTGGCGTGATGCCGGGTTACCCGCTTGTTTGATTAACTGCAGTCGCTCTGGTGCCATGCGGTGAACGGCCGGGTAGTCATATTCACCATACAGATCCAGTATCGGTACTGTGAGCGATGCAAAAGGGAAGGGCCGCTGCATCGGTTGCTGGTAGTCGGTGGCGCCAATACCAATTCCGATGAAGGCGTTGATCCCTTCATCGGCATGCTCTTCCATCCAGGCCATGGCCATGTGTGCGCTGCAACTGTGCGCCAGTAGAATCACCGGGGAGACCTCCTGGCTGGAAAGATAGGCCAGTGCCGCGTTTATTCGCGGAACACCCTCTTCAAGTATGGGAAGATAATCGAAGTATTTGGCTGCCTTTTCCAGTACCGGCATCTGCAGTGACAGCGTATGCCAACCCGCTTCCGAAAGCCCGACCCTGAGCGGGCCGATGTTCTCGGGCCAGTCGGCATGAAAACCACGCCCGTGCAGCAAAATAACCGCGCCGCGGGTGCTGTCAGTCTCCGAGGCCATCTCCACAGCTGCAAAGTCTGCCCCCTGGGCATTCAGCATGATCAGCTCGCCCGAGAAAAGATTCGCCTCGACTTCATCAATGAGGCGTTGCTCACGTTCAAGGTCACTGGCGACGGCGGAGGCACAGAACCAGAAAACCAGTCCCAGGGCTATCGTGATGTAATTAAAGAGTTTGAACTGCGCCATGCTGCTATTCTCTGGTTATCGGTCTGCATTCGACCGGGAGCGTAATAATACTAAATCCAGCGGTTTGTTAAAAAAACGCCTGCCTCGCGGACTCACGCTGTGAGCCACCGGTTTGTGAGAATACTCCCTTGCCCCGGCGCTTGGATGGGTCGCTGGGCATTTAATGATGAAAGATAGGTTAAAGCAACGCGGAGACTCTGAAACGTGACTAAAACTGATGATCTTGTTGAGCTTGCTACGCAAGTTGGGCAGATCATACTTGAGTGTGGCTGGCGGCTTGCGACCGTCGAATCGTGTACCGGCGGGTGGGTAGCCAAGACGATCACTTCGGTACCGGGTAGCTCGCTTTGGTTTGAATGCGCTCTGGTCACGTACAGTAATGAGTCCAAGAATGCCTTGGCTGGGGTACCAATGGAGCTCATCGATACCCACGGTGCAGTCAGCGCTCAGGTGGCGGAGGCTATGGTGGGTGGGGTTATCGCCCGAAGTAATGCGAGTGCGGGCCTTGCGATTACTGGGGTCGCCGGGCCAGATGGCGGCAGCGTGCAAAAGCCTGTAGGCACGGTTTTTATAGCCTGGCAAGCGCCCGAACACGGTGTACGCTCGGAGCGCTTTCAATTTCATGGTGATCGGGATGCTATCCGCCGCCAGTCGGTAGCAGCGGCACTGGCCGAGCTCATCAGTCTCGCGGCCCACCCAGTCTGAGAGTCAGTTGTGATGTAGTTCGCTGTGTTCGTCACGTGGTTTATGAAATAATGCCTGCTAGCCTGAAATTACCGATTTTTGCCTATCCTGGGATCAACTGAGCCGGGGTAGCAAGGCCGATAATTGCCTGACCCGGTGCTGGCATTAAAAGGTCACAGCAGTGTGCTGGATAAATAGTCAAATGTGCAATGGAGCTTTACATGGATAACAACAAGCAAAAAGCCTTAGATGCTGCCCTCGGGCAGATTGAGCGGCAGTTCGGCAAAGGATCTGTCATGCGGCTCGGCGATGCCGAAGTGGGCAAGGGCATCGAAAGCATTTCAACCGGTTCGCTGGGCTTAGATATCGCACTCGGTATCGGCGGCTTGCCTCGCGGACGGGTGGTCGAGATTTATGGGCCGGAATCATCGGGTAAAACCACATTGACGTTATCTGTGATTGCTCAGGCACAAAAAGTCGGTGGCACCTGTGCATTTATCGATGCTGAGCACGCGCTTGATCCTTCTTATGCTCAGCGCCTCGGCGTCAACGTCGAGGATCTGTTGGTGTCTCAACCCGACACCGGCGAACAGGCACTAGAGATCGCCGACATGCTGGTGCGATCGGCAGCCATCGATGTGATCGTGGTCGATTCGGTCGCCGCACTCACCCCTAAAGCGGAGATCGAAGGGGAGATGGGTGACCACCATGTAGGTCTTCAGGCCCGACTCATGTCCCAGGCCTTGCGTAAGTTGACCGCAAATATTAAGCGCTCCAATACTATGGTGGTCTTCATCAACCAGATTCGCATGAAGATTGGCGTTATGTTTGGCAATCCCGAGACCACCACGGGCGGCAATGCCTTGAAGTTCTACTCCTCGGTACGATTGGATATCCGCAGGATCGGTGCGGTAAAAAAGGGAGAAGAGGTCTTGGGTAATCAGACCCGCGTTAAAGTGGTCAAAAACAAGGTCGCACCGCCATTTCGAAAGGCTGAGTTTGATATTCTTTATAACGAGGGGATTTCCAAGGAGGGCGAACTCATCGATATGGGTGTGGAGCATCAGATCGTTGACAAGTCCGGCGCCTGGTATTCCTACAACGGTGAGCGTATCGGTCAAGGTCGGGATAATGTCCGAGAGTTTTTGCGCTCCAACCCTGATATCGCGTCGGATATCGAAAATGTCGTGCGCCAGAAAATGGGCCTGGATTCCCTTGGCTCCAGCGATGTCAGTGCGCCGGAGAGCGCGCCGGCGGAGGTGCAAAGCGCCGAGGCCTGATGACCTCGTCTGATGCGGACCTGCTGGTGCAGGTTCGTGAAGTCGCTATGCGCTTGCTGGCAAGGCGGGAGCACAGCCGCGAAGAACTCCGGCTTAAGCTCGTCCAGCGCGGTTTCGAGATTTCAAGTATTGATCCGGTTCTTGTTGAACTGATCGAACAGGATTACCTGTCTGATGCCCGCTACGCCCAGGCACTGGTGTCGCATCGGTCGCAGGGTGGCTACGGACCCTTGTACATTCGCCGCGAACTCAAAGAGCGTGGGGTAACAGCCGATTTGATTGAATCGGCCTTTGCCCAGGCAGACGTATCATGGGATGATGTGGCCAAGGGCCGCTACCAGAGTCGCTTCTCCAGTCAGCCTGTTGACTCTTTTAAAGACTGGGCACGTCGCGCCGCTTATATGCAGCGACGAGGGTTCGGCAAGAGTGCGATACGCCGGGTACTCGGCGATTGGCAGGGTCGCGGTTAGAATTGACTTCGCGCTGGTGTGTATACAGGCCGGCAGTTGCGCATTATTGATCAGATCATTGTCATGAAAACTCGCGATATCAGACAGCAATTTCTCGATTACTTCGCCGCTAACGGCCACGAGGTGGTTGCCAGCAGCCCACTGGTACCGCACAACGATCCCACGCTGCTTTTTACAAATGCGGGAATGGTCCAGTTCAAGGATGTGTTTCTCGGCCAGGACAAGCGCCCCTACCAAAGAGCCGTGACCGCGCAACGCTGCGTGCGCGCCGGTGGCAAACACAATGATCTGGATAACGTGGGGTACACCGCCCGACATCACACCTTCTTTGAGATGCTTGGAAATTTCAGTTTTGGTGATTATTTTAAGCCCGAAGCAATTCAACACGCCTGGACACTGCTCACCGACGGCTTCGGATTGTCACCAGAAAAGCTTTGGGTGACCGTTTTCGACGAGGACGACGAGGCTGCGGATATCTGGCTGGGAGATATCGGTATTCCTCGTGAGCGCTTTGCCCGCATTGGTGCCAGCGATAATTTCTGGTCGATGGGTGACACCGGTCCGTGCGGGCCTTGCAGTGAGATTTTCTATGATCACGGGCCCGAAGTGGCGGGCGGACCCCCGGGAACCCCCGAGGCCGACGGCGATCGCTACGTAGAGATCTGGAACCTGGTATTTATGCAGTTCAACCGGGATGCGAGCGGCATTGACACCCCCTTGCCGCGGCCTTCGGTAGATACCGGCATGGGATTGGAGCGCTTGGCCGCGGTTCTGCAAGGGGTCCACAGCAACTATGAGACAGATCTTTTTGTCGCTTTGATTAAGGCATCTGCCGAGGTAACTGGCTGTACTGACATAGATAACAGCTCATTGCGGGTGATCGCTGATCACATCCGCTCCAGTGCGTTTCTGATTACCGATGGCGTGATTCCATCAAACGAAGGTCGCGGCTACGTATTGCGCAGAATTATTCGGCGCGCTATTCGTCATGGTTATCAGGCTGGGGCATCGGCGCCTTTTATGCACAAATTAGTGGCACCGTTGGTAGAGCAAATGGGCGACGCCTGCCCCGAACTGGCAGATGCACAGGGTCGTGTTGAGGAGGCTTTGGCGCAAGAGGGAGAGCGCTTTGCTCAGACTCTGGGCCAGGGTATGCGTATTCTCGAGCACGAACTTGCGGATCTGCCCGGCACCATAATACCTGGGGAGCTAACTTTTCGGCTGTACGATACTTTCGGTTTTCCCGCAGACCTGACTGCGGATTACGCTCGCGAGCGTGGGCTTACGGTCGATATGGACGGGTTTGAACAGGCTATGGCCGCTCAGCGCGAGCGCGCGCGGGCTGCCAGTCATTTTCGCATGGACGGTGCAGTCAGCGTCAGTGTTGAAGAGCGCACAATTTTTACCGGCTACGATGAATTAAATGGAGAGGCAACCGTATTGTCGGTTGTAAAAGACGATACAGAAACCGATATTCTGGCCGAGGGTTCTGAAGGCTTAGTAGTGCTCGAGAGTACACCTTTTTATGCCGAAAGCGGTGGTCAGGTTGGCGATGGTGGCGTGTTGACGTGGCCGGGCGGCAGTTTTGAAGTCACTGGCGCACGTTATCTCGCCCACAAGGTCATTGCACATGCCGGACGGGTAGTCAGTGGCGCTCTTAAACCCGGGATCAAAGTCAGTGCTGCGGTGGCGCAACGGGGTCGGGTAGAGACGGCTGCTAACCATTCAGCCACCCACTTACTGCATGCCGCTCTGCGCCAGGTGCTTGGTGAGCATGTTGAGCAAAAGGGTTCACTGGTTGAACCGGAGCGTTTGCGATTTGATTTTTCTCATGGCGAGCCGATGTCGGACACTCAACTGGATAAGGTCGAGCGTATCGTGAATGCGCAGGTTCGCGCCAATAACGACGTTAACACCCGGCTGATGGCTTTGGATGATGCGCGAGAAGAGGGCGCTGCTGCACTTTTTGGAGAGCGTTACGAGGAGCAGGTTCGGGTGGTGGCTATGGGAGTTTTCTCGCTGGAACTGTGTGGCGGCACCCATGTTCAGCGCACCGGAGATATTGGAACCTTCCGAATACTGTCTGAGAGTGGCATCGCGGCCGGGGTACGTCGCCTGGAGGCGCTGACCGGAGAAGTGGCACGACAGTACAACACGGGCGAGACCGCAACGTTGTCGCGATTGGCGGCCTTGCTCAAGACTGGCCGGGCGGATCTTGAAGAGCGAGCCGTTGGGGTTTCCTCACGGGTGCGTGAGCTCGAACGAAAGGTCGAGCAGTTGCAGGGGCAACTTGCCACCGGCGGCGCCGGCGATGACCCGACCAGCGAAGTACGCCAGGTCAATGGCATCAATGTATTGGTAAAACGTTACGATGGTGTCGATATCAAGGGGTTGCGCACCATGATGGATCGACTGCGTGATCGGCTCGGCTCAGCCGTTGTAGTTGTCGGCGGGGCCCATGACGACAAGGCGATACTTATGGTGGGAGTCAGCAAAGACCTGACAGACCGCTGTCACGCCGGCGATCTGGTCGCTGAACTGGCCTCGCGGGTGGGTGGCAAGGGCGGAGGCCGCCCTGATTCTGCCCAGGGTGGCGGCGCTGATGTCTCGGGCCTAGATGAGGCTCTTGCGGCGGTATCGTCGTGGATTGCCTCGCGCTGAGCACAATCCCCTTTCCCCCAAAGCCTTTACCGCGTCGCCCAAAAGGGGTTTAATGCGCGCCCCAATCGATAGTTAACGTAATGATATGTTTTTGGCGGTAGAAAAATACGGAGGCACTTCAGTCGGCTCGGTCGAGCGAATTAACGCTGTGGCTGACCGGGTGGCGACAGCCAGACAACGAGGCGAGAGCCTGGTGGTGGTCGTCTCGGCCATGGCGGGTGAAACTAACCGTCTGTTGGATCTGGCATCACAGATCGATCCTGATGCGCTCTCTCGCGAGATGGATGTGCTGCTCTCCACCGGTGAGCAGGTCACCATCGCGCTATTGTCAATGGCATTGCATAAACGGGGCATTGAGGCACGCTCGTATACCGGTGGGCAGGTTCGTATCCTGACAGACAGTATTCATGGTAAGGCGCGCATTCGCGATATCGATGCGGCCAGAGTTCGTACCGACCTCGAACTAAATCGGGTGGTGGTCGTGGCCGGGTTCCAGGGTGTCGACGATGACGGCAATATTACTACCTTGGGGCGCGGTGGATCCGATACCACGGCGGTGGCGATGGCCGCTGCGCTCGAAGCCGACGAATGCCGCATCTTTACCGATGTGGACGGTGTCTACACCGCTGATCCGCGCATCGTACCGGAGGCAAGGCGTCTGGACCAAATCACTGTTGAAGAGATGCTGGAGCTGGCGAGCCAGGGAGCTAAGGTATTACAGACACGCTCGGTGGAATTCGCGGGAAAATATCATGTGCCGTTACGGGTGCTATCCTCATTTGAGGATGGCCCAGGCACTCTGATCACACACGAGGTAAGCGATATGGAACAGCCGTTAATCTCAGGAATCGCCTACAACCGAGATGAGGCTAAGGTAACAATACGGGGTGTGCCGGACCAGCCAGGTGCTGCGTCACGTATTTTTGGTCCGATCTCAAAGGCGCACCTGAATATCGATATGATCATCCAGAATGTCTCCCAGGATGGCACTACGGACGTTACCTTTACTGTAAACCGGGATGAATACCCCGAGGCAATGGCACTGCTCAATAAAACTGCCAAGGAACTGAATGCCCGTGACGTGGTTGGTGACGACACCCTGGCCAAGATTGCCATCGTTGGAGTCGGCATGCGCTCGCATTCTGGCGTGGCGGCGATGATGTTTGAGGCCTTGGCGGCTGAGGGTATCAATATTGAACTTATTTCGACCTCGGAGATTAAGATTTCCGTGGGCGTAAACGATAAATACCTGGAACTTGCCGTTCGAGCTTTGCACAAGGCATTTGGCCTGGACGGCGAAGGCACCGAAGAGCAACTGGCCGAGGCTAAAGACATCTGAAGCATGGTCGAAAGCCCTTGAGCCGTGGTGTAAAATGACCGCAGGGTGCGCCTGGGCTTAACTGCAGGCCAAGGAAGTGAACGTGATCCTCTTCTGGAGGGTGATACCAGGCAACGGAGGGTAGCCAAGATGCTGATTTTGACACGGCGGGTAGGCGAGACCCTGAACATCGGCGATGACATCCAGGTAACAGTCCTGGGCGTCCGGGGGAGCCAGGTACAAATCGGGATAAAGGCACCCAAGGATGTGGCTGTACACCGCGAAGAGATCTTTGAGCGGATACAAGATGCCGACGAACAGGGCGCAGAGGTTCCGGACGAACCCGGGCCCTGAAGAAATGTGCTAACGGAGAGGTGGCCGAGCGGCTGAAGGCGCTCCCCTGCTAAGGGAGTATGGGGTTTATAGCTCCATCGAGGGTTCGAATCCCTCCCTCTCCGCCATTTACATCTAACCATCGTCCGGGTTCCATTTTTACGTCTCGCGAAAGATTGGCGGCCCGGGTCGAGGTCTCGAGATTTGGGCCCGATTCCCTAGTACTCTGTCTGGACGGGCAACACCGTCGCCAGGCGACGGCGCAAAGCGCCGCTTTTCACATGGTAGAATCCGCAGCCTTCCTAATAGGCGCCCGTAGCTCAGTTGGATAGAGTGCGTGGCTACGAACCACGAGGTCGGGAGTTCGAATCTCTCCGGGCGCGCCATAAAGCAACGGCTTACACGCCCTTAAAAAACAGAGTTGCCACAAGTCTGCCAATCTGGATAAGCAAAATACCACGTGGGTTAGCGGTGTGTAGATTCTGATTCTGTGGGAAGAGGTTGGCCGATTAGCGCTGATCGAGCTTTGGGTAACTTTGTAACGGCCCAGGAGTGCGTCGTTTCGCTCCCTCGTGGCGCCGATAATAGAGTTGTCTTCTCACCAGTGGTTCCTTATGCTTGTTTACGACTCCAAAAACTGAGCAACAGCGTGCTGAATGTTTGGCATTGCCAAAAACTCAACGAGTTTCTTCATCTAGTGTTACCCCAAGTCCCAGTACGACACGATTTGCGTAAGCGAAGTACCCGGCCACTTGGTTAACCTCCAATATCTCACCATCACTGGCTCCGGCCTGTCGTAAGCTTTCGATCGATTCAATAGTCAGTGCGGCTGGGTCAACGGTCAATGTCCCTACATAGCCTAGAAGGGCCAATTCCTTACCGTCAAACGCATCCGCTAAGACCCCACCCGCCAGGGCATCTGCAATGGCCGACCACGCCTCCGGTTTTCCAGGATACGCCAGCCCACCCGCATGGGCATGGTGATCTATGCAATATGTGCACTGGTTAAGAACACTGACATAAAGACCCACCGCTTCCAAATACCACAGCGCCAGTACATTGCCAGTATGTCCGAGGAAGGCCCGATAGAGTGCCGCATGGCCTTCTAGAGTATGTGGGCGTAGCGAGTGGGCGCTGTATATATTGGCAATAGTGCCATTCGGACGCTGATATTTTTTGTACTAGGCCCTCAGGTGGCCAGCCGCGTTCCTCCTCGATACCGACTCAATCCAAGTCATTGTTTGTAGGCGGCGATTGCCGAATGGCGCCCTGTGGAAGGTCGGTAAGTCGTTTTATCTCAGGCGCTTCCATCAGTTGGGGGTTTTCCAGGTAATCGAGCATCATCTGGCTCTGGTCAAGACCCCAGAAGCGCTCTTGGTTGATTAAGATAGTGGGGACGCCGTAAATACCCGCGGCAATCGCGTTGTCGGTATTGCGCCGCAATATATCCTTTGCGCCGGTGTTTGATATCAACAGTTCAGGATCATCAATACCTAGATCTGAAGTGAGATCTAAAAAGCCCTCAACAGTGTGTGCAGGCTTTCCTTTGGCCCAGATGTAATCAAAAATGACTTTGACAATTGCTGGCTCGCAATCCAATGCAACGGCGAGACGCAAGAACGGCAGGGGGTTAAAAGGGTGTGCCGGGGGCATCTGGAAAGGGATGCCTGAATTTCTCGCATACCAGTGACAATAGCGATAGGTATCACTCCGTTTTGGGAAGATCTCTGCAGGGCCTTTTTGCCCCCAATGTGCCAACAATCCAGCAAATAAAACAGGAGTGAGAGTCAGTTCAAGCGAATCCGGCAGACGATCTAAAGCCTTGAATTGGAGATAGGAAAATGGTGAAACAAAATCAAAAAACCATTGAGCGTTCTGGGACATTTTATTGGCTTGGCCTACCAACTGGGGGTGTACCGACAGCATAGCGGGTGTTGAAAGAACATACACTCGCCAGAAATATCGGGTGGGCTTGGCTGGTAACCCGTTTGTTGGATCACCAGAGTTTGAGGCTCGATGTCATATGGCAGGCTGCTGGCGTTAGCTTGTGTTAATTCAAGCTGCTCTGAGGTCGATGGGGCGCCTAGCCACTCAGCTGTAGCGATGAACGCTATTAAATGCATGACAAATACAATTATGCTGGAAGGCCATGCCTTGAGATTTATAACCGATGGGCGAGGCTAATTCATGAGGGATGGCAGCAGCAACACGATGGACGGGATCAGCATCAGTATCAGCAGGCGTACTATATCTACGATCCAAAACGGAGTCACGCCACGAAATATTGTGCCTAAGCTAACGTCCTTCAGCATGCTTTTGAGCACAAATACATTAAGACCGACAGGGGGTGTAATCAGGCTGATTTCTGTAATTACCACTACGATAATGCCAAACCAGATCAGCGCCATCTCTGGATCAGCAAGGGCATCAGAAAATCCGCCTAATTCCATTCCTAGCACTAGTGGGTAGAACACTGGCACTGTCAGCATAATCATTGACAGGCTCTCCAATACTGTTCCCAGAATCACATACACCAGCATAATCAGCAGGATCACGGCAATGGGAGGCAGGTTGAAGGAGGTTACCCAACTCAATAGCAGGTCGGGTAAGCCAACAATGTTGATGAAGTTGGAAAAAATTAACGCGCCGATCAGGATAACGAAGATCATTGCGGTGGTACGGGCACTTTCCAGCAGTGTTTCAAACAGGCTGGGCCACGAAAGTTTGCGTCTTAACAGGGCGATCATGAAGGCGCCTGAAGCCCCGATACCGGCCGCTTCAGTGGGGGTAAACATGCCTGCATAAATCCCGCCAATTACCAGAACAAACAAGGCCAGGACAGCGCTCACCCCGCGCACGGCGTGCCAGCGTTGATGCCAATCTGCACGTGGGCCGCGGGGGCCGGCTGTTGGGTCGATAGTGACGGTAATCAATACTGCCACAAGGTACAGCAATACCCCCAGCAACCCAGGTAGTATGCCGGCGATGAACAATAGGCCAATATCGCTTTGAGTCATAATCCCAAGAATGATGAGAATCACACTGGGCGGAATGAGAATACCCAAAGTTCCCCCTGCAGCGACCGAGCCTGTGGCGAGGGCATCGGAATAACCGAACCGTCGCATTGGCGGCAATGCCACTTTGGACATTGTTGCAGCTGTCGCCAGGCTGGAACCGCACACAGCACTAAAACCACCGCAGGCTACGATTGTGGCCATGGCTAAGCCGCCCCGTCGGTGCCCCAAGAAGGCGTGAGCAGCCGTATAGAGTTCATCTGAAAGGCCGGCCCTTGTAACAAAGTTCCCCATCAGAATGAACAGAGGCACTACTGATAAACCGTAATTTATTGCGGTCTCGTAGGTGATAATCGTGGCCATGGCTAACGACGCATTCCAACTGGTTACCAAGCTAAAGCCAACGAATCCCACCAACCCCATAGCGAAGGCAATCGGTATACGTGCCAGTAGCACCAAGGCTAACATGGCGAGAAACGCGTAAAGGGATTCAAGCATGCTGAGTTTTTCGCAAAAGGGGTATGGTGAATCCGGGTAAAACTGAGTTGCCGAACGCTTGATTGGAAGTCAATTGTTTCTTTCTTGGTGAGGAGTCAATCAATCAGGCAGTATCAATCTGAATATTGAAGAGAGTCGCTTTGACAGCGCCGTATATTGACAAATGCCGGCTCCCTCGGAGCCCTCAGGACACAACAAAGCCGGGAACTTCGAAGATTACATTGCATTGGCCTGTCCCGGAGCTGGCAAAATAGTCGGTTACAATTTTCACTGGCCCCTGGTAGCGGTCCCAGCCCAAGGCTCCAAGCAGCATGGCGGTATCGTGCATTCCACCTTCACCCTTACAGGCATCGGCGTATTCGGGCAGCATTGCGGTGAAAACATCAAAGCGCCCAGACTGCCATAGTTCGAGCACTCTCAGGTCAACCTGGCGATAGAACTCGTCGCTGATATCAAACATTGATTCTTCGGGACTGCCATTGTCTTGAAAACGATGAGACAACGAGCCGCTTGCCAAAATTGCCACCCGGCTGTTGCTTTGTTTAATCCCGTCCACGACTGCTTCACCAAATCGGCGGCTATCTTCCAGGCTGTGCCAGCCACACCACGCGGCTACTGAGACCACTTTGAAATGCTGGTCTTCATTCATGTACCGATTGGGAACCAAAGTGCCATACTCCAGCCCTAGGCTTTCGACCTTGTGCGCGCGGGTGTTCAGCCCTTTGGCTTTTGCGGATTCAGCAATTAAGTCGCCTAGTTCCGGGTTGCCAGGGCAGTCGTAGGCCATGCCCTGGATAAAATGAGGCAACTCACTACTAGTGTAAACACCAGAGAAATTCGATGCACAATTGATGTGATAACCGGAATTGACCAGCCAGTGCACGTCGAACACAACTAAGGTATCAGCACCGCGTTCACGAGCCTGACGGCTAATCTCACGGTGGCCATCAATCGCGCTTTTCCGACATCCCTGGTGCGGGCCCGGCATCTCCGAAAGATACATCGACGGCACGTGAGTAATTTTTGCAGCTAGAACAAGCTCACCCATATCGATGTCTCCTGTTAGTCTGCCAGGCCCAACTGCGGAACGCGATGATCAGTGGTCGCGACACAGATATTCTTAGTTTCCATGTAGAAGTCAAAGCTGTAGTCGCCACCGTCCCGACCTATGCCGCTGGATTTCATACCGCCAAACGGGGTCGGCAGATGCCGGACATTTTCCGAGTTAACCCAGATCATGCCGCAGTCCATCTGCCCAGCGACACGATGTGCCCGCCCCGCGTCGCCCGTCCATAAATAGCCGGCAAGGCCGTAGTCGACTGCATTGGCCTGTTGGACTGCCTGTGCTTCATCGTCAAAGGGCAGCACTGAAAGCACCGGCCCGAAGATCTCCTCCTGGGCGACTCGCATCTCATGACTGACCCCGGTGAGTAGCGTTGGTTGGAAATAACAGCCGCCGTCTCGGTCGATCGCCTGACCGCCGACTCGAATCAATGCCCCCTCGGCTGCGCCAATCTTCATGTAGTTGCAGACCTTGGAATGATGGTTGGGGTGAATGAGTGGGCCGAGCTCGGTATTTGGATCAAGTGGATGACCCACCTTGATGTTCTTAACCCTCTTCGCCAGGGCATCAACAAAGCGATCATGAATGCTCGATTGCACCAGCAGGCGGCTGGATGAGGTACAGCGCTCGCCATTGAGGCTGTAAATCATAAAGACAACAGCATCGAGCGCTCTTTCGAAGTCGGCATCCTCAAATACAATCACTGGGTTTTTCCCGCCGAGTTCAAAGTGCACCCGTTTAAGTGTTGGAGCACCTTGTGCCATTATGTGTCGACCGGTTTCGGAGCCGCCAATAAAAGCAATTGCGGCTATATCGCGATGCTCGGTCAGGGCGCGTCCGGCGACCTCACCGATGCCATTGACTAAATTCAGTACGCCTTGTGGTAATCCGGCCTCGTGGGTAATTTCTGCCAGCAGCATCGCCGTCAATGGGCTCCATTCGGCCGGTTTGTGAACCACTGTGCAGCCTGCCGCCAAAGCAGGTGCAATTTTCCAGGTCGAGAGCATGAATGGGGTATTCCAGGGGGTAATAACGCCTACTGGGCCCACTGGCTCTCGAACGGTGTAGTTCAACTGGTTTACGGCCGGCAGATGCAAGCCGTCCCGCGCCGAAGGTGCACGATCTGCAAAGAATCTGAAATTCTCAGCGCCGCGGATTGCCGCCTTACTCATGAAGCGGATAGCCTGCCCAGTATCCACACTTTCGACCAGTGAGATTTCTTCGGCTCTCGCTTCGACGGCGTCAGCGATCCGGTGCAGCAATTGCCGCCGAGCAGTGCCTGACGCGTTCCGCCAGTCAGAAAATGCGTCTGATGCAGCACCTGCAGCGAGATTTACCTCTGATTCACCTCCCATCGAGACAGTATTCAGGGTACTGCCGTCAATCGGAGTCGAGTTTTCCATGACATTTCCATCATAGCCAGCAATGCCCTTGCCACCGATCAAATGACCCAAGCTCTTTGTTTTGAACCGCGCTAGGTATTGTTCGGCTTTGCGCTGATTTTCTGCGAAACGATCGCTCATGATCGATTCTCGCGGCGTTGCTTCACATAATCATGCAGGTTGTTCAATTTATAGCTGGTCTGGGGAACTATCTCTTGAACCTCTAACGAAATGCCCAGTGGATGCGCCGACATATCGTCTGCAAGAAAATCACATAGAGCTTCAAACACGGCGCTGGCAGCCCGCTGGCGAGTTTCAATATCTCGTCCGGACCGGATCCGCAACATTAGGTGAATAAATGCATTGTCGGCATGGCCATCGGCAATCATGTAATTCTCGCGAGGAATGCAGCGTGTTCTGATGCCACCCTCGGGAAAGACTCCGGTATTCAGGGCGGTCTGATGGATGATTCGGGTGAGA
>JABINT010000134.1 GCA_018698075.1 Acidiferrobacteraceae bacterium
GATGTGCGCCCGGGCCTCCTCCTTGTCATCAAAGCTCGCAAACATCTTACGCAGTTTGCTGATCTCGGCTTCGCTTGCATTCTGAGTGGCAAGTCGAGCCGCCATACTTTCCAGCGCGGCCCATACACAAACGACTTCCAGGATTTCCTTCTTGGTCTTACGCACGACATAAGTACCACGCCGGGGCACATTCTTGACCAGCCCCTCCTGCTCCAGCCGCGATAAAGCCTCACGCACGGGTGTCCGACTCACGCCAAGCTCTTCTGCCAGCCTTCTTTCATCCAGCTTGGGCGGTTCAGGTGTGGAATAAATATCCATCTCGGTAATCGCATCTTTCAGCATCGAATAGACCTGATCCTTAAGTGCCTGAGCTACGCCGATCGGGGCCAGCCTGATATTAGTCATATGTCACCTGCACTTAGTTGATACCGATATACGATGCCTGACGCGTTTCGAGACTATTATAATCGGCGTTGAATGGGCGCTGAGCTCACGGGCAGCGCGCTGTCTTGAACCTTCTGAATATCCATATTCCGACGCTCAATCAAAGGTGATACGACTCACCGCGATTTCAAGTTCACTCATTTCATCATGCTCATAACCAGCACTCAATCGATTCGTTTGGCGCAGGTCTGGTAGCTTCAATAATGGGGTTGTACAAGATAACGGCGCTGGCTATACACCCAGTTTCGTATCAACCAATAGATTCCGATTGGTGGCGAATTCGTGAGCACTGATTTTCCCACTGTCTGCTGGCCTGAGCTTCAGAATTCGAATACCACCTTCGCCAGTAGCAACCACAACCCCGTCTTCACCCATACTGGCAACGGTGCCCGCTTCGCCGCTCACACTGGTAGTTTTTTGACAATCGAACACCCTAACTTCTTCACCATTGATAGTAGTCCACGCCCCAGGCTGCGGGTTCGCACCCCGTATCAGGTTGTAAACTTCATCGGCGGACTTAGTCCAGTCAATCTCAACATCTGCCTTGCGGCACCAGCCTTCATAGGTGCCACCGTGAGGATCCT
The DNA here is from genome assembly GCA_018698075.1 of Acidiferrobacteraceae bacterium. Taxonomy (GTDB): domain Bacteria; phylum Pseudomonadota; class Gammaproteobacteria; order Arenicellales; family UBA868; genus UBA868. Next base: position 1,029 of record JABINT010000134.1, read on the forward strand.
GCTCGATTTTGGGTGCATTGCCATCACGAACCAGGTCAATCGATTCGAGCATAGCGTCAACACCCATCGGGAACAATTTGTTGAAATAGATTGACCCCAATGTATCGTCTGGCTCGATATCTACTTCCTTTTGCAGCAGAATCGGCCCGGTATCCAACCCGTTATCCGGCCAGAAAATAGATAGTCCAGTCTTGGTTGAGCCGAAGATAATAGGCCAGTTAATAGAACTCGGCCCCTTATGCATCGGCAATAGCGATGGGTGATACTGGATCGACCCGTACCTGGGCGCATTCAACGCCTCCTCTGGCACGATCAACAACACATAGGCCATGACACACAGATCTGCATCATGGCTAGCGAGTTGGGCCCATACTTCCGGGTCTTTGTACGAGGTCGGCTGAAATACCGGAAGCCCATTTTCAAGCGCAAGTTCTTTTATCGGATCAAAAGGTCTGCCTTCTTTATCTGGCGCGCAATACACTGCGACCACTTCGTCGACAGACTTGTCCAGAATCGCCTCAAGAACTGCCTTACCAAAGGCCTGCTGACCATGAACAATTAATTTCATTTTTTACTCCAGTTCACCCGTGGACAGTTGGCGCACAGTACATACCTTTAAACTGCGCCGGCTTCCTTGAAAGAGGCAATATCTTCGTCGCTATACCCCAATACTTCTGACAAAACTTCATCGGTATGCTCACCAAGCAGGGGTGAACGGGTTACGGTAACAGCATTATCCGAAAGCTTTACCGGGCATCCGACCGAAAGGTACGGCCCGCGTTCAGGGTGATCACATTCGACGATAGTGCCGGTTGCACGCAACGACGGCTCATCAGCAATCTCCTTCATTGAAAGAATCGGCCCAACCGGAATATTCAGTGGATTACATACTTCCATGACTTCGTACTTGGTCTTGGTCATGGTCCAATCCTCAACCGCGCCAAAGACCTCATTCAGGCGCGGCAGACGCGCCTCTGGCGTTGCGTAGTCTGGGTCTTCCTTCCAGTTGGGCTTATCAATGACGTCACATATATTTTTCCAAACGGCGGCTTGGGTAATGAAGTAGGTATAGGCGTCCGGATCGGTCTCCCATCCCTTGCACTTTAGGATACGGCCCGGCTGCCCACCACCCGAGTCGTTGCCGGCACGCGGCGTGGCCTCGCCAAATGGTATGTTCTCACCATGCTGTGAGTATTCCTTCAGAGGGCCCGCTTTTAAGCGCTGCTGGTCGCGCAACTTGACCCGACACAGATTAATTACCCCATCCTGCATGGCAGCAAGCACGCGTTGTCCGCGACCCGTTTTCTCCCGATGTAATAACGCCGCCAGGATACCGAACCCAAGATGCAAGCCGGTGCCCGAATCACCGATCTGCGCACCAGTTACCATAGGTAAACCATCGTGAAAGCCTGTGGTGGATGCAGACCCGCCTGCACACTGCGCCACATTTTCGTAAACTTTGCAATCCTCATAAGGTCCCGGGCCAAAACCCTTAACTGAAGCCATGATCATGCGGGGGTTAAGTTCCTGGATGCGTTCCCAACCAAATCCCATCCGATCAAGCGCCCCTGGGGCAAAGTTTTCCACCAGCACATCACATTCTTTTACCAGTCGCTCTAGCACTTCCTTACCTGCTTGGTTCTTGGAATTAAGGGTCAGGGAGCGTTTGTTGTGATTGAGCATGGTGAAGTAGAGGCTGTCAGCCCCTTCCACATCCACGAGTTGCTTTCGTGTGGCATCACCAACACCAGGGCGCTCTACCTTGATCACATCGGCGCCCATCCATGCAAGCAACTGAGTGCAAGTGGGCCCAGACTGGACATGTGTGAAATCCAGAATTCTTATACCGGTAAGTGGTTGTGACATTGGTTTTCTCTTCTTGTTAAGACTATCGGAGTGGTAAATGAATGGTTACTTGTACATGGTCTGAGCTTTGGTGCCTGGCGCGTACTCGTTGGGGTCGACCCAGACATTGACCACGGCGCACTTTCCCGTCTTGGCTATCGCTTCCCGTGCACGCTGCATTGCCGGCTGAATCTGGCTCGCCTCGGTAACTTCTTCGCCATATCCGCCAATCATCTCGCCGAACTTGGAAAAAGGCACGTCGCCGAGTTTGTTCCCGATATCACCACGCTCCTCGCCGTACTTGGCGAGTTGCCCATAGCGGATCTGATTCATGGCCGAATTATTACCGATCACTGCGAGATACGGCGCACCGAAGCGTTGTGCTGTTTCCATATCGAAGGCGGTCATGCCAAAGGCACCATCACCATAGAGACAGACCACTTCTTTATTGGGGTGTGCAAGCTTGGCCGCCATGGAAAAACCAGTGCCCACGCCAAGCGAGCCAAGCGCCCCGGGATCCATCCACTGTCCCGGGTTGCGCGGGCGGACTGCCTGAGCAGAAATGGTTACGATATCACCGCCATCGCCTATATAGATTGTGTCCTCGCCCAGAAACTCATTTATTTCATAGGCCAACCGGTAAGGATGAATCGGACTCTGATCGGTAGTAAACATCGGCATCAACTTCTTAAGCTTGGTCGCCTCAATCTCGCGCAACTCGGCCATCCACTTCTGGCGTTGCTGACGCGCTCCTTTATCGATACGGCCCGATACGGCCTGCGTCACGGC
>JABINT010000135.1 GCA_018698075.1 Acidiferrobacteraceae bacterium
CCAGCCAGTATGGCGATGTCAGCCCCACTCCGCTGGACAATACCTTTCCGCGGGCCTACATCTGGTCTAACGCCGCCAACATGCTGCTGACCGGCGCTTTTATTAGCCTGGTGCCGTACGGATTCGCGATCGCTATGGCCGTGCTGCTGGGGGGGTTACTGGTCTTTGCCGCGTGGCGCCTGCGAACGCTTTGGTTCAGCGCAACTGCGCTGGGGATGCTCGTGGTTTATGTCGCTGTTGCGTTTGGCGCCTTTGCCCAGGGCGGCTGGTTACTGCCGGTATTGCCAGTGCTGATACCTCTGATTGTGATGTATCTTTTTTCCAGCATGTACCGCTACACCCAGCTGGAACACTACGAGGGCGTACTTGAGGGCAGCCTCAAGAGTTACCTCTCGCCGCGGCTGATGGATCAGATCCGTAACGACCCTGATCTTCTCAAACTCGGTGGTGCGCGCAAGCGCATCACCGTGATGTTCAGCGATATTGTGAATTTCACGGCGTTTTCTGACCAGGCTGACCCACAGGAGATACAGGATGTGCTGGAGACGTACTTTGGTGATGCTGCGTCAGTCATATTCGCTCAAGATGGTGTGATCGATAAATACATGGGCGACGGCATTCTCGCTTTTTTTGAAAACGACGGTGATGACATCACCAGCGCATCCCGGGCAGTAAACTGCGCGCTGCAAATGCAGGCACGGGCCCAAGAGCTTGATCAGCACTATCGTGCGCAAAACCGCTTTCCCTTTGCTATTCGCATTGGCTTGGCCACCGGCTACGCCAAGGTGGGCAATATTGGCCCGGTCGAAAAAATAGATTACACCGTCATCGGCAGCGTGGTGAACCTGGCCTCAAGGCTACAAAGCGCTGGCGATCCAGGGAGTGTGATCATCGATGAGGACACCTGCTTTTTCGTTAAGACAACTCATACAGTCACGAGCCTGGGAGCACAAGATCTCAAAGGATTTGCTCGGCCGGTAGAGATCTTCTCGGTCAGCGCCGACTGACTGATCGTTGCCGCTCCCTGGCCTTTGCTCGCGGGGTTGGCACACGATCCGGCCTGAAGCGTTGCACTAAGGTAACGGCTTAAGGCATTTCAACCATAAACAGTTGTCCTTTCTTCGTGTTAAATCAGTTGGGCCAAGATTCAGTTCGGTCCGTGCCCGATCCGACCAACTGGCGTAAGATAGTGTCGGCTTCACCCTAGGCGGGCGCCCATTAAGAGGGGATAACACAAGGCTAAATTCTTTTCTTGATAAGCGCAGGTCTTTTTTCAGGTTGCCGCTCGATTTTTGGTTGATATGCGCTGCGCCCACGGAAAGCACGAATACAGTTAACCCGCTGGCACAGCCATACCATAAAAGCATTGTCAGACAGCCATAGTTGGCGACTTTCAGCGCTATGGTATTGCAGGTAACCCGTCAATAATTAATGCAGATAAACAAAGAAGATAGCGCTACACCCCTGGCCTTGAGCCAGTTACCAATGTATGACTGGCCGGAGATTGCAACGGCCACCAATGCCCTGTGGGGTGCCATTCGCGATGCTTTCAACCAACGCGATATCCGTGCGCCCACCACGCTGGATCGCTCACTCTCTCGCGAGCAGGTCTGGCTTTCAAAGCAGTTGCTGCTGAGCCAAAGCTGCGGGTTGCCGCTGGTCCAAACTCTGGGTAAACGGGTAAAAGTGCTGGGCAGTTTTGCATACCAGGGTATCGCGCCGGCAGGTGAATATCACAGCGTGATTATTGCCCGGGCCGATAACGGCAAAAACCTTGCCTCACTGCAGGGCAAGCGTGTCGCCATCAACGGCGCCGATTCTTACTCCGGCTGCCTGGCCCTTAAATGCGCAGTAGCACCGTTTACCCCTGGCGATGGTTTTTTCAGCGAGGTGCTGATCACGGGCAGCCACCGCGAGTCGATCCGTGCAGTGGCCAATGGCAGCGCTGATACTGCAGCGATTGACTGCGTTAACTGGCAGTTGGCAAGGCGTCACGATGCTGCTGCTATGTCAGTTGATATCATCGCCCATACGCCGAGCCGCCCGGGCCTACCGCTGATTACTGCGGGTAGCAAAACCCAAACCGAGCTTGGCCTCATGCGCGAGGCTCTGGCGAGTGCAGTGGCAGGTCTCGATGAAAATACCCGCGCCGTGACGGGTATCAGGAGTTTTCAGCCCCTGGATGATACTGCCTACGCGGGAATCGCCAACGACCTTCGCCGCTGTGGCGATCTCGCCCTTAGTCCGGCCTGATGCCGGGGGCCACCACACAAGCCGCATCGATTTGCACATGAAATCACCATGTGAACAACCTTGCCGCGACACACTTGATAGCGATAATTAACAGATCGTAATAAATCTACCTATCAGGCGCTAACTCCGATCACACCGTCGGTGATAGGATGACTTAGAACCTGTAACGAGTTACAACTATGAAATACTTTCTTGGCGCATTCCTTGTCAGCATCATCGTGCTGGCATCGACCACCGCCCGGTCCGCTGAAGGCACAGTGAGTTTTGAGGTCATGAAGCCACAAACGGCTCTTAACGCAGCGCAGGCCGCGCTGGAACACTGCCGCGGTATGGGCTTTCAGGTCGGAGTCGCGGTAGTAGACCGATTCGGCGGAGTACAGGTCGCACTGCGTGACCAGCTTGCCGGTGCACGTACCATCAATACGGCAATCGGCAAAGCCCGTACCGCGGTTGGCTTTCGTACCAACACCTCTGACATGGTGCCAGTAACAGCAGCCGGGCAACCTGCTGCGGGTATTCGTAACCTGCCCGGCGTAATTGTCGTCGGCGGCGGTGTCATGATTGAGGCCGCTGGCTCACTGGTGGGAGGCATAGGCGTCTCCGGTGCGCCAGGCGGCGACATGGACGATATCTGCGCCTTTGCCGGCATAGAAGCCATTGAAGATCTACTGGAATTCTAAGGCGTCACCGATTCTGCCTATAGCGACACAAAGGTGATAGCGATCACATCAACCGCGAACCGACCTTCCTATACTAGGTGAAACACGCGTTAACGGGCTTGCACAAAAGTACACCATAAATGAGGCACTCCAACATGAAAAAGACTTTGATCACTGCCGGGGTTATAAGCCTGGCGCTGCTGGCGACCGGTTGCAGTACCGTGCCGAGTAAGCAGGAGCAGGGCGCAGCCGCCGGCGCAGTCGTGGGCGGCGTACTTGGCTCTGCACTGGGAAAAGGCCATAGCGACCGGGGCTGGGCAATCGCGCTGGGCGTGATATTCGGTGCCATTGTCGGCGATCAGATCGGCGCGCAACTGGATGAGCGTGACCAGCTGCTTGCCGCGCAGAACCTGCAGTACTCACTGGAATCGACCAAGGACGGCGCTACCACGACCTGGCAGAACCCCAACACCGGGCACAACGGTACAGCCACCCCGACCAAGACAACCTCTGCCACTGACGGCAGCCCGTGCCGTGAATTCACCACCGAGATCCAAGTCGGTGGTGAGACTCAGCAAGGCTACGGTACAGCATGCCGCCAGGCTGACGGCAGCTGGAAGATTCAAAGCTGACCCGCAGTACTCTTTGCCCCAAACGGGGCAAAGAGTATCAGTCGGGTTTCAGGTTATATCGGACGATGCACCACAACGCCCGCAGGCCGTCTTTGTAGCCGATCTTCTTGCCCTCTTCGTAGGTACGCCCGGCATAACTGATGCCTACCTCGAATATCCGCAGGCGGCTGCCATCTGCCTTGCGATAACGAGCCAAGCGGGCGGTTACCTCCGGCTCAAACCCGAAACGGTCTTCAACGAGATTGATGTCCTGGATAATCTCACGACGAAAAACCTTGTAACAGACTTCCATATCGGTCAGGTTGAGATTACTCATCATGTTGGAGAGTAAGGTGAGTACACGGTTGCCAACCGAGTGCCAGAAATACAGCACCCGGTGTGATTCGCCACCGGCAAAACGCGAGCCGTAGACCACGTCGGCACCATCTCGCTCTATGGGCGCCAGCAGGCGCGGGTAGTCCCGAGGGTCGTATTCCAGATCGGCATCCTGCACCAGCACTACGTCCCCGGTAGCCGCCGCGAAACCTGAACGAAGCGCCGCACCCTTGCCCCGATTGACTTCATGAAATACCCCTTGAACCCCTTCGCCGCACGCCAGGGTTTTCACCAGTTCCCGACTGCCATCGGTGGAGCAATCATCCACCAGAATGATCTCGCTTGTCACAGGCGCCTCACGCACCCGCTCAACAATTTGTGCCAAGGTGGCGGCCTCGTTGTAAACCGGTATGACAACGCTGACAATCATTCAAAGAACTCGCTAAAAAGGACGGGTAAAGGACGGGTATTGTGCCATTAAAGTGCACAGCCCTCTTAACAGACCCAATAACGGGCCTATCCATACTGCCCATAACTGTGCGCACCGTCACAGTGGGCCACCTGTGGCAGACTTACACTGGTCACGCTGGAGAAACCCTCAGAAAACTGCAAACACCTTGAATATCCAATTGCCAGATGCCCGTAATTACCCGCACATCGCAATGCGGGCGGGCGGCTTTACCCTGATCGAACTGATGATCACCATTGCCATTGTCGCAGTGATCGCAATGATCGGTATACCTGCAATGGGCGACTTCATACTGAACAACCGCATCCGCAGCCAATCCGGCAATCTCATGCTACAGCTTGCCCATGCCCGCTCCGAGGCGATAC
>JABINT010000139.1 GCA_018698075.1 Acidiferrobacteraceae bacterium
ACCCTTGGGCAATGCCATCCCGAATGGCTTTTTCGATCTCTCTTTGAGATTGTATTCCAACCTTCTTTAAAAATTTTCGTAGTTGAATATTAAATACTTCTTCGTCCACTAGTTTCTCCTGGGTCAGTTATGAACTCACCGCCTGAAAGCGGTGTTTGCGAGTAGCACTAGTGTATATGAAAGCGATTTCGTTTCGCTTGGAAATAATATATAGCCACTTTGTACTGATTAACCCACCGGGCATCCTGCAATCCAACGCGTTAACTGTCCAACAGCTTGGCATCCTTTGATCAATCAGACATCGCAACGCAACCCGTTCGCAAAACCAGGCGGTCACGCCCCAACGGATTCGAGCATTTCTTGGAGTTCGCGATTGCGGTTTTGATCCTCGAACGGCTGGCTGTCGGCAAATTGCTGGATGGATACGTTCGATAGTCGAATCGCACTCTTAAGGGCCTGCGTTGCTTGATCGCCCTTATCCTGGTGGCCAAATATTGCAGCAGTATAAAAAAGGCTGTCACGGCTCCCGATGCGCATTTTCTTAAAACTTTGCAGCGCACCGTCGTAGTCTTCAAGCCAGAATCTGCATTTACCATCCTTTTCCAATAAATCATCAGGGCAGAACGGGTTGATCCGCATTGCCCAGGTGACTTTTTCGAGACCTTTGGCTGGATTTCCAAGAAAAACTTGCATTTCGGCATTCTTGCCAAGAATATAAGAATCACTGGGACACAATTCTTCCGCCCGGTCATGATGGTGTTTGGCTAACTCAAAATCTCGCAGATGCAACGAGATCGCGCCCATAATTCTATTCGCTTCGTGATCATCCGGGTTTAGTTCCAATGCCCTCGCCGCAGAGCCTCGACATTCATCAAACCAATTCTCTGGGTAGGAATCCGGATCCCATGCCACGCAATTTGACAGCGAGCAAGCCCGCCACGCATGCGCCCGAGCGTAGGATGGATCTGCTTCGATCGCTTTTTCAAACAAAGATAGTGCCCGGGGAGCATCTTCTCGAGTCAAATCACTACGGCGGTGATGTTCCAGCCCTTGCAGCACGAGGTCATAGGCTGAAAGATTCTCAGGCCTGGCATTACTGACCCGCCTTATCCCATCTACCTCAACCCGGCCGACTATGGTCGCAACTATGGTCTCGATCATTTCGTCCTGGGTGTCGAATATCTCATCTATTGTGGTATCAAACTTATCTGCCCAGACTGTCTTTTCGTTCTCGGCCCCAATCAGGCTGGCACTGATACGCATCTTGTTGCCAAGCTTTCGAACACTGCCGTCCAGTATGTAACGCACTCCCAGGTCACGACCGATCTCCTTTGGACCCATAGTCTTGTCACGATAGGAGAAACTGGCATTGCCCGAAACCACAGTCAGACTGCTAAATCTTGATAAAGCAGATATCAGGTCCTCGGAGAACCCCTCACAAAAATAGGCTTGCTCCTCATCCTTGCTCAGATTCTTGAACAGCATGACTGCCAACGACCCGGATTCCGCATCTTTAACCTCTATCTGAGGTTTCTCCGACTGCTGCACATAGCGAACACCACCTTTACTCTTGATGACAAAGTACGCCTGAACTGGCTGTTCAATATTCTTCAGTTCAAGCTCGCCGGCATCCTCAAACGACACCATAACCTTCTGACTGATCATGTCAAAAACCGTTTTGGACACGCAGATGCCTGCCGGTTTGGCCTCAGATTCCAGCCGCGCAGCAATATTGACAGCATCGCCAAACAGGTTGTCCTCAGTAACCATTACGTCGCCGATGTTGATCCCCACGCGATATATCATCTGGTGACTTTCTGGGACATCTTCGTTCATTGCTGCCATCCGATCCTGCATTTCCACTGCGCACTTGGTCGCATTAATGGGGCTGGAAAACTCGACTATGATGCTGTCGCCCGCGGAGCCAAAAATCTTGCCATCGTGCTCAGCGATCACGCCATCGAGAACCTGGCGACGTTTTCCCAGCACCCGCAAAGTGTCTTCTTCATTCGCAGCCATCATCTTGCTGAAGCCGACCACATCGGACGCCAATATCGTGCTTAGTTTTCGTTCCATATCTTCCCTCTTCTTTCTCAACCGGTGCTGATCAACCAGCTCGGGAGACTAAACCTTTGATTTTCGATTGAGTGTACAGACGTGCCGGCTGAGAACTCAGGCCTGGCTGGAATCGCCCGCCGCCAGGTGAATAGGCCGGCCGTGTGGAGTATTTAAGTAAGCCTCGCGCCACTGTGTCATACGGCTTTGTACGTCAGAGTCCTGTACAACGCCTTTCTCAGATAATATCTGCTCCAGGGTTACCAGCCAGTGCTGGTAGTAGGTGGTCCCTGAATCTGCCTCGCCGCGGTCCCGAACCGCAGCTATCTCGACCCCAAGCATCTTAGTCCACTCGGCCCAGGAAAAAACACCTTGTCGAGCCAACTCAAGCACCATGGCGAATAGTTGCGCCTCCCAGGGCTGCGCGAATACGGGACCTTCGCCATCAGAGGCTAAGCCGGAAAGTTTATCGATATGAGAAGTTTTATCGGGTTTCACGCTAACTCCAGATGCGGCTCCCACAGATCAATCATCACTTTGAATTCGGTGTCACGGTTTTCTGGACTAGCCCATAGTTCGCTCGAAGAAAACGCTACGCTGTACAAATGGTGCCCCACCCGTTGACCGCGCGCATGTTGATCAGCAAAGACATGAGCGCCGTGATGCGCCGTGATAAACCCGGTCCTGCCGCGTACATAGGCCGGCGCCCGGGTATGCGCCTTTGGGTCCTGACTGCACACCCGCACCCGGTCTCCCAGAGTGAAGCACGGGGCACGTTCAATCACCATTTCAACAGGCCCGCCACGGGACAGGATTTGCGGTACATCCTTCGCCTGCAACGGTGCAGCCTCGTCATCAGAAACCCCGCTCTGACTCGCTCCGGTTGCTAACTCCTTGGCGGACAATAAGTCTTTTTCCACCAGTAAGGTCTGTAGCCCCGCCAGCCAGTTTTCATAGTAACTGTTGCGCAGATAGTCCGCCGGGTGCTGGCGTTCGCGTGCATGGCGTGACTCGTCCAGATTCCAGCGGCGCAAAAACCCGCTAGCCATGGTTAATGCAAAAACACGTTTTTCCCATTCGGCATGGAATACGGGCTCGCTAGACTCGGGCTCCGGGGCAATCGGCCCAAGACCACTCAAGCCACCGAGGTCGTGGCCGCCGCTCATGCCGCCGTGCCATCTTGAGGCGGTTGTGCTTTTTCAACCCCGATCATGGCGTTTCGACTGACCAAGGATGCAAGTTGCGCCTGCGTCCAGTCTTGGGTCCCCTGTGGGCGCTGCGGCAATACCAGGTAGCGCACCTCGGACGTGGAATCCCAGACCCGGATTTCAGTATCAGGGTCTAAGGTTGTGCCAAATTCTGCCAACACGCCACGAGGATCGCTCACCGCTCTTGAGCGGTAAGGAGCGGACTTGTACCACACTGGGGGAAGGCCCAGTACCGGCCACGGGTAACACGAGCACAAAGTGCAAACGACCAGGTTGTGTACTGTCGTGGTGTTCTCTACAACTCGCAAATGCTCTCCTTGTCGGCCGGTGAAGCCCAAAGAGGCAATGGCTGCGGCGCCATCGCGCAGTAGCCATTCCTTGAATTGGGGTTGCACCCA
>JABINT010000141.1 GCA_018698075.1 Acidiferrobacteraceae bacterium
AATGAAACGAATGCTATTTAATGCCACCCATGCTGAAGAACTGCGCGTGGCAATTGTCGATGGACAGAAACTTATAGATTTAGATATTGAATCTGCGTTGCACTCACAACGCAAAGGTAATATTTACCAAGGCCGGGTAACGCGCGTCGAACCTAGCCTAGAGGCCGCCTTTGTTGACTATGGAACCGAGCGCCAGGGGTTCCTGCCTTTGAAGGAAATCTCTCGGTCTGATTTTCGCAATTTCTCTCCCGCGACTCCTATGGCGCAAGTCCGTATCAAGGATGTCATTGAGGAGGGGCAGGAGTTGCTGGTTCAGGTCGAAAAAGATGAGCGCGGAAACAAAGGTGCCGCGCTGACGACTTTTATCAGCCTCGCCGGCCGCTACCTGGTCCTGATGCCTAACAACCCTAAAGGCGGTGGAATCTCGCGACGTATCGATGGCCCCGAGCGGGCCGATTTGCGGGATGCCATGATGGGGCTTGAGGTGCCCACTGAGCACTCCCTAATCGCCAGGACGGCGGGCATCGGCAAGACTCCCGAAGAACTCCAATGGGATCTTAACTTTCTGATGCAACTCTGGGGCGTCATCGAGGAAGCGACCTCGAGCAAATCCCCGCCTTTTCTGGTGTACCAAGAGAGCAATTTGATCGTTCGAACTATCAGGGATCACCTGCGGACCGATATTCAGGAGATTTTGGTTGATGAGGCGTCGGTTTTTGATAGAGCATCGCGGTTCATGGAACAGGTTATGCCGCAAAATGTCTCGAAACTTAAGCTGTATGACGATTCAGTGCCATTGTTTTCCCGTTTTCAAATCGAACACCAAATTGAAAATGCGTACGCTCGTACAGTCAAACTGCCCTCCGGCGGGGCGCTTGTCATTGATCATACCGAAGCACTCATCTCGATAGACGTGAACTCGGCTCGTGCGACCAAAGGATCTGATATCGAAGAGACAGCGCTTCAAACCAATCTTGAGGCGGTCGATGAACTGGCCCGGCAGATGCGAATTCGCGATCTAGGCGGACTCTTGGTGATTGATCTGATTGACATGCCCCCCGCCCGAAACAAAAAAACAGTCGAAACGCGACTTGAAGAGGCGGTGCACAACGATCGGGCTCGCATTCAAATCGGGCATATTTCTCGATTTGGCCTGCTTGAGATGTCTCGCCAACGCTTGCGCTCTTCAATTAGTGAGTCAAATTATGGTGTTTGCCCGCTGTGCGATGGTACAGGGCAAGTGCGCCATGTCACTTCTGCCGCGCTGAGTTTCTTGAGAATTCTTGAGGAGGAGGCGCTCAAAGAGAATACCGAGGCCGTCCTTGCCGAATTACCAGTTGATATTGCCACCTACTTGCTGAACGAAAAACGTCACGAGGTTAACCAGGTTGAGTCACGTTTAGGTACACGTATCGTCCTTATTCCCTCGCCCGATTTGCAGGGCTCCCAGTTTAATATTCAGCGATTGCGTAGCGAGGATATCGATGCGACCGGTAACACACTTGAAAGCCATAAAATTCGAATTACACCCGCTAGTGAAAACGAGTTGGAATATTCACTGACGCATCGAAAGACTCGACCGGCCGTAAATGTAGATCAGATAGATACACCTCCACCGCCGGTGCCTAATAGCGCTCCAGATAGCGCCAAGCCGGATGGTTTAGGTTTATTAACACGAATCTGGAACCGACTTACAAAGGGCGCCGAGACCCCAGAGCCTGAGAAGAAACCGGAAAGGCCGCCCCAACGACGGGGTAGACCAAACCAAAGTCGCTCTCGTGGTCGGCGTCCTGGCGGGCGTAGAGATGGGCAACGCCAGGAGCGAAAAGAAGGCTCGGAAGGAGGCCGCAACCGCAACGCTCAGGGACAGGCTAATACCGACCGCAAAACCCAAAGTGACGCAGATAACGCCTCCGGTTCGACCTCAGGTCAAAAATCCGGTCAACGTCGATCGCGCGGAGGTAGAGGTCGTTCTGGAGGGCAAGGCCCACGCCCTAATTCTCGCAACCAACAACAGGAGCGGGCAGCGAAGAGCAGTACTGACTCATCGCCGGCGCCTGCTTCCGCCGAGTCGGGCAAAACCGGCACCGAAGGTTGACCGGGACGTGTGATCGTTATTTTGTACCCGGAACGGTATCTTCACAGCGGTGAAACAGGGCGACGGATTCTATGTGCGCGGTATGTGGAAACATATCCGCCAGCCCCAGTTTCACCAGCCGGTAGGCCCCAGATTTGGTAAGAGATGCGGCATCTCGCGCCAGTGTTGCTGGATCACAGGATACATAAGCGAGAAAACGCGGCTTAACCCGTTCGTTGACAAAGTTCAATACCTCTAGGGCTCCACTTCTCGGAGGGTCAACGATGACCTTTGAGAATTGTCCTGGATCCCAGATCTCCAAATCTTTGCTACAAAGGTCACGACACTCAAAGGCGGTGTTAGAGATTCCATTTCGGTGGGCGTTGTCACGAGCTCGCGAGATCAAGCTTGGGCTTTGGTCTACTCCGAGAACCCTCTTTGCCCCACGGGCTGCCGGTAGCGAAAAGTTACCCAGTCCGCAAAATAGATCTAGTACCGAATCCGTTGCTCCAATGTCCAGCCAGTCTATAACCATCCCCACCAGCGCTTGGTTAACCAGCCGATTAACCTGAATGAAATCGGTCGGCGAAAAACCGACCGAGATTGAGAACTCAGGCAAAGCGTAATCTAAAAGCACGGGTTGAGCTGGAAAGATCGCTTCAACCGAACCTGAACCGCCGCTTTGGCTGTAGACCAGTAGGTTATTTTCACGAGCAAACTGTTCCAGACGGTAAGTGTCTGCTGTCGTTAAGGGCTCGAGGTGTTGAAAGACCAGCGCGGTTGCGTTATCCCCCACAGCCACTTCGATTTGCGGGAATCGATCAGGCGCACTCATCCCGTGCAAAAGGCTTGGTAGTGTCGCGAGAACCGAGTTTACTGAAGGATCGATCACCAGGCACTCCGCCAGCGGTATGACATATTTATTATTTCGCTCACGGAAGCCAACCAGAATTCCGCCCTTTTTGGGTACAAAGCGGACGCTGAGTCGTGCCTTCCGACGATATCCCCACGGCATAGCGCCAATGGGGTTCGTTACCCCCACTGGACCAACGCCGGCCTTGACCAGTGCATCAAGGAGGGTCTGGTGTTTAAAGGTTAATTGAGCGCTATGCTCAAGGTGCTGTAAGGCACAGCCGCCGCAGGTCCCAAAATATTGACAAGGTGCTTTTGTCCGATTCTTTGATTGGACGATTATTTTATCTACCAGCCCTAACGAAAAAGAACGCCTAATTTTGGTGGGCCGAACGATGACGGTCTCACCCGGAAGTGCTCCCTCAACAAACCACACTTTACCCTCGACCCGGGCGACCCCTCGGCCATCATGGCTTAAAGAGTCGACCACCGCCGGGAAAGGGGCGATCTGATTAGCTGACACTACCCAAGGCCGGCCAGCGCGCAAGGAACTCAGATAGGTGAGGTCTGCTACTGTCCGCAAGAAGATCCCGCAGGCGGTTTTGCTCGCGCTCTAATTCCTTTTGGTTAAGAACACCGCGAATCTGTTGAAACCGCAGGTACACCAGGTAGGTGTTCAAGACGTCAGTTTCGCAGTAGTCCCGTATTGCATCAATTTGCCCGGAGCAGAAGCTTTCCCAGACGTGAGCGCCACTCATCCCCATCTTTCCAGGGAACCCAAGCATAACTGCCAACTCATCAAGGGGAACAAACGCCCTTGGTTGATACCCGGACAAGACGTCCATCAGATCAAGATGCCGGGCGTGGAATCGACTGAGGTAGTTATTCCAGCGAAATTCCCGATCGATATCGCCGCTGTCCCAGTAACGCGCCGATGCAACACCATGTTTCAAAGCACGGTAATGGATGACCGGGAGATCGAAGCCGTTGCCATTCCAACTCACAAGAACGGGAGCAAATTTCTCTATTCCATCGAAAAACCGTTCCAATAATTCTTTTTCCCCTGAAGCGGGGTTACCTAACGACCAAACTTTAAGATTGTCGTTGCTACGCAACACGGCTGATATTGCGACTATTTGGTGTTGGAAATGAGAGAGAAAGTCTGTCTTTCCGGTTTTTTGTGTACGCAGTGCCCGCATGGCGAGGGCAACGTCCTCGTCACTTAGGCCTTTAAGATTAAATAACTGTCTACCGGCCTTAACATCGGGGACGGTCTCGATATCAAAAACCAGAACATTGCCCCCGAGCATCAAGGCCTCCCTGCGAGCCGCACTACACCATTAACCGAAAAACTGATCTCCTCAGCGAAGGATAGCATCCCGCACTGCGCCCAAGTTTGACGCCACCCGCAGGGGTTTTGGGCTTTGACTAATGGCCGTATCTGGATCTTTAAGCCCGTGACCAGTTAAGGTGCATACGACCACGGATTGGTCCGGAATTGCAGATTCGCCCAAAGCCGAGATTAAACCGGCAACAGAAACTGCGGAAGCGGGCTCACAGAAAATGCCCTCACGTTGAGCCAAATACTGCTGAGCATCGAGAATTAGCTGATCTTCGTGTGCTACAAACCAGCCCCCCGACTCACTTCGCGCGGCCTGCGCAAGATCCCAGGATTGTGGATTACCGATACGTATCGCAGTCGCAACAGTCTCTGGGTCAGCAATAATCTTGCCATGCACAAAAGGCGCAGCCCCAGCTGCTTGACAGCCAACCATGATGGGCAGTTTATCGAGGTCGCCGGTCTGATGATACTCGGTATATCCCAACCAGTAGGCGCTGATATTGCCTGCATTACCCACGGGAAGAAAGTGATAATCGGGTGCTCTGCCCAAACTGTCGACGATCTCAAAAGCGGCAGTCTTTTGCCCTTGCAGGCGGTAGGGATTGACCGAATTGACTAATGTCACTGGCGCCTCGTCAGGCATCGCTTTCACTATCTGCATTCCTTCGTCGAAGTTCCCGGCGATCTGAATGACCCGCGCCCCGTGCATCATGGCCTGGGCCAACTTGCCAAGCGCTATCTTCCCATCTGGAATCACAACGAATGCCTTCATACCCGCCCTGGCAGCGTAGGCAGCAGCCGCTGCGGACGTATTACCGGTGGATGCGCAGATGACCGCTTCACTTCCCTCATGGGCGGCCATCGTAATCGCGACCGTCATCCCCCGATCCTTAAATGAGCCTGTGGGATTGGCTCCTTCCACTTTGCCGTAAACGACAATTCCCCGCTCTGGATCACACAGGGAGTTCAAACACACCAGGGGTGTAGACCCTTCCTGCAAGCTAATAGGCTTGACAGAAGCTGGCAATGCAAGCCTCGCCTGGTACCGCGAGATCAACCCTGCGCCAATATCACTCATCGACGGAGATCTCCAGAGTTTCCAAGCGAATCCTTGTTGCCGCCCTTGCAATCGTTGAAAGGGCCTCAATCTCCAAGACGGCCATTGCAACGTTCGCTTCCAGCGCCCTATGGGTTACGATCACAACTGGCACATTACCAAGCGCATCGGCACTCCCCTGCTGTCGTATCGCCTCAATACTTACCTGATAATCCCCGAGAATACGGGTAATGTCAGCTAGCACTCCCGGACGATCGTCGACCGTTAATCTAAGGTAATGCGCGCAGACTATCTCCGATAAGGGAACGATTCCAGGCGCGGCAAGTGCCGCGGGTTGAAATGCCAGATGGGGCACCCGATTACCTGGGTCAGAGGTCAGCGTCCTGACAACGTCAACCAAATCTGCGATTACCGCAGACGCTGTAGGTTGGGCCCCTGCCCCGGCCCCATAGAGAAGCGTCTCTCCCACGGCGTCTCCATTCACGACGATAGCGTTCATTACGCCGGAGACGCTTGACAGTAGATGATCGTCTCCCACCAGGCAGGGGTGCACGCGAAGATCCAATCCATTGGGTAAGCGCCGTGCGATGCCGAGGTGTTTGATTCGATAACCAAGTTCGCGAGCATAAATAATGTCGTCTTGCGTGATATCGCTGATACCCTCAACGTGTACAGACTTAAAATCAAGATGCACGCCATAGGCAATGGACGCAAGAATAGTAAGCTTGTGCGCGGCATCTACCCCCTGCACATCAACACTGGGATCTGCCTCGGCGTAACCGTTGGCCTGGGCTTTTAATAGGACCTCCGCGTAGTCAGAACGGTCGTCTTGCATTCCGCTGAGAATAAAATTGCAGGTGCCATTGAGTATCCCAACTAGCCTTTCTACCCGGTTGCCCGCCAGCCCTTCTCTTAGGACCTTAATCACGGGAATGCCCCCGGCGACGGCCGCTTCGAAGGCGACGACCAGTCCTGCCGAAGAGGCTTGGTGAAAGATCTCGTTTCCCCGTGTTGCGATTAACGCTTTGTTCGCGGTGACAACATGTTTCCCATGATCAAGAGCAGCGCTGATCAGGTCAAAGGCAACATCACACCCACCAATGAGCTCAATAACGACGTCAATTTCGGGGTCTTCAACTATTTCATGCGGATTGGCTGTAAGCGAAATACCTGCAGTGTTACAGTCACGCGAACGCGCCAGATCGCGAACGGCTGCCCGGGTAACTTTGATCTCCCGGCCTGCCCGACGCGAGATCTCTTCACCATTGCGCCGAAGCACATCTACCGTTCCGGCGCCTACTGTGCCCAGGCCGATAACGCCGACACTAACTGGTTTCATATGATCTCAATCCGAAGGAAAGCCAAGGTATTCGACTGCGCAAGAGCGCTCACGAGCGTCGGATTGTATCCCAAACTTCTTTGGGGTGATTCTGCTGTGAGCCACTCGCTTGCAGGTGTTGGCCGTTGAAGGCTTGGCAAATCGTAAAGGATCGTTGACCCATGGACTTGCAAGTTGAGAGCAGCGCGAATATCAGGGTCATCCAAGGGTATGACGCTGTTTCGGTCTCGATCGGGTCTACGTTGTGCAGCACGAGTTTTTTGCTCTCACCCAGCTTTGCACCGCAAGACTGGCCGGTAGCAAGTTTTAGGTTATTTTCGACCGAACAACTGCTAGCGCTTTTTGACCTTTCCTGGGAAGTCTTGATAATTGGTACCGGATCCACACAGCAGTTTCCCGGACCTGAACTACTTGAAGTTCTCGCAACCGAGGGTCGTGGAGTCGAGTTTATGAACTCTCGCTCAGCTTGTACGAGCTACAATCTGCTCGCTATCGACCAGCGATCGGTCCTCGGCGCAATTATTTTACCGTTATAGGGCGTTGCACCCTTTGCCTCTAACGGCGAGGCAAGATTGTTAACGGGTCAATCGGTTGCCCGTTGCGACGAATTTCAAAATGGAGCCTAACGGAACTGGCGCCGGATTGACCCATTTCCGCAATAACCTGGCCGCTAGAGATCTGATCCCCCTCGTTAACGGTCACCGCGCGATTATGGGCATACGCGCTAAGAAAGGTCTCATCGTGTTTGATGATTAGCAATAAACCATAACCCCTGAGTCCCGTTCCCGCATAAACGACCTTGCCGTTGGCAGCCGCGCGTATTGGACTTCCATCAACACCTGCAATATCAATACCATTCTCCCCCGCCGCATCATTAAAACGGGTGATCAGGTCGCCGCCTGCTGGCCACACCCAGCCTTCTGCGCTGTCTGGGGTCTTGCCGTTGGCGGGCGGGACGGTCTGGCCGGCTGAGGGTTCGCTCGACGTGGTTGGAACCACTGCGGGCGGGTTGCTAGCCGAAACGGGTCTTTTTGCTTGTAACCCACTAACCACTTCGGAGGTCGAAATTTCTGTGCCAGACATTTCCCCTCCAAGATAGATTTTTTGACCTACCTGAAGGCTGTACGGGGTTTGCAGTTTGTTCCACCGAGCCACATCACGGTAATCTAGGCCGGCCGTCCAGGCGATAGTGTAAAGGGAGTCTCCAGCTCGAACGATACGTGCGGTATGCTGGGTTCGGGCATTGGTTAGATCACTGACTGGAACCACCGGGCTACCGGTGCACCCCGCCACAATCCATGCCAGGCCTAAAATTAAGGCGAAGGCGTTAATCAAACGGAAATTGGTATTAACCACTTAGCCACAGAAGGCCCGAAACCAATACAACTACCGTGACCCAGCCGATGGCATCGACATGGCGGCGTAATTGAGTTTCGAGTGCCTCGCCTCCCAAAAGAATCAAACCCGCGACCAAAAAGAATCGCGCTCCACGCCCTACCAATGATGCAAGCATAAAAGGTACCAGGCTCATGCCAATTAGGCCGGCACTAATAGTGAAAATCTTGTAGGGGATCGGGGTAAAGCCGGCAACAAACACAACCCATACCCCGTAGATCTCAAACCATGTACGTGCCCGCTCAAATGCTGACCTGGCGTCATAAAACTCGATGATTGGCTCTGCCACAGTGCCGAACAGAAATTTTCCAATGAGATAGCCGAACAAGCCGCCAGCAACCGACGCTACTGTTGTCAAACCAGCCAGAAACCACGCCCGATCGCGACGAGCCAGAACCATAGGCGCCAGCATGACATCGGGCGGAATAGGGAAAAAAGACGATTCAGCGAAAGACAAAGCCGATAGATATCTTGAGGCGTGGCGATGAGTTGCCCACCGAAGCGCGGCGCTGTACAAAGGTGTAAAGATCTTCACGAAATAATTCCAGACACCATCGGAACAAAAACCACAGAAACCGACTCAAATCGTCGGACGGACCCGTGTGTTTTTTTCCAGTACACCAAGGTCTGGTGTTGCTCCTCGCCTTCTGGCGCAACCAATATGCCTCCTTCGGCCAGTTGATCAAAAAGAATGGTTGGCACCACGGCCGGCGCCGCCGTGAGAATTATTCCGTCAAATGGCGCATTAATTGTCCAGCCCGAAGCACCATCTCCATGACGAAAACTAATGTTGTTAATTCCAAGTGGCGCCAAGCGCAATTTTGCCGCATCCAACAACTGTTGAATACGTTCGATGGTATAGACTTGGTCAGCAAATCCCGATAGCACAGCCGCCTGATAACCCGACCCGGTACCAACCTCCAAGACTCGACCCAGATTATCGCGATTCGATCGCAATATCTGACTCATAAGCGCCACTATAAAGGGCTGGGAAATAGTTTGCCGGTACCCGATCGGCAGGGCGGTATCCTCGTAGGCGCGACTCTTAAGCGCATCCTCTATAAAAAGATCCCGCTGAACGCTGCCCATCGCTAGAAGCACCTTTTCGTCAGTGATGCCCTTGTTTCGTAGCCCCGTGACTAGTCTTTTACGGGTACGCTCGGAGGTAAAGCCATCAGTTAACGTTGCTGATTTGTAACTCACGATCACGGAGCCTGTAACCATGACTGAACCTGATTGACATGCTCGTGACGGGTCAGATCGACATGAAGTGGGGTTACCGAGACGAAACCCTCACGAACTGCAAAGAAATCAGTTCCCGGCCCGGCATCCTGTTCCGAACCAGAAGGGCCGACCCAATATATTTCCGAACCATAAGGATCTTTGGCGCGTATCACTGGTTCAGATTTATGCCGGTATCCCAGTCTGGTTGCCTGAATCCCCCGGATCTCTTCTATCGGCCGATCCGGTACATTCACGTTGATGATAGTGTCAGTTGGAAGTGGGTGCCTTGCAAGCCGCTCCAGAAGCTGTAGCGTGACCTGCCCCGCCGTATCGAAATTGGTCGGGTGGGAGCCAACCAACGACACGGCAATCGCCGGCAATCCCAAAAAGCGCCCTTCCATCGCCGCCGCTACGGTTCCTGAATAAATCACGTCGTCACCCAGGTTAGCGCCATGATTGATCCCGGCGACCACCAGATCCGGTTCATCGGTCATCAATCCGGTTAGGGCAACGTGGACACAGTCGGTTGGCGTGCCATCCAGGTAATAAAAATGGTTTGGCGCCTGGTGAACCCTCAGCGGCCGCGTCAGAGTTAGAGAATTGCTGGCGCCGCTACGGTTCCGATCAGGTGCGACGACGAATGTTTCAGCTATTGAATTCACCGACTGGTACAGCGCTAGCAGCCCAGGGGCGAGGTAGCCGTCGTCATTACTGATCAAGATTCGCATAGATGGTCCGTTGTTAGGGCGAACCAAACCACACGGCTCTCCAGCCCTAATTATCCCAGAATTTATATCATTCGGGCTAATGATCTTGCAATTGCATAATCCTTACAGTGCACCTAATTGATTAACCCCAGCGAACCGCTAGGGCCAACCTGATAGACTGCTTGGGACTTTAAAAAATGGTTCCAAGATGAATAAGACAAGCCCTCGCAGCAACTCGACGGGCGACTCAGCCGAGTACAGGGAAATCCGATCGGTTACGCTAGTTGGAAGCGCCTTAGATGGCATTCTGGCTTTAGCAAAGGTCGCGGGGGGTTACTTTGGTCACTCCCAGGCGCTGATTGCAGACGGTATTCACTCTTTTTCAGACCTTCTAACCGATCTGCTTGTCATTGTCGCGGCTCGGAAAGCCAGCCATCAAGCTGACCGAGAACACCCCTATGGCCACGGCCGCATCCAGACGATTGCAACCGCCCTACTCGCAGCCTCACTTGCACTGGTCGCCTCTGGCGTTGCCTGGGATGCTGTAAACCGGCTGACAGGCCCCGATGCGCTACTCCAGCCGGGTTGGGAAGCTCTTGTCATTGCCGCTGTATCTGTAGTTGTGAAGGAAGGTGTTTTTCACTACACCATGCGCTCCGCGAGGCGTTTGAACTCTTCTTTGCTGCGTGCCAATGCCTGGCACAGTCGGACCGACGCCCTTTCTTCGTTAGTGGTGATAGCCGGAATAATCGGCGCTATGCTCGGCTTGCCCTGGGCCGACTCGGTCGCGGCGATTGGAGTCGCAACTATGATCCTGTACGTCGCCTTCCGTATTGGCAAAGAATCTGTCGAAGAGCTGATCGATACGGCGGTGGACGCGTCAACCCAGGAAGAGGCCCGCCAAACGATTATGGCTGTTGCGGGCGTGCTTGATGCTCACGAACTAAGAACCCGCCGCATGGGCTCCAAAGTGTACGCAGATGTCCACATCCGCGTTGCGCAATTTATCAGTGTCTCTGAAGGGCATCACATCGGTGACAAAGTGATGAAAGCCTTAAAGGATCGTTTTGAGCGAATGATTGATGTAGTCGTGCATATTGATCCAGAAGATGATTCTGTACCACCTGTTATCGATACACTACCACAGCGGCCTGAAATCGAAGGTAGTGTCGTGAGCGTATTAGATCGTCATGGCCTTGCTTTGCAACGACATGGTGATAAAGGCTATTCGGGCCTGATTCTTCATTTTGTCGGCAATCAACTCAACGCGCAATTGGTTCTACCCCTGCCGCAAACCGACCAGACGGACGCGATCGCTGAAGTTGCCAGTAAAATTGCAATCGACATTGTTGCGTCTACTCCAATCCACCGGGCGGAAGTCCTGTTTTCCCCAACTGCGCACCCGTGAGCTGGCCGGTGAATTGACCTCATCACTGTAATCACTTTTTTAAAGAATGCGCCGCCAGGACCGAAGCACAACTTCGCCTTTAGCGGGAAACGTCTAGCTCAAGAATGCGTCTTTGCGTCGCACGCTTGACCGTGACCGTTAGCCCGTCGACCCCAAAGGTTTCTCCGCTTTTCGGTATTCGCTGCACTTTCTCCAAAATCCATAGACTCACCGAATCTGTCGGTTTTCCGGACAGTGGCGTGCCGAAATATTCCGTCAGCACACGTAACTCTGAGGTACCCTCGACGGTCACGCTGTCGGGGCCATGCGGGACCAGATCGAGCGGCGCGATATCGCTCTCGTCATAAATCTCGCCAACCAATTCCTCCAGCAAGTCTTCGAGGCTAACAACCCCCTCCATGAGACCGTGTTCATCCACGACAACTGCGAGATGGTGACGCTCTTGGCGCAGCGCGGAGATGCTATCGGTCAGGGACTGTCGGTCCGGAACGAAATAGGGCGGACGGGCGAGATCAACCAGGCAGACTTGCCTATCACCAGAAACCAATGGCCTAAGTACGTCGCGAACGTGAAGCATGCCGATAATTTCGTCAGGATCATCGTCATGCAAAGGAATACGGCTGAACGGTGAGGCCATAAGCTGACCTACCGCATCGGCTAGAGCCATTTGAGCGGGAAGGCGAAAGACTTTGTGCCGTGGTGTCATCACATCGGACACTGAAAGATCGCTAAAGGCGAAGGCTCGCTCGATAAGCTGTTTCTCACCCTCCTCGATCGTGCCCTCCTCTTTCCCATAGCCGGCCATACTGATGAGCTCGGACTCGGTCACCACGGGTTCCTCACTCGTTCCTGAGGCACCATTGCTCATTACGAGAGCAATGCGTTCAACCATGATTCCAATCGGAGCGCTTAGGTAGGCAAAACCGAGGATCGCTGGCGCGACTGCAAGAGAAATTCGTTCCGAGTAGCGGGTAGCCAAACTTTTTGGCGTGATCTCTCCAAAAACAAGAATAATAATCGTCAGCACTCCCACTGCTACACCAGGACCTGCGTCGCCAAACTCGCGTGTGGCAATCACCGTCGCGAGCGCAGATGCGCTGATATTCACAACATTGTTACCAATAAGGATCGCAACCAACATGCGCTGGGGCTGCGCCTTTAGTACGCACAAGGCTCGGGAGCCGCGCCGTCTGTCGCGGGCAAGGGCATCCGCACGACCAATAGATAAACTGACCAATGCCGTTTCTGACCCGGAAAAAAAAGCCGAAAGAAAAAGCAACAGCAGCAATAGCAGGCCCTCACCCATGGCTTGTGGTCAAACGATCCCTCTCATACACGAGTGAGCACCTGAATCTGATGGGCCAGAGAATCTACAGTGAAAAATTAGTTGGCGCATGAGTCAAAAAGGGGAATCCACCCGAGCGGCTGCACAAAAGCGTAAAAAGGCGCTTTCAGTTCGCTGTCTGAAGGCTGCCAGCGTATTCAGTGATAAGATCAATTTCACTAAGAAGAATTTCAAAAGGCGGATAGTAGGGCTCCACATTGGACCACCGCGCATAGCCGGGTACTCGCACAAAAACCGGGTGAGGACGACGGGCGTAAAAAGTCTGAAAACGTTCACGCCAATCGGCGCTCTTGACCATCCAGGTAAAAGATGGGCTGTTTCCAATCCCGCCCATGCGATTGTAATCCCCGATGACGTGGCAGCGAGAGCAATACTGCCGAGCGAGTTCAAAACCGCGTTCGATTTGAGAATCGGCAAAAACTGTGAATGGCATGCAAAAGATCAAAATGATTGCCCAAGTCCCATGGCGATCAAAAAAGCCGCAAGAATCCGAAGAATTCAGGTTTTTACTCAATATCGACAAACTGAATCCAATTATTCGTGTCATCAACTTGGCCGTGTTGGATCGCAAGCAGTGACTGAAAAAGTCGTTGGGAAAGGCTATTAGCCGAGGGCGGACAGGCGCGGATATCAAAATCTTGATATTGGATCGAATCCACGGGCACAACCACTGCTGCCGTGCCCGCTCCGAATATCTCGAGCAAATTTTCCGACTCGGCCGCTTTACGAAGCTCCGCCATAGAAATTCGCCGGGCAGTGGCTTTTATCCCCCATTGTTTCAACAACGATAGCACGCTGTCGCGAGTGACCCCAGGGAGAATCGTTCCTGAAAGCTCGGGAGTGATCACCTCGTCGCCAATGCGAAAAAATATATTCATCTGCCCTGCTTCCTCTGCATACGCGTGCTCATCGCCGTCTAACCAGAGTATCTGGTCGAAACCTTCTGAAGCCGCTTCAAACATTGGTTTTAGGGTCGCGCCATAATTCCCGGCAGTCTTCGCAGCGCCGGTTCCGCCCGAGGCTGCTCGTGTATACCGATCCTCCGCCTTTACTCTCAACGGTCGACCATACTGCGCGAAGTACTGGCCGACCGGGGCGGCAACGATCACCAAGGTGTATCGATTGGCGGGGCGAACAGCGAGATGTCCTTCTGTTGCAAAGATCATTGGCCGGATATAAAGCGCCTCACCGAACTGTGCCGGGATCCATTTGGCTTCTACCGCAACGAGTGATCTGATCCAGTCTACTAACTGAGCCGGGTCGGGAGCGGGAATACACAGCCGATTACACGAGGCAGCCAAGCGCTGTGCGTTTCTATCAGGGCGAAACAACCTTATCCGATTGTCGCCAGTTCCCCGATAGGCTTTAAGCCCCTCGAAAACGCTTTGCCCGTAGTGGAGTCCAAGTGCAGCCGGATCCACTTTAAGCGGCTTGCGTGGCACAATCCGGGGAGATTTCCACTCGCCGTCAGCCCAGTCACATAAAAGCATGTGGTCCGAGAAGGCGTCGCCGAAGCCCAGACTGTCAAAATCTGTTTCGGCGTAAGCGCTTTGTTCGATGAGGGTTACTGGAATGTTACTTGTTTTGGCCATAGGTCAAATACGCCTTACCGGCTGATGTGCTTGCGAATAAGTTCGATTAGTTCCCTAATTTGGTCAGCTGTGAGTTTAGTTGCAGCCGAAAAAATAATTTTGCCATCTCCTGACACCCCGAGCACATGGTAACCCTGATCCACAAGTCCCCACTGAGAGACAAAAGCACGATTCTTATCCCGTACATAGACCGTATTCGGGTATTTCTCCTGCTTTGCCTTGAGGATCAGGTCGATAGCAAAATCGGGCTTCCAGGATGCTGCCATATTGATGGCACCAATGGTAGCAAAGTATCGTGGGTCAAATTCCTCGTCCGCGAGCGCTTCTTCAACATGGCTGTTGACTTTGACCTTGTCAGGGTCGACATACATTAGAACATGTACCTTGCCTGTCAGTTCTGCGCTTGACCAAGCGCTCCCGTCGACTCGCCCTCCTGCTTTTCCTTCCAAAACTAAAAACGGGGGGGCCTCACCGATTTTGAGATCCGCCAGCAAAACTGGTGACGATAGAACTAAGATAAACAAAAGTATGTGTTTCATATAGACTGCCTTATGGCTTTCGATTTTTGAATTTTGAATTCTGTCCGGCGACTAACCAACTGACATTTCCCATTCAACTCTCATATTAAACCGGGAATGGTCGTTTTAAAAAGTGCTGCTTTGATTGCGCACCCCATTAAAGTTCTGTGCGAGTATTTCTGCGCATCAGGCCGCACTTGCGAATGCAAACTGGATTGCATCCTTCTTCCCAGGCCTGTGGATAGATACGACGGTAGGGCTCCTCCAGAAGAATCTCCTGCAATAGTCGTCGGTTAATATTGTGCTCTTCGTGGCTGAGCTTTGCCCTTGAGTACATATGTTTTTCGTCATCGGAACCTTCGACCCAGCAGCATGCCGATACGCTACCATCGGCGACAATGTACGGCCGATTCTCATTAGCCGATTTACAACTGATTGGCTGCGTGGCTTGGGAATCGACTGCTTTCGTCACCTGCTGTGGAGCATTTTTTCCGGACGCAAGACTAACAATATCGCCACTAGAGGGTTCCAAGTGGCGAATTGACCCATCTGGCATCTGGTACACGAAAGATTTGCTGGGCCCAAAACGGATTGTGTCGATTACCTGAAAGCTTCTGAAACCCATCTTACGACTAAGTGACAAGGCCTCCGCGAGCTGGTGTTGATTGTGTTTAAAAGGAATAAAGTGCCATTCACCATTGGCTCCGGTATCAAGGAAAGCCCGCGCATTAGCCATAATCTTTGAGAAACGGGTATTAATTCGGTAAAGATGATTCGTATCAGCTAAGCCGTCAATGTGGAATTCTACAAAAGATGAATTAGAACTGAATATATCCCCGAGTTTTCCCCACCAATCTTCACTTCGAAGCCCGCCGTTTGACGAGAGAATGAGCTTTATGCCGTTGTCAATAAAATACTGACAGATTTCAAGACATTCTCGTGCCGCTGGAGGGTCCCCCAACCCGCCGCAAAGATCAATGGTGTCGACACGCCGGCAGAAGTCCGGGGGGAAATTTCGCCTAATCACGTCCAGACTCAACTCGATGTTTCGGACTTTCCCAAAGTTTGGTCGACAACGGTCCATTTCAACGGTTCGTCCGCACATCGGGCACCCCGCATTACACTTATCAGTCAACTCCAGATGGAAATTCAACGTTCGAGAAAGGCTGAATAGTCCGGGGTCTAAATCCTTTTCAGGTGCAATCGGCATATCTGGTATCTCAGTGTTTTCCAATGTTGGATTTGCGATACATGTAGTAGCGGCCAGCAGCGACGCCAACTGGGAGTTGAATCGCGATCCAGTCACTACAGTTGAACAGTTGGTCAGAAAGAACTATGGCGTCCTCGGCCAATAATGCCGAAATTGCTGGCCCAATCTGGGCTGCCAGAGCCTTATCGACGACAAGATTCCCGCTGCCAATGTCGCAATGCGCTAACGCAGCCGGCTGGCCAATTCGAGAGGAGGCCTTTTCTAGCGTTTCCTTGAAGTTCCCTTGAATCAAAAATTCGACTGCTGGAGTGCAATCGGGATGCGCGGCGGGCCTGCGTTCAAATACGTAGATATCGCGATTCGGGGTTATCTCTCGAAGGTGATCGTAGGTGCGGCCATTTCCCAGGCCCAGTTCGAGAAACGGCCCTGGGAGCTCTTCTACGTAGGCGACCGCGGCATTCAGACAAAGGCGCTGGGCCTGTAACCGTCGAATCGCACTATCTAGTCGGCTCACGTTTGCGACTGCTTTAACTGTATAGAACAAGCAGTCGCTGAGCGGAGGGTCGGATTTGGCATTCTCAGCTCAGCGAAGAGGGGCAATAAATTTCGAATCCAAAATTGGTCGGGGCGAGAGGATTTGAACCTCCGACCGCCGCACCCCCAGTGCGGTGCGCTACCAGGCTGCGCTACGCCCCGATATTTTGCGACGAATTCTAAAGCACTAAGGTCCCAGAAGTGCGGAGATTTCTTGCAATTCATCGACAAGTTGAGCCGCCACCTCATCGCCGCTCGCGTCAACGCGTTTCGGTTCGCTCCCTTTTAATTGGTTGCAGGCGCCGCTGATGGTGTACCCCTCTATATAAAGTAGTTTCCTAATAGTCCGAATGAGTTCAACTTCGTGGCGCTGATAATAACGTCGATTTCCACGTCGCTTGACCGGCTGCAGCTGAGGGAATTCTTGCTCCCAGTAACGAAGCACGTGGGGTTTGACGGAACACAACTGTCCAACCTCCCCAATGGTGAAATATCTTTTTCCCGGAATCGGAGGAAGCTCGTCCGAGCTGGGGTCTAGCATTGTCACGACGTATGGCCCCTACCGATGCTCGCACTGATCGTGGTTGTATTGTCGCTAATCTGCTCCCTTACCTTTTGGCTCGCACGATAGGTCACCACTCGCCGTGCTGATACTGGCACCTCTTCCCCTGTTTTTGGGTTTCGGCCAGGCCTGCTGTTTTTCTCGCGAATGGTGAACCCGCCAAAGCCTGACAACTTAACACTCTCTCCAATTTCGAGCGCTTGGCGAATCTGCTCAAAAAACAGATCTACAAATTCTTTCGCTTCTCGCTTATTTAACCCGAGTTGGTCAAAAAGCGTGTTCGCGAGAGTTGCTTTAGTAATAGTGTGTGTCGCCATTGTATTTAAATTCCAGCCTACCCTGCCCTCAGTTCTCCGCCGAGGTCGCTCGTTATCGCGGCGATAATGCGCCCGGTAATGTTGTCCGCCTCCTCATCTGTAAGACTGCGGGAATTGGATTGCAACGTCAAGCGGTAAGTGACAGATTTCTTCCCTTCTTTGATACCTTTGCCACGATAGATATCTACAAGGTCAAGGGTCACCAGCAATTCGCCAGCCGACTTGCGAATGCACGACCGGATTTTTGCCGCAGCGATATCGTTGGAAAAAACAAAAGATAAGTCACGACCGATCACCGGAAATCTTGAGGCTGGCGAAAATTGTGGAATCTTGGCCTTATTTATTAGGTCCCAATCTAATTCGAAAGCAAAAATCGGAGATTCTAGTTCAACGAACTCCTGCAACTTTGGCGAAATTCGCCCGATCCAGCCGCAGGATTGCCCTTCGACCCATATTTGTGCGCACTGCCCTGGATGATAAGCCGGGTTCGAGTTTTGCTCAAAAGTGGTGCGCCTTTTCGGGTCTGCTAGCCTGAGAAGTGCCTCGACATCCCCCTTAACGTCGAAGAAATCGATCGGTCTGTCCGGCCTATCCCAGGATCGATCCAGTGCCATGCCCATAGATACCCCGGCAATTCTCTCAATCTCGGTACGGCCCCGCCCTTTCTTTAGGTAAACATGCCCAGTTTCGAAAAAGCTGACGTCCCTGATTTGCCGCCTCGCATTATTGGAAAGCGCCTCAAGCAATCCTGGTAAAAGTGACAGACGCATCTGCCCCAGGTGTGACGCAATTGGGTTACGCAGATCGATCGCCGGCATACCAGGCGCAACCAGCGCCTGCAGAGCAGGGTTAACAAAGCTATAGGTGATAGCTTCATAATATCGCCTATCGACCAACAAGTCCCTGGCCCGATCAGCGTTCAGAACCCTTTCAGCGGCGAGCCCACGGCCAACCTGAACTCGCGGCGTGCGTGGTTTAAATTTATCGTAGCCAACGATACGCGCTACTTCCTCAACGAGATCATGCTCGCCGGAAAGATCAAAACGATAACTAGGTGGGATAACGGTCCACCCACCCGATTCAACTTTGGGACTCATTCCTAGCGAGTTGAAAACAGCTCGAACCTGACGCCCGGGAATCTTCTCGCCTAGTAAGCGCTCAAGTCGGGATTTGCGCAAGGTTAAGGGCCTGCGAGGCGGGAGTTGGCGCTTGATAGTGCGGCCGAAGATCGGTCCACAGGCTCCACCACAGGCGTCCACTATCAGCTCGCTCGCTCGCTGAATTGCCACTGCGGGTAATTCGAAGTCCACACCTCGTTCAAACCGATGGGAGGCATCCGTTGCCATGTTGTAACTTCTGACGGTTCGGGCAATCGCAGTTGGCGCGAAAAATGCGGCCTCAAGCATTACGGTCCGAGTCGTGTGTGTAATCATCGTGGCCATACCGCCTTTCACGCCGGCAAGCGCGATCGGTCCACGATCGTCCGCGATAACCAGGTCTTCTGGTTTCAGGCGAATAGCCACACCATCGAGAAGTTTGAGCCTCTCGCCTTTGATCGGTGCACGTACGGTAATTCGGCCCTGAAGGCGCTCGGCATCGAATGCGTGCATTGGCTGACCGAGTTCAAGCATGACGTAGTTGCTGATATCCACTAGTACATCGATGCTGCGGATTCCGCACCGTCGAAGTCGCTCCCGGATCCAATCCGGCGAACGCGAGGTAGTATCTAGCCCTTCAATGATACGACCCATGTAGCGGGGACACTCAGCCGGGCAAGCTAACTCAACTTCGCGCCTAAGTTTGCTGCGCGCCCGAACCCGTGGAAGCGACGGGATCTTTAGGCGCCCGTTTGCAACCACGGCTGCTTCGCGGGCGATCCCGAGCAGACTGAGGCAATCGCCCCGATTAGGCGTTAGGTCGACTTCAAGCAATTGATCACCCAGGTCGAGATGAGCGTTCAAGCTTGTACCGGGTACCAGCGAGGGGTCGAGGTCGAGCAATCCGGACACCGAATCGTCAATGCCCAACTCAGCGCCCGAACAAAGCATGCCTGTAGAGACTTTGTTGCGAATGGTGGTCGGTCGGATAACTGAGCCGTCTGGCAGGATGGCGCCGGGCATAGCTAGAGGAGCGACCATCCCGGCACGGGCATTGGCAGCCCCGCAGACCACCTGGATCACAGACCCGGAACCGCTGTCGACCTCGCACAGCGATAAACTGGCAGCATCAGGATGCGGTCTCAAATGAGTGATCCGCGCAGCAATCACCTCCTCTGACACTCGTGGCACCAAAGCCAACGCACCGGCTTCTAGCCCTGCCGCTGTGAGTCGATCTGCCAGAGTCACAAAATCCAGGTCGAAATCGACCCACTCACGCAGCCAGTTCTCACTAATGATCAATTCCCGGTCCTCATTCAGGAAAATTGGCTCAAAAACGCCACTTCATTTTCGAAAAATAGGCGCAGATCATCTACACCGTAACGCAGCATCGCTAGGCGCTCGATTCCTAGCCCAAAGGCATAACCCGTGAACTGCTCATTATCTATTCCAACCTGGTGGAACACCTGCGGGTGCACCATGCCACAACCCAGAATCTCGAGCCATCCAGTTTGTTGGCAAACCCGGCAGCCGCGCCCGTCACAGAATACACAACCCATATCGACCTCGGCTGAGGGCTCGGTAAACGGAAAAAACGATGGCCTGAATCGAACCGGGAGTTGCTGCTCAAAGAACTCTTGAAGAAAGAAGGTGAGCACGCCCTTAAGGTCGGCGAAAGAAATATCGGTGTCAACCGCTAGCCCCTCGACTTGATGAAACATCGGTGTGTGAGTTACATCCGAATCGCACCGATACACCCTCCCCGGCGCTATGATCTGAAGTGGCGGCTGATGGCACTCAAGATAGCGTATCTGGACTGGCGAGGTATGAGTTCGAAGCACCACGCCAGGCGATATATAAAAAGTGTCATGCATCGCCCGGGCGGGATGATCCTTGGGAATGTTTAACGCCTCAAAGTTGTGGAAATCATCCTCGATCTCCGGACCATGAGTCACATCAAAGCCTGCGCGCTGGAAGATCCGTTCTATTCGCCTCACGGTTCGGGTAATTGGGTGAACCCCTCCTAAAAAGCCGCGCCTACCCGGCAACGTCACATCAATGCGATCTTTCTGGGCGTCCGAAAGTTGTTTGCGTGCCGCCAGTGCCTCCCCTTTTTTGGCCAGGGCGCCACTAATTTGATCCCGAGAGCGATTTACCGCTTGACCGAAGGCCTTTCGGTCGCCCAGAGGCAAGCTGCCTATTGATTTTAGTTGGGCGGTTACCGAACCGTGACGGCCTAAGAATTCAACTCGTGTTTTTTCGAGTTGACGCGAATCCGCAGCCTGGTCAATGGCTGACAACGCCTGGCCCAATAACGAATCCAGCGTTGCGTGTACTTTCCCGGTCATCGCGGTTTCAGCGCCTCCAAACAAAAAGGGGAAAGGTTCTGGCAACCTTTCCCCGGGGTGCGACCGCTGGACACAGGGCCGCTGTTGTTACGGGTTTCAGGCCGCTAGCGCGGATTTTGCCTTTTCAGCGAGCACTGCAAATGCGTCATGGTCGTTCACGGCCATGTCAGCAAGTATTTTACGATCAATGAGGATGCTGGCCTTACCTAAACCATCAATAAGGCGACTGTAGCTGAGGTCATGAGTCCTGGCTGCTGCGTTGATACGAACGATCCACAGCATCCGGAACTGTCTTTTGCGTTGACGCCGATCTCGGTAGGCGTACTGATCGGCCTTCATTACCGCCTGGTTAGCTACCCGAAATACGTTTTTTCGGGCGCCACGGTAGCCTTTTGCACGGGAGAGGACCTTGGAGTGCCGGGCGCGGGCCGTAACACCTCTTTTTACTCTGGGCATGATGCTTTCTCTAGGTAATTTTGGCTTGAATCATTAACTGTAGGGCAACAAACGGCGAACTGCAGCCTGGTCAGCCGAATCGACCAGCAGGCTTTCCCGCAACTGACGTTTACGCTTAGTCGATTTCTTGGTCAGGATATGGTTCCGAAAGGCCTGTGAGCGCTTGAACTTGCCGCCCGCAGTCTTCGTAAATCGCTTGGCAGCTCCACGATTAGTTTTTAATTTTGGCATTGTCGATATTTCCGTAATCAGTTCTTTGCCGGCGCCAGCACCATTACCATCTGCCGACCTTCCATCTTTGGCATCTGTTCTACCACTCCGATATCCTGTAAGGCGCCCTCGACCCGATTCAGCATTTCCATCCCAAGCTCCTGGTGAGCCATTTCTCGACCGCGAAAACGCAGCGTGACCTTAACTTTGTTACCAGCTTCCAGAAATTTGGTTAGGTTGCGAACCTTAATATCGTAATCGCCGATATCGGTTCCGGGGCGAAATTTGATTTCCTTTACAGTGATCTGCTTTTGCTTCTTTTTGGATTCCTGTTTCTTTTTGGATTTCGAGTACAGGAACTTCCCATAGTCCATGAGTCGGCAGACTGGCGGCTCCGCATTTGGCGCTATTTCCACCAGATCCATCCCGCGCTCGACAGCGATGGCTCTAGCCTCGATGGCAGTATGGATCCCCAATTGTTCACCCGAGTCTCCAACTAGGCGAATCTGAGCGTCGACGATATCCTCGTTCATCCGCTGTTGTTTTGCTACTGCTATCGGCTTATCCTCCAGAAATATTAACGCCGTGCATCGGCTTCAAGGTGGAGGAGTCTTTCGGACAACTCATCTACCGGGATTGCTCCCAGATCCTCACCTTCACGCGTGCGCACGGCGATTTGTCCTTGCGCCATCTCCCGGTCACCCACAATCAGTAGATACGGAATCCGTCGCAAAGTCGATTGTCGAATTTTATAGCCTATTTTCTCGTTTCTCAAGTCACATTCGACTCTGATGCCCTGTTTTTTAAGAGATTTTTCTGTTTCCAACGAATAATCGCGTTGTCGATCAGTAATATTAAGAATAACAGCCTGTACCGGGGCCAGCCAAAAGGGCAGTTTGCCCTCGGTATCCTCGATCAGAATCCCAATAAAACGTTCCAAAGATCCCAGAATGGCCCGATGGATCATAACCGGTGTGTTTTTGGACCCGTCCGCCGTAACGTACTCGGCATCGAGTCGACCCGGCATCGAGAAATCTACCTGAATCGTCCCGCACTGCCATCGCCTCCCAATCGAATCACGTAAAACGAACTCGTGTTTGGGGCCGTAAAAGGCACCCTCTCCTGGCTGCACAGTGTACGCGATACCTTTTTCTTCGAGCGCCAATGCAAGCGCTTTCTCGGCGCGGTCCCACAACGCGTCCTCGCCTACTCGCTGCTCCGGGCGTGTCGACAGAGCTACTTCGATATCTTTAAAGCCAAAATCCCGATACATCCGATAGGTGAGTTCAATTAACGTCGAAACTTCTTCTTGTAACTGATCCTCAGTGCAAAATACATGGGCGTCGTCCTGCGTGAAACGCCGTGCACGCAGCAGACCGTGGAGCGTGCCAGAGGGTTCCTTGCGATGGACAATTCCAAACTCAGCGATCCGGATCGGGAGGTCGCGGTAGCTGCGTAAGCCCTGATTAAAAAGCTGGACGTGCCCGGGGCAGTTCATCGGCTTAATCGCGTAGTCACGATCATCCACCTGGGTGGTGAACATATTGTCCCGAAACTTATCCCAGTGCCCAGACCGCTCCCACAGACTTCTATCGAGCATCTGCGGTGTGTGCACTTCCTGATACCCATACTCGTCAAGCAACTCTCTTACATAACGTTCAACCACTGTGTACAGCGTCCAACCGTCCCGGTGCCAAAAGACCATTCCTGGGGCTTCTTCTTGAAAATGAAACAAATCAAGTTCTTTACCAATCCGTCGGTGGTCGCGTTTTTCGGCTTCTTCAATACGGTGTAGATAATCCTGCAGAGATTTTTTATCCGCCCAGGCCGTCCCGTATATACGCTGCAGCATCACATTGCTTGAGTCGCCTCGCCAGTAAGCGCCAGCGAGTTTGGTCAGCTTGAATGCTTTAAGGTGACTGGTATCAGGGACATGGGGTCCGCGACACAAATCTACGAAATCCGCCTGCTGATAGAGCGAAAGCTCTTCTTGCGCGGGGATTTCTTCGATAATTTTCGCCTTATATTCTTCGCCAAGATTACGAAAAAACGAAATCGCATCATCTCGGGCCATCGTTTTTCGTTCGATGACTGCCCCTTTTTTTGCGAGCTCTGCCATTCGCTGTTCGATACTTTCAAGGTCGCTTTCGGAAAAGCCTGGCGCGTAGGCAAAATCGTAATAAAAGCCGTCTTCAATGACCGGGCCTATAGTTACCTGGGCGTCGGGGAAAAGCTCTTTCACCGCTTGCGCAAGCAGGTGGGCGCAGGAGTGGCGAATAATCTCAAGGCCTTCGATGTCCTTTCCAGTAATGATGCGAACAATCGCATCTTGGTCGATTTCAAAAGATGAATCGACCAGTTTGCCGTCAACTTCTCCGCCAAGGGTCGCCTTTGCAAGACCCGGACCGATATCCGCGGCAATCTGGGCGACGCTGATTGGCGCCGAATATTCGCGTGTGCTGTTGTCTGGTAATGTGACCTTCATTGTCGCGATAGCTTTTGTGTTCAGGTTGTAATTCGGGAAAGTAGAATCGTAATCCGAAAAAAGGTTGCCGGCACGGGGCCGGCATTACCAGACGAGGTCGTCGTGGCTGAAATGGTAGGCGCGAGTGGGATCGAACCACCGACCACCACCATGTCAAGGTGGTGCTCTACCACTGAGCTACGCGCCTGCTGGCCGGATTCTAGCGTATTTTTAAGGCTCCTGTTATGTAATGCGCCACCTCGATAGCGAAGATCCACGCAAGATGGCAATAGAGACCTTCGACCTTGCCACTCAGATATTGGCGTCAATTCCTTGGAGGTTTGAAACCGTCGAAAACCAAAAAAACGATGAAGCGCTTTTGCCTGATGTTCAAAAAAGCGATTGTTATCGTTAAGCGGCTCTTCGATTATTCTGAAAGGTTGTCGGCCTCAAGCTTTCGCCCAAAATGCTGCTTGGCTCCAGGCGCTCTGATACCTACGGGCAACCAAGGACTGGTGTGCGAAATTTATCAGCTAAGTCCAATACCCTTTTTCGCGGGGTCAGGGTTCACTCTATGGTGTCACCCGCACTAGAATAAGCCGCCAACCGGCCGGAGCCCACCGGCGTACGCTAACAACTGGAGACTCCTATGAGCGAATGTCCCGTATGTGCTGTCCAAATAACGTTCAGTAACGACACTGTCGTGGGTGAACTTCTTGAATGCCCCGACTGCGGCACCGAACTTGAGGTTACGGCGCTGGATCCACCCGCACTGGCTGAGGCACCTGAGACCGAAGAGGACTGGGGCGAGTGAGAATCGGGTTCCTGCACTCACTGATTAGAAAGGAGGAAAAGCTCCTGATTGGTGAATTTGAGGCGCGCGGGGTTGAATTGGTAATGATCGATGATCGCAAACTCACCTTCGATCTATTTTCAGGCCCAGATGTCGATCTGGTTTTCGAGCGTTGTATCAACCATTCGCGGGCCATGCACGGGCTTCGCCTGGTGGAGAGCACTGGTGTCCGGTGCATCAACACATCGGATGTCTCTCGAGTCTGTGGCGACAAAATCCTGACCTCGCTGGCTCTAAAAGAAGCCAATGTTCCCCAGCCACCTGTACGTATCGCTTTCACCGAGGCCTCTGCCCTTGAAGCCATTGAGCAGTTGGGTTACCCGGTGGTACTCAAACCAGTGGTGGGATCCTGGGGACGGTTGCTTTCAAAAATCAACGATCGCGAAACCGCGGAGTCCATTCTCGAACACAAGGCCATCCTCGGCAGTTACCATCATTCAATTTTCTACATCCAACAATATGTGGAAAAGAAGGGGCGCGATATCCGAAGCTTCGTGATCGGAGAGGAGTGCGTGGCGGCGATCTATCGAACATCGCCTCACTGGATCACGAATACGGCCCGTGGGGCGGTTGCCACCGGATGTCCAGTTAGCGATGAGATTTCCTCGATTTCATTGGCTGCCGCTCGTGCCGTCGGTGGCGGCGTACTGGCCGTGGACCTTTTCGAAACAGACAGCGGCCTGCTGGTTAATGAAGTCAACTACACCATGGAGTTTCGCAACAGCATCGAGACCACTGGTGTGAACATTCCTGGCCTGGTAGTCGACTATGTTCTGGAGAAAGCCTGATGATCCGGGTCGGAATCGTCGGTGGCTCGGGATATACTGGCGGTGAACTGCTTCGATTGCTGTTGTTTCATCCGAACTGCCAGGTTGTCCAAGTCACGTCCGAACGCTTTGCAGGGAAGTCCGTCTCGAAAGCTCACCCGAATTTGCGCGGAACCACTGGACTCAAATTTTGCGCGCTTTCCCAGTTGAGCCCCTGTGACGTCCTGTTTTTGTGCCTGCCCCACGGACGTGCTATGGAAAGTATCGGCGACTTCCAGTCGCT
Source organism: Acidiferrobacteraceae bacterium (assembly GCA_018698075.1). Taxonomy (GTDB): domain Bacteria; phylum Pseudomonadota; class Gammaproteobacteria; order Arenicellales; family UBA868; genus UBA868. The sequence goes on from JABINT010000141.1 coordinate 25,958, forward strand.
CGCGCCACGTCTAGTCGATCTCAGCGCAGATTTCAGACTGCACAGTGCCGAGCGTTACCAGCATTGGTATGCGGGTGAGCACTCTCGCCCCGACCTGCTGGGCAGCTTCGTTTATGGCGTACCCGAGTTGCACCGCGACACCCTACGTTCGGCCGCGCTTGTCGCCTGCGCGGGCTGCAACGCGACAGCAAGCATCCTGGCCGTGCGACCGTTGACTCGCCGTGGATTAGTCGACTCCATCGTCATTGATGTCAAAGCCGGCTCAAGCGAGGGCGGCAATGTTTCGAGCAACGCCAGTCACCATCCGGAACGTAGCGGCGCCGTCCGATCGTATCGGCCGACGGGACATCGCCACGTCGGCGAGATTGAGCAATCGCTCGGAGATATCCCCATTCACTTTTCGGCGACTTCCATCGAGATGGTGCGGGGCATTCTTGCCACCTGTCATGTTTTTATGTCTGAATCGCTTGACGAGAAAGCCGTTTGGAAGATCTACCGTGAAGATTACGGCAACGAGCCGTTTGTCCGGATTGTTAAAGAGCGCAGCGGCATCCACCGCTATCCAGAGCCCAAACTGCTCGCGGGAACCAACTATTGCGATATTGGCTTCGAGCGCGACCCTGGCACCGATCGGCTCGTCGTTATCAGTGCGATTGATAACCTGATGAAAGGATCGGCGGGCCAGGCCGTGCAGTGTTTTAATATTATGCACGGCCTTAACGAAACATTGGGGCTGGAGTTTCCGGGCCTTCACCCGATTTAGAGACAACGATGTGTCGACTTCTATGGGTGCGTTCCGAGCGCCCCTTTCAGATCAGCTCACACCTTGAACGGTTCGCCGCCCTTGCACGCGAAAGCACCGAGTATCAAGGGCACGGCTGGGGCTGCGCTTGGCTAGACACTAACGGCTGGAAGGTTCATCGCGATATACGCCCGATCTGGGAAGATAACTTCACACAATTCCGAGGCACAACGTTGCTGTTGGCCCATGCCCGCAGCGCTTTTCGTGATGAGGGTATCAGGATTGAAAACAACATGCCGTTTGTTGACGGCCAAAGGGCATTTATTTTCAACGGCGAACTGCGCGGTGTGCGTATTCGTGAGACAGGCCGGATAGGTGCGGAGAAGATTTTCAATTTTATCAAACGATTCGATCATTATGGGCGGTTGCCATCGGTTCAAAAAGGTGTCGATGTTATCGAGAAACGTACGCGCTACCTGCGGGCCATGAACCTGATCATCGCCAGCCCCGATTCTTCCGAACTTGCAACCATTTACAACGAAAACCCAGCGTACTTTCAGATGCATTGTTGCCACCAGGCGAGTGAGTCGATCGTTTGCTCTGCCCCCTACCCGGGTGAAAGCGGCTGGCAACCAATCAGTAACCGAACCATTCAGTCACTCTGATTCACAGGCACGACCTATGTACATCATCAAAGTGGGAGGCGGATCTCAAATTAACCTGGCGGGGGTGGTCGCAGATCTCGCCGAGTTGCAGGAGCCCTACCTGGTAGTCCTGGGCGCCAACGCTGCCCGCGATGCCCTCGGTGTCAAATTGGGCATAGAAAAAACGGAACTGACCTCGGTTTCTGGCTACACCAGCGTCTATTCCGATGACGATGCCATTGATCTGATCATGATGGCCTATGCGGGCTTGCATAACCGACGCTTTGTGGAGTTGTGCCAGCGTCATAATATTAATGCAGTTGGCCTGAGCGGCCTTGACGGGCGCCTGATTCAAGGTGAACGCAATCGCGGAATTCGCGTGCGAGAAGGTGGAAAAACTCTGATAAAGCGCGATCTATCGGGTAAACCCCGATCGGTAAACGGCGCGTTACTTGAAATGTTGATAACACAAGGGTACCGGCCGGTGCTCAGCATCCCGATCATTGACGAACAAGGCTATGCGATCAACTCTGAAAACGACGATATTGTGAGCATCCTTCAAGAGACGCTGCAAGCGGATCGAATCGTGCAACTGATCGAAGCCCCTGGATTTCTCGACGATCCGGATGATCCGGACAGCGTGGTCGACCTCATTAGCGCGAACGAACTTAAAGACCGTGAGGAACAGGTCAAGGGCCGCATGAAACGCAAAATGCTGGCCCTGCGCCGGCTTTTTAATGGAGGTGCAAAAGAAGTGATTATTGCTGATGGACGTACTGAGCACCCGGTTCGGGACGCGCTTGCAGGCAAAGGGACGATCATCCAATGACGGGGCTCCACCTTGAAGACGACTATGCGCTGGAGGTTTATCCACGACGTGCGATCAATATTGTGCGCGGGCAAGGCGCCAGTCTTTGGGATGATGAGGGAAACGAGTATCTGGACTGCGCCGCCGGCGTTGGCGTGGCTAATGTGGGCCACGCCAACGTAGCTGTTGCTAAAGCACTCGCCCGTCAGGCTGAAACTCTGATAACTTGTCCTGGCATCCTTTATAACGATCAACGTGGGCAATTAATGCAAAAGTTGGTCGAGCTTTCACCATCCGGCCTCAACCGTGTGTTTCTGTGCAATTCGGGCACTGAAAGCGTCGAGGCTGCGATCAAATTTGCCTGCAAAACGAGTGGACGTAGCGGCCTGGTCGCCGCGATGCGAGGCTTTCATGGTCGAACCCTCGGCGCATTGAGCGCCACGTTCAAGTATCGAGATGCATTCGAGCCTCTGTTGCCAGATTGCGCTTTCGTACCTCTTAATAATATCGATAAGCTTAAAACAGTAGTCAATGAGACCACGGCAGCAGTAATACTGGAAGTTGTCCAAGGCGAGGGTGGCGTGCGACCCGCACAGGCGGACTATTTGGCAGCAGCCAGGCGTTTTTGCGATGAGCAAGGCGCTCTGTTGATCATTGATGAAGTTCAAACCGGGTTTTGCCGAACCGGCACTCTTTTTGCCTGTGAGCGATTCGACCTTGTGCCTGACATGTTGTGCCTGGCTAAAGGTATTGCCGGCGGAATGCCTATGGGTGCCGTGCTGTGCACTGACCGGGTTCAGGCAGGCATCGGCGTGCACGGATCTACGTTTGGGGGTAACCCGCTAGCCTGCGCAGCCGCGCTAGCGGCTATCGACTTCATGCTGGACCACGACTTGGCTGCGAGTGCCAGAGAAAAAGGGAAGTATTTCTTTGATCGTTTTTCGGCCAAGTTACCTGCCCGGGTTCGGGAGGTGCGTCAGGTCGGACTAATGATCGGAATCGAACTGAAAGAAAAAGCCACCCCTTACCTGCAGGCCCTCCTCCAGCGCCGGGTCTTTGCCTTACCCGCCGGTCCCACAGTGATTCGACTGCTTCCACCGCTCGTTATCACTTCGGATCAACTGGATACGGTGGTTGACGCCCTGCATGCCGTGCTATCAGATTGAGTTCCTGGATAGGGTTATAGGCTGTCCGATTTCCTGACAGTGGGCCCGATTCAGTGCCGTCGCGATAACGGTAGTGTCGTGATTGGATTGAAGCCTTAAGGCGATGTTTGGAACCAACAGCTCAAGCCGCCTCGATTCGCGGTCCCAACTGTTGGCGCTTAAGAAGGGTTAGTTCATCGCGAGTCTGCGCAGCCAGTTCGAACTCAAGATCCCGCGCATAGGTGTACATCTGTTTTTCCAACTGGTCGATCCGTTTGCCCAATTCCCCAGGGGGCATCGAAGAGATGCCGGATAGGTTTGCCAGATTTTGGCTCTTGCGGCCTTTTTTGTGCTTACCAGGCGAAACAGAAACCCCGCCGACCCCTTCGATAATCGCCTTAACCTCCTTACGAATAGATTGAGGCTCGATGCCGTGACGCTGGTTATAAGCCTCTTGCTTTTCGCGCCGCCGATCAGTTTCATCGATGGCTTTTTGCATAGATTTTGTGACCACGTCTCCATATCTTCCTCTGGTACATACTTCTTGGAGTACCTTTGGTAAGCAAGTGCCAGACCTTCATACACAAGT
>JABINT010000095.1 GCA_018698075.1 Acidiferrobacteraceae bacterium
CCGCTCCACCGGAAAGCGCTTCCTGCAGGGCCAGTATTGAATTGATGTAGTTGCCACAGGCTTTGGCGCGGCACATAGTGATGTTGACGTGGTGGCGGGGAAAAGAAGAAGTGCGCACACGAATGCCGTTTTTCAGGCCATCTTCGCCAAGGTAGGCGCCCCATTCCCACGTTGCAATGGCAATATGGGTCTTGAGCGTGTCTGCACGAATGCCCATGCCTTCGGATCCGTAAAAGGCCAGTGGCCTCAGATAAGCACTGGCCAGACCGTTTTCCTGAACTACGGCAACCTGGGCCGCGTTTAGGGTGTCGTTATCGTAGGGTATTTTCATACCGAGGATATGAGCCGAACGGAAGAAGCGTTCGGTATGCTCGGCAAGACGGAAGATGGCTGTGCCGCGATCGGTCTCGTAGGCGCGCACACCCTCGAACACACCCAGTCCGTAATGCAGGGTGTGTGTCAGTACATGAACCTTAGCCTCACGCCAGGGGACCATTGCCCCATCGAACCAGATACTTCCATCACGGTCTGAAAATGACATCGCGTTTTCCTTATGGTGCCTAAGTCAATTAATTTGAGCGTACGCTACTCAGATGCTGAATTATTACAGAACAGTGAGGGGTGCGTAACAGGGCGCCTTGGCTGGTGCATCACTCAGCCAGCATAGCGTGCACGGCGCGAACTGCATCCTGGGCATAGGGCACAAGCCGCGGTGGAATCTGGTCTGGCAATATCTCTGGACCCAAAATGCCTATACCAACTGGTTTCCCGGTTTCCAGTTGTAGTCCAATCAGCGCCTGGATGACTGCCTGACCCATGACCCGCCCGTGCGCCGTTTCACCGCGCTCGATAATGCCGAGCACGACTGCGCCGTCGATGTTATTGCGGGTCAGCAGTCGTTTCACCGCAAGTGGTTTTTCCATTGAGCCTGGAACCCATACCTGTTCGCACACATCTAGTCCTGCCTCCGCCGCCGCGGCCAGTGCTGCGCTGAGCATGGCTTCGCAGGCATTTTTGTGAAAAGAGCCAATCACCAAGGCAATAGTGGGACGGTTGGGCATCACTGATGTAGGGTAGGTTGAAATCAGGGGAGATTCTAGCCCATCGCCTTGGGCTAAGGCTGTGGCTGGCCACGACCCGGCGCACCATTAGCGCTTCGGTCATCCATCGCGCTGCCCGGGATCAAGATACTTGCGCCACAAGTCACTGATCGCTTTGCGTTCAACGGCATACTCGCCAACGCCCACGAGCGCGGGGCGCCGGCTCAGTTTGAGTGCATGTTCCTGGGCCAGGTACAGCCGTAACACCTGGGCTAACGTATCGGCTTCTGCGATCTCAATTTTTTGTGTGTCGGCTAGACGCTTGATGATGGCAGCGTTAGTTCGGAAAGTTGTGAGTTCTGGGTCGGTTGCTGCATGGCGTAGTACCAAGTACTGGCAAAGAAACTCGATGTCTACCAGCCCGCCCGTACCGTGTTTGAAATCGACCCCGGGCTCTTTTGTTGCTGGGCGATTGTCCCGCATTCGCTGACGCATGTTTCGGACCGTCTCCTGGAGCGTTGTGGCATCTCTGGGTTGGCATAAGATGTCACGTCGAGCTGTTTCAAAACGGCTTTTTAGAGTTTCGCTGCCAGCCACCAGCCGCGCTCGTACCAGAGCCTGGTGTTCCCAGGTCCACGCCGTATCGCGCAGGTATTCATGATAGGCGGGCAAAGGGGTAACCAGTGTCCCGGAGCGGCCGCTCGGTCTTAATCGCGTATCAATGGCGTAGACTTCGCCCGCGGCGGTGCGAGTGGTGAGAATATGCGCCAATCGCCGGGCCAGCCGGCCAAAATAATGACGCCTTTCTCCAGCTCGGGCCGCGTTTTCATCACTCGGTTGATCGTAGACAAATACGATATCCAGATCAGAGTTGTAGCCCAGTTCCATGCTGCCCAGTTTGCCGTAGGCAATAATGCCAAGGTCTGGAACCTGATCAGGGGCGCTGATCCGATCGAGCGTGCTCACGGCGTGTGTCAGTGCCTGACATAACAGTGCTTGGGCCAGTGCGCTGAGTGACTTGGAAACGACGTCGATATCGATCAGTTGTGCAATATCTGCTGCGGCGACGCGCAGGCTGTAGCCTTGACGGTATTCCCGCAACTGATCCATGACGACCTCGAGGTCGGATTGGTCACAGCGATCGAGCTTGCGCCGCAGTTCGACCTCAATTGCATGATGATCCTGGAGTTGGAATCCCGCGATCGGATCCAGCAACTCATCCAGTATGACCGGGTGTTTCCCAATCCAGTGACTGATTTCACTGGAAGCCCCCACCAGGCGCACCAGCTGTTTCAGGGCGAGGGGGTTTTCTCCAAGCAGAGCCAGGTAAGCGGATCGACGGCCGATTGACTCAATAACGAACAGCAATCTGGTAATGGCGGTATCGGGATCGTCAGCCTGGCCACAGACGCGCAGGACAGCAGGCATCAGTTTGTCCAGGCGTTCGCGCCCCTCTCGTGAGAAGGACTGGTAAAAGCGGCTGCGTCGGGTGTTGGCCAATAACCGGTGCACTCGTTCGGTTTCGGTGAATCCCAGCGTAGCCAGTTGGGCAATGCCCGTCTTAGTATCCACAGTGGCGTGCCACAGATCGCCGGCCATTGAATCGCTGTCTTCATCTTCTCCCGGGCCGTCCTGGCGGAATACTGCCCGGAACAACTCGTGCACACTATTGTTGACGGTAGTTAGCTTGGAGTTGAAATCCTGCGTGCTGTTGCAGCCTATGGACAGGGCAATACGCTCCCGGTCGAGCGAGTTGATCGGAACAGTGTGGGTCTGGGCATCGTCCATGATCTGCAGGCGGTGTTCCAGAGCGCGTAAAAAGCCGTAGTGGTCTCGCAGCATTTGGCATTCATCTGGTTCGAAGACGCCAGCGTTTTCCAGTGCTGCGAGGGCTGTATAGAAGCTTGGCGTCTGCAGGTCGGGGTTGCGCCCGCCATAGATCAGTTGGTGGCTCTGTACCGCAAACTCAATTTCGCGGATACCGCCGCGCCCAAGTTTGACGTTATCTTTCAGGTTCTGACGTATCAACTGGCGCTCAATCAGTGCTTTCATTTTCCTTATGGCTTCAAACGCGCCAAAATCCAGATACTTTCGGTACACAAAGGGCCGCAGGTTGTCGAGCAACGTAACCCCTGCACCGACATCTCCGGCGACCGGACGCGCCTTGATCAGGGCATAGCGTTCCCAGTCACGGCCATGGGTGACAAAGTAGTGATCCATAGCATCGAAGGACAGGGCCAGTGGCCCGCTGTCGCCATTGGGGCGCAATCTCATGTCGGTTCTAAAGACGATACCCGCGGCCGAGGGACTTTCCAAAATGGCGATCAGGATTTGTCCAACCTTAATAAAAAATTCGTGGTTACTGATGCTTTTGGGGCCATCAGTCTGGCCACTTTCCCGATAGGCAAACACCAGATCCACATCCGAGGACAGGTTTAGTTCCTGCCCCCCGAGTTTGCCCAGGGCAAGAATGGTGAGCTGAACCGGTTCGCCGCTTTGCGCACCGATCGGTTCCCCGTATCGTTCGCGAACCTCGTTATGAGCGCAGGTCAATGCGCAATCAATGGCCGCATCGGCTAACTCCGATAAGGTCCGCAGTACCTCGCTCAGCGGCGCAAGCCCCGCCAGATCACGCCAGCCAATGCGCACGATCTCCTGTTGTCGCAACTGGCGCAATGTAGATGCCACGTATTCGCGGTCACCCGAGATGGCTTCTATCTGGCGGCGCAGTTCGCCGGGTTGTCGCGATCTGGCAATGGTGCCCGGCGAAGTCAGTTGCGTTAACAACTGGGGCTGGCTCGCCAGGGTGCGGGCAATGAAATCACTGCCAGCCAGCACTTTGGGCAGTGAAGTCCAGCCTGGTTCAGGTGCTGTGACCCAGTCGTTTTCGTCGTAAGGTTTGCCCAGACGAGAAAGATGAGCACTGACCAGTGAGCGCAAGGCTGCTGGCAGCTCGTCAACCGCCGTCTGGATTAGTGTGGGCGCGGGACCCATAGCTGCGTTGGCTGCACGGCTCTCACCGACAGGAGCTCTGGTATGGTCAGGAGGTTATACCCATCCGGAATGGGTCGGTGGGATCGAAGATAAGAGTAGCTTCAGCATTAATATGTGCAGAACCCGTGATATGGGGTATGACCCGGTCATTGTCCCATTCGCCACGCGCCTCAAAAACGCTACCCACAATGCTTTGCTGACGCCATGTCTCACCTGGCGCAAGGGTGCCGTCAGCCATCAGGCAGGCGAGTTTGGCACTGGTACCGGTGCCACATGGCGAGCGATCATAGGCGCCCCCTGGACAGAGTACGAAGCTTCGACTGTCTGCCTGATCATCGGCGGGCCCAAACAGTTCAATGTGATCAATTTCACCGCCGTTCTCACCGCTAATGTTTTCATGTATTAACGCGCTACGGATTGACTCGGCGATTTCGGTTAGGCGTGCAATGTTGTCAAAGTGCACTCTTTCGCCATGTTCCTTGACCAGAAAAAACCAGTTGCCACCCCAGGCAATATCGCCGCGAATTGTGACGTCGCCGCCCAGGTTCAATACCACGTCAGCCCGGAAACGGTAACTGGGCACATTGGTCACGGTAACTCGGTTGCCCTCGTGGAGGGTCGCGGTTACAACGCCAACCGGCGTGTCGATCAAATGGGCCCCCGGGGTCAGTTTGCCCAGATAAGCCAGGGTCACAGCGAGGCCGATGGTGCCATGGCCGCACATATTTAACACCCCGATATTATTGAAAAAAATCACGCCTGTGACGGCCTCAGAGTGATCCGGTTGGCAAAGGAGACCGCCAACCCAGACATCGCTTCCCCGCGGTTCGTTCACCACTGCTGCGCGGAAGGAATCGTATTGGTCTCGAAAGGCTTCACGGCGCTGGGCAAGACTCCCAGTGCCCAGATCCGGGCCGCCGTCGATGACGAGGCGAGTAGGCTCCCCACCTGTATGGGAGTCGATGACCCGGACCCGGCCAAATGATTCGATTACGCCAGCCGGTGAGGCTATCATTTCACTTAGCTCCATTGGTTTTGAGTCACAGTGCGGTATGCTCAAGGCTGAATGCGCGACTATAGCGTGCTTTGTGCCGCTGGTGCGGGTGGCACGCTTTGGCTAAAACGATGACCGATCTTTTTGATTTTCACAAGCAAAAGCGCTGCTTTGCTGTAGTTGGCCATCCGGTCGCACACAGCAAGTCGCCACAAATTCACGAGGATTTTGCTCGACAGTGTGGTGTATCGCTTTCCTATGAGGCCATTGCTCTGGATCCTGGCGCTTTCGAGCAAGGGGTTCGCAACATCCGCGCCGGTGGCATTGCTGGCGCCAACGTCACGGTGCCGTTCAAACAGGCGGCGTGGCGTCTGGCAGATAAACTGACTGATCGCGCCCAACTAGCGCAGGCTGTTAATACCTTGTCTTTCTCTGCTGGCGATGTGATCCACGGAGACAATACGGATGGCGTGGGATTGATGCGTGATATTCAGAAAAACCTGGGGTTTTCGTGCGCAGGCGCTCGCGTGTTGGTGGTGGGCGCCGGTGGCGCTGCCCGGGGTATTTTTCAACCCTTACTTGATAGCAGTCCCGGCGAACTCGTGATAGCCAACCGCACTTTATCGCGCGCTCGGGAGTTGTTAGTAGCGTTTGCCTCGCCGATCGGTAGCACCGCCTGCAACTTAGAAGATTTATCATCGAACGCCTTTGATTTGGTCATCAATGCTACCGCGGCGAGTCTGATGGGTGAGGTACCCGATCTGCCGAATGGGATTTTTGCAAACGGCGCGCTTGCCTATGATTTGGCTTATGCTGATCAGCCAACGCCTTTTATGCGCTGGGCCATGGATGCCGGTGCAGTTCGTGCGGTCGACGGTTTGGGTATGCTGGTGGAGCAGGCTGCTGAATCCTTCTGGATCTGGCACCAGCATCGGCCACAGACTGCACCGGTCATCAGCGCCCTGCGCTCAGGCAGCCGCTAAAGACCGTCTGTCGGTGGTGTTCAGTTCAGGTGGTGTGCAACCAGTTGCCCGCTGCACGTTCGGTAATGGCAGCGAGTGCCTTTATGTGGTCAACGCGGTCATTCAGACAGGCGATGTAGGAAAAATCTTGGCCGCCGGCCTGGCGAAATATTTCAGCGTTTGTTTGTACGATCTCCTCGAGCGTTTCCAGGCAGTCCGCAGCAAAGCCCGGGCAGATAATATCAACGCTGGGTATGCCTGCCTTTGCTAACCGAGTCAAAGTCTGGTCGGTATAGGGGGTCAACCACGGTGTTCGGCCAAAGCGTGACTGGAATGACAGTACCCATTGATCAGGGTTCAGTTTAAGGCGGTGTGACAGCGCTGTGGCCGTAGCCTCACACTGGGACCGGTAGGGATCCCCTTGGTCAGCATATCGTTGCGGCGTGCCATGAAAGGAAATCACCAGTTTTTCTGCTCGAGGGTGGCTCGACCAGTGCTCGCGGACCGATGCGGTCAGGGCATCTAAATAGCCTTCGTCGAGGTGATAGTCTCGTACCAGGTGTAGTGCCGGAAGGTTGCGCCACTTTCCAAGAGTTCGGGTAACCGCGTCATAAACTGAAGCGGTCGTGCTGCAGGAGAACTGCGGGTAAAGTGGCAATACCACGATCCGTTCAACACCCGCTGCCACCAGTTCATTCAGTGTGGCATCGATCGAGGGCTGGCCGTAGCGCATGGCCAGTGCGACTTTTATCGCATCGCCATGGCGATGCCTGAGCAGCTCATCGAGTTCCTCGGCAATGCGCCGCGACAACGCCATCAGAGGTGAGCCGTCGTCGCGCCATATTTTTTGGTAGGCAGCCGCACTGCGCTGAGGACGCAGCCGTAAAATACCCCCATGCAGGAGTGGGCACCACAGCCAACGGCTGAGTTCGATCACTCGGTGATCGTGCAAGAATTCGGCGAGGTAACGGCGAACCGCTGTTGTGGTCGGCGCATTGGGCGTACCCAGATTAACCAGCAGTATACCGATACGCTCGGTAGCACCATGAAGCAAGCCGCGCTGGTAACGCATCGGTGAGTCAGCGCGCCCCAGAGTGTTTACGACCGTACGCAATCATGCGCTGGATAGGAATTGCGGCCTGTGCTCGCACCGATTCGTCGAGCAATACCTCACCAGTTCCGTGACGTAACGCTTGTGCCAGGCGCGATAGATCATTCATTTTCATCCATGGGCAATGGGCGCAACTTTCGCAGGTGGCGCCTGCCCCCGCGGTAGGCGCTTCAAGAAAGCGCTTGCCGGGCGCACTTTGGCGCATTTTGTGCAAAATGCCCTCCTCTGTCGCCACAATAAAAAGTGTTGCCTCGAGATCTTGGGCGGCCTGGATTAACTGACCGGTTGAGCCCACGACATCAGCCAGCGCGATCACTGATGGCGGCGATTCCGGGTGTACCAGCACTTTGGCGTCGGGGTATTGGGTCTTAAGGTTAACAAGTACCTCACCTTTGAATTCTTCATGCACGATACAACTGGCGTGCCATAGCAGCATGTCGGCGCCGGTCTGTTTCTGGATATAGTCACCCAGGTATTTGTCCGGCGCCCAGATCAGCTTTTCACCCTGTGTTGCCAGATCCCGGATCAACTCCAGCGCAATCGAGGAGGTAACTACCCAGTCAGCACGGGCTTTTACTGCCGCACTGGTATTGGCATAGACCACGACAGTCCGCTTCGGGTGCTGGTCGCAAAAGGTCGAAAAATCCTCAAAGGGGCAGTTCAAATCCAACGAACATTCGGCTGACGACTCCACCAGAAGGATCCGTTTTTCGGGACTCAGGATTTTTGCAGTCTCTCCCATAAACCGTACTCCGGCGACAACCACGGTGTTTGCTGGATGCTCCAGCCCGAGACGCGCCATCTCCAGGGAGTCGGCCACATAGCCACCGGTTGCCTCGGCAAGATCCTGCAACTCACTGTTGACGTAGTAGTGCGCGACCAGTACCGCGTTTTGCTCTTTGAGCAAGGCGGTGATTTCCTGTTCCAACAAGGACTGCTCGTTCGCGCTTAGTGGCGGCTGTACTGCTGCCCGGGCTTGTGCGGCGAGTCTGGGAATATTGGCCGCGACAGATGCCAGGCCATGGGTGTTTTCCATCAGCAGTTTTCTTAAAGGTTCACACAGAACAGCGTTATACGCCGAGACTGAAACAATGGTGGTATATATACCATTCGTTGGCAAATTAAGTTCACTTTAAATGCACTGGTTGTTACTTGGCATCATTGCGTTGGCGCTCATAGTAGCTGCGGGACGTTTTCCGCGAACCGCCTTTGGGTTGTTTGTGGCTCTTTTGGCCGGCGCGATTCTTATGTTGCAGTTGAACTCCGGGGAAAAAGAGCGCGGATCTGCATTGATATCACCTGGCGATGTACTGATCTCGAGGGTGCAGTTTAAACCCGGCTATGCTGGTAGCTTTGATCTTTCCGGCCGTCTTACGAATCAGGCCAGCGATGCACAGATTGTGGAAGTTGTCCTTGAGGTCCAGTTACGTGATTGCCACCCACCCGATCAAGGCGAGGCCCGAGATTGTCAGGTGCTAGGTACAGAGTCACCGCGTTTGGTACTGGCCGTGCCCCCTGGTGAGGTCCGTGATTTTATGGTGAATCTGTCATTTCCCAGAACCCAGTCCCGCGGCGAGATTGACTGGACTTATCGGGTGATCGCCGTATTGGGTCGTCGCTACCACGCCGCGACGAAGCAATAAAAAAGGCGACGGCGTAAGCCGTCGCCTTTTTCGCCCGCCCGTTTCATGGGGCGGGGCTTTTCAATCAGCGCCGCCGGGCCGCCTTCTTCTTAGTGGCCTTCTTCTTAGTGGCTTTCTTCTTCGTTGCCTTCTTCTTAGTGGCCTTCTTCTTAGTGGCTTTCTTCTTCGTTGCCTTCTTCTTAGTGGCCTTCTTCTTAG
>JABINT010000111.1 GCA_018698075.1 Acidiferrobacteraceae bacterium
ATGCTTCCCAAGGTACGTTGCGCACTCGACGCTGTGGCAGGAGGGGTTCGCACCGCAACTATTTCTGATGGCCGCGTAGCGCATGCTACGCTGCTGGAAACCCTGACTGATGAAGGGGTTGGTACTCAGATTGGCCGCGGTCGCGAGGTATTACGGCCGGGCTGATTTTCTTTACTGTCGAACGATCGATTTGTACGCACGGGTTTTACGCAGCAGCACCTTATTCTGCTCAAGGCAGACTTGCTGATAGTGCATCATCGCGGACGACTCGTAATGGGTTAGTGACGCCGGGATGTGCACCCAGTGTCCGGTGCTGTCACTATCTCTGGCGATCGTTGCAAAGCCCTGCCAGCGGATCAGTTGTTTTGGATACCCTCTAACTCAGCAGATGTTTTGATCAGTTCAGGCCCTTCCAGCGCCGGCAGTGGATACAGAAAACCATCTTGATGATACCGACTAATTCGTTGTGCTGAGAGCCTATGCAGGCGGCACTTTTGATAATTACCGGGGATCGATAGGCACCTGAGTGGTCAGGCCCAGAACTTCTTCCATACGATGACAGGCGCGCAGCAAGGCAGCTTCACCACGTGGTGGGCCGATAACCTGAAGACCTACCGGCAAGCCTGCCTTGGTGAAGCCAGCTGGCAGGCTGAGTGCAGGGCACGAGGTCATGGTGATCGCAAAAGTGATTGCGATCCAGTCAATATAGGTTTGAGTGGGCTGCCCGTCGATGGTTTCAACATAGCGTTGCTCTTTAGGAAAAGGTGGCACCGATACAGTGGGGCATAGCAGCAGGTCGTATTCTTCAAAAAAGGCAGTGATCCGTCGGTACAACCCGGATCGAACCCGCTCGGCGTCCAGCAGTTGGGCATTGGTGACTGCCAGGCCTTTTTCGATATTCCAGATAATCTCCGGTGCGATCCGATCGCGGTGTTGTTGCAGGATTGATTCCATCATCTGTGCGATCAGCACACCGCGCAGGGTCTGAAAGGCCTCAATCGCGCCGGAGAAATCCGGTGCATACCGATCCACCTGCGCCCCGATTTCGCTGAAACGCTCTGCCGCCGCCTCACAGACCTGCGCGACTTCTGGCTCCATGGGTACCACACCAAGATCAGGGCTGAATCCGACCCGCCGTGGCATGTCAGTGTGTTGCAGCGCATCCACAAAACTTTTACCGGTATGCTGAAATGACAGCGGGTCCGCCGGGTCGTGGCCGGCAGCACCATCGAGCATTAATGCCACATCGGCAACGCAGCGTCCCATCGGCCCCTCGACCCAGAGCGTATCAAAAGCGGGCAGTCGTGCCCCCCGAGGCACGCGACCCGGTCCAGGACGTAAGCCCACAACACCATTAAAACTGGCCGGGACTCGCAGGCTGCCGCCCAGGTCGTTGCCCGTTGCCAGGGGTACCATCCCGGTGGCCAGTGCGACGCCCGAGCCACCGGACGAGCCGCCGGCGCTGACGGCACTGTTCCAGGGATTGAGCGTATGACCAAAGACCGGGTTAAAGGTATGTGCTCCGGCCCACTCGGGTACATTGGATTTGCCGACAGGAATAGCGCCCGAGGCTTGCAGTTTAGCTACTGTTGCATCCGAGTTGTGGGCGATATTATCTGCAAAGAGCGGTGAGCCGTAGGTTGTAGCCACGCCGCCGAGGTCGTTGTAATCCTTAACTGCCAGTGGCAGACCCCAGAGCGGGCCCTTGGCATCGGCAGATACCCGCTGTTCGGTCATTGCACGTGCCTGCTTGCGGGCACGATCCAGACAGAGAATCGGCAAGGCGTTGACCTTCGGGTTTACCGCCTCTATGCGTGATATCGTGGCATCCATGACTTCAAGGGGTGACAAAGCCCCGGAGCGCAGGCGCGCGCTAAGCTCTGCCGCAAAGAGACCGCTCAGTTCATCACTGCTCACCGGATGGAGCCTGCCGACTTTCTACAATGCAGTAAAAAACTCATTGGATCATCGTCCAGATGCTCTCAGAGGTTGCAACTCATGTCTGTGCCGCAGCACATAGGTGACTTGATTATGCCGCAATTATTTGGACACTTAGCGACTGCCACGGTTTCACCCGTATCGGTCGTGATGTGGTCGTGCACAAGTTCTGCTTCACACACTACACACTACACACTTCATTCCCTTAACACCCATTCCACAAACTGCGCAGACAACTTCTGCCATCAGTATTTTCCTTATCTGTCATGGCGCCCCTGAGGCAGTGCCGGTTGGTTGTTTCTGGGCCCTCCATAGGGCAACTAAGAAAAGTAACTGTCGCAGAATATGATATTACACCTTACACCTTACACCTTACACCTTACACTCTTTCATCGACTGGAGTGATTGCCGGACAGGTCATTTTGTTATTCGCGGCGTAGCGCAACAATCGGATCGAGCCGAGAGGCTTTGTGAGCCGGGTAGTAGCCAAAGAAGATGCCTATCAACGCCGCGAAGCCCATGGCGATTACTGCCGAAAACGGTGAGATCACGACAGGCCAGTCACCAAAGCGCGCTGCTGTGAGCAGCCCCCCCAGACCCAGTGCTACGCCGATGGCACCGCCAATGAGTGATACCGCCATGGCCTCGGTAACAAATTGCACAAGGATATCGATGCGCCGCGCCCCAACCGCCATGCGCAGGCCCACTTCGCGGGTACGCTCGGTGACAGAGACCAGCATGATATTCATGATGCCGATTCCACCCACCAGCAGTGAGATGCCGGCGACGGCCGCCAACAGCAGCGACATGGTGCGCTCGGATTTGGCACGGGCTTTGAGATACTGTGCGACATTGCGTACGTAAAAATCATCGGGCGCTCCGGGACGGATCCGGTGGCGCTCCCGCAGAAGATCAGTGACCTCCTGCTCAGCGGTTTCCAGCAAGTCAGCTGAGCGTGCTTTCAATGTGATATCCCGAACCAGGTTGCCACGATAACGCTTGCCGACATCCAGTCGTGAGCGGGCCGCCGATAGCGGTACGAATACGACATCATCGTGATCACGACCCCAGGAGGATTCTCCCTTTGCACGAATGGTACCGACGACCCGGAACGGGATCCGATCGATCCGGATAGTTTCGCCAACCGGGTCTTGGCCTAAGAACAGTTGATCGATGATCGTTTGGCCAACAATCGCCACTTTGGTACTGGAGCGTTCCTCGTTGGTGCTGAACGTGCGGCCATTTTCGATCTGCCAGTCGCGGGCCTGCAGATAGGTGTCGCCTACCCCGTAGATGGTGCTAAACCAGTTGGTATTGCCAAAGATTACCTGTCCGGTGGCCCGCAGAGTTGGCGCCGCGATCAGTATGGAGGGAGCGCCGGCAATAATCGCAGTTGCGTCAGCCTCGGTTAAAGAGATCTTGGAATTGGCTCCGCCCCGTACGCCGCCGGCGACACTGGTACCGTTACGTACGAAAAGTACGTTCTCACCCAGTCCCTGTATCGTTTCTTCGATCCTCAGTTGCGCTCCCTTACCCACGCCGACCATGGCGATCACAGCGCTGACACCGATAATGATTCCCAGCGTAGTCAACGCCGTTCGCAGCTTATTAGCCCGCAGCGAGCTAACGGCACTCAGCAGGCTGTCACTGAGCTTCATGATGTGCCTCGCCTATCTTCGGTAATGTCGTTGCTGTGACAGCATTGACACCTGAGGTCGATCGATCCTCAATCAGCCGGCCATCGCGAAAATACAGCACTCTTTGGGCAAAGGCAGCAATCTCTGCCTCGTGGGTGATGACAACGACGGTCATCCCACAGCGGTTCAGGCTCTCGAGCAGCGCCATAATCTCTTGGCCCGTCTGGGTGTCGAGTGCGCCGGTGGGCTCATCGGCCAACACCAGTGCCGGCCGGTTGACGATGGCACGGGCGATGGCGACCCGCTGCATCTGCCCGCCTGAAAGTTGTGCTGGCAGGTGGTGCCCACGATCAGCAAGTCCGACCGAATCGAGCGCCGCCCGGGCCTGTTCGAGGCGCTGAGCACGGGAGACGCCACCGTAAACCAGCGGCAGTTCCACGTTAGCGATTGCGTTGGCGCCGCCAAGCAGATTAAATGATTGGAAAACGAACCCGATTTTGCGCCGACGTATCCCGGCAAGTGCATCGGCGTCCAGACTGGAGATATTCTGTCCGTCCAAATGGTACTCGCCTGCACTAGGTGTATCCAGACATCCCAGCAGGTGCATGCAGGTGGATTTGCCCGATCCCGAAGGCCCCATGATCGCAACAAATTCGCCGTGCTGAATATCGATAGAAAAATCGATCAGCGCCTTCACTGTTTGTGCACCAACGAGGTATTCGCGGCACAGCTGTCGAGTCCGGATGATCGGCACGCTCATGAGCTGTTATTGCAGGTCAGTGTGTTGCATGCTCGCGCCCGGTAATTACGGCATCGCCTGCTGAAAGTTCATTGCTGGTGATCTCAGAATAGGTGTCATCGGACAGGCCGATCTCAACCCTTACAGAGGTAGGACCTTGTGGCCGCCATAACGTGCCACGGCGCTGGCGGGTGCCAGCCGATTCGGCACGCATTTCATGGTAGCGTATTCTCTGATCCTCGCTGAGCAATGTTTCAATGCGACCGAAAGCCTGATTGCGCAATTGGGTTTTGGCGTTTTTTCTGGCTTGCTCTTCCATGCCCGATTCGTGCAGTGCGCGTATTGCCTCACCCATCTCACGGAACACAGTTGCAACCGCGGATCGTTGTTCATCGCTGAGTTCCAGCGCTGTGGCAAGTTTTTCGATCCGTGCCACGGCCCGCTGATGGCCATTCTTGGCCGTCGATCCGGAGGCTTTGGATAGGCCTTTGGGTTTAAAACGAAGTGCCGAATTGGGTACCCGCAGTACATTCTCACGGCGGCCGACGATGATCTCCACGGTTGCAGTCATGCCCGGCAATAGCGCCTCGTCGTTGTTCCGTGTGGCCACCATCACCCGGTAGGTCACCACGCCTGAGTCGACCTGGGGCGCCTTGCGTATCTGGGAAACATGGCCGCTGAATCGCCGGTCAGGGTACGCATCTACCGTGAATCGAACTTGCTGGCGATCAATAACTCGCCCGATATCTGCCTCATCAACGCTGACCTCAATTTGTACATCGCGCAGATCCTTGGCCAGCGTAAAAAGGACCGGAGCCTGCAGGCTGGCCGCGACGGTCTGTCCGACATCGACATCGCGGTTGATGACGACACCGTCCACCGGGGAAAGGATCACGGTATAGCCCAGGTCGAGTTCACGCTCGCGCAGACTGCCCGAACGGGAATCGACCTGGGCCTTTGCCGAGAGCACCTGGGCCTGTTGCTTCACAAGGCGTGCTGCAATGCTTTCAAGGCGTGCATGCGCCTGGTCGCGCTGCGCGAGTGCACTACCGACCACACTTTCGGATACGACCTTACGTTGGAAGAGGATACGCTGGCGTTTCAGGTCTTTTTCCAGTTGGCCCAGCGCTGCTATCGCGCCGCTGCGTTCGGCCCGCAGTTCATCCA
>JABINT010000142.1 GCA_018698075.1 Acidiferrobacteraceae bacterium
AATGTGATCGGAAAGCCAGTGCAAGCCGAGACGATCACCGGTATCGAAATAGACCGTCGCGACCTGGGCGATATCATGCTCACGACTGTTGGCCACATCGGCGATGTCCAGGGCGCTGGTGAGAGCAGCCAGAGCTGCGACGTGGTTGGCCAGTGTCGCCGGCACGTCTGCGTTCAAATAGCGGCGTACCCGACGTTTTTGTGTCAGGCGGTTTGAAGCGGCCAGCGCCCGGGGGAAACTCAGGCGAAGTTTATCTACCCCACCGCGAAATTCGGCCACCGTTGCAGCAATATCAATTGGCCGCTGCCGATGGCGTAACATCCAGGCGGTGGCGCGCTCAAGCAGTTGGCGAGTCTCGTGCATAAGTTCTTTTTGTGTTTTCGAGGCGACCTGATGATCCAGCGCCTCAATTTCGCGCCATAACTCACGTAGCCGGAAGATTTCGCGTACTGCCGCGTATGCCCGGGCCGTGTCCGCTGGAAGACCGCCTGTCAGCTCGTTCATTCTCAACGTGAAGCCCGATCCGACGCGATTGATCATGCTGTTCGTGACGTGGGTTGCAATGATTTCCCGGCGCAGGCGGTGGGGCGCCATGAAGCGGTCAAAGCGAGGGCTCAAGGCCTGGGGAAAATAGCGTTGCAGGTCTTCACCGAGGAAGGGATCTTCAGGCACGTCCGACTCAAGCAGGATCTGGTAGGTCGAGATCTTGCTGTGGGCTAAAAGTACTGCCAGTTCAGGCCGCGTAAGGCCTTGGCCTCGGGAAATACGTTCGGCAATCTCTTCATCCCCGGGCAGGTGTTCCAGTTCCCGGTCGAGTCCGTAACTGCGCTCGAGTTGGCGCATGGCGCGGCTGTGGTGGTGAATCAGGCTCGGTGCCCGGTCTACTGCCAATGCCAGTGCCTGGGTTTGTGCATAGTTGTTGCGTAACACCAGGAGTGCAACCTCTTCGGTCATTGCCTCCAGCAGGGTATTGCGCTCATCCATATCAATCTCATGCGCTTCGAGGGCCGCGCTAAGAAGAATCTTAATGTTCACTTCGTGGTCGGAGGTATCGACCCCGGCGGAGTTATCAATAGCATCGGTGTGACATAGACCTCCGCGATGACTGAATTCAATTCGGCCCAGTTGAGTGAGTCCGAGATTCCCCCCCTCGCCAATGACGCGGCAGCGCAACTGTGAGGCATCAACCCGCAATGCGTCATTGACCCGATCGCCGACCGATTCATGACTTTCGGTTGACGCTTTGATATAGGTTCCGATGCCGCCGTTAAACAGCAGGTCAGCCGGGCTTTTTATCATCTCGTGTATCAATTCGGTTGGACTGAGTTGCTGCGCACCAATGCCTAACGCCTTACGGGCAGACTCAGTTAACTCTATCGACTTGGCGGTACGCGGCCATATGCCGCCTCCGGCTGAGAGTGTCCTTAGGTCGTAATCAGCCCACGTGGAGCGGGGCATTCGAAACAGTCGTTCGCGCTCTTTGAACGAGGTTTTGGGATCCGGGTGCGGATCAATGAAAATATGCTCGTGGTTGAAAGCGCCGATCAGGCGGATATGAGGGGAAAGCAACATGCCGTTACCGAATACATCCCCGGACATGTCGCCAATACCCAGAACGGTAAAAGGTTGCGCCTGGGTATCAACATCCAGATCGCGGAACAAGCGCTTGACTGACTCCCACGCACCACGGGCAGTGATGCCCATGGACTTGTGGTCGTAGCCAGTCTTGCCTCCCGAAGCAAAGGCGTCGTCCAGCCAGTAATCGTATTCAGCTGCCACGTCGTTGGCAAGATCCGAGAACGTTGCTGTTCCCTTATCGGCGGCAACGACCAAGTAGGGATCATCTTCGTCGTAGCGCACAACGCGGGGCGGTGGAATGACGGAATCGCCACGGCGATTATCTGTCAGATCGAGCAGGCCGCGAATGAAAGTCTGGTAGCAAGAGCGTACTTCATCGCCGCGCTCATCGGGTTCGAGTTCGGACAGGCGCCGCGCAATAAACCCGCCTTTGGAGCCGACCGGGATAATGACAGCGTTCTTGGCGATCTGTGCTTTGACAAGCCCCAGGACTTCAGTGCGAAAATCTTCCGGGCGATCGGACCAGCGCAGGCCACCCCGGGCCACTTTACCGCCACGCAGGTGGATCGCCTCGACCCGGGATGAGTAGACGAAGATCTCTGCCATCGGCCGTGGTCGGGGCATGCGGGTAATTGCGCTACAGTCGATCTTGAACGAGAGTCGCGCCGGTTGCTCGTGGTGATGGCCTTGAAAATAGCTGGTTCGAAGCATCGACTCAATAAGATTAACGAAAGCGAAGAGAATACGGTCTTCGTCTAGATTGGTAACCCGTTCAAGCCCAGTCGCGATTTCATCTCTTATGTTCTGTACTGTTTCGGTGCGATCACCGGCCAGATCTGGATCAAAGCGGGCATGAAACAGTCGGATGACCCGGATGGCCATATGCGGGTTGCCTGCTAGGGTCTCAATCACGTAATCCTGGCTGTACCGAAAACGCAGTTGCCTCAGGTAGCGATAGGCTGCGCGTAATAACGTGGTCTCTTGCCAGTCGAGACCCGCACGCAGCACCAGCCGGTTGAAGCCGTCGTTGTCTGCCTGACGAGACCAGACCCGCTGGAACACGGTTTCAAAATGATGTTTGCCGTTATCGACATCAATGTCGCTGCGGTCACGGTCTTCCAGATCAAACACATGCAGGAAAACCAGCGCACCTTCCTGGCTTGTTATCCGGTAGGGGCGTTCAGATAAAACACGAAGACCCATATTCTCGATGACCGGCAGAACATCCGAGAGGACAGCCGCGGCGCCTGGAGAATAAAGCTTAAGCTGTGCGCGATTGGCCTGACTGTCGCGCTCGCGATACAGTTCAATACCCAACTGCGAGCTTTGCTCGGCAGCGACAATCTGTTCCAGATCACAGGCCCCGTGCTGGGGAGTGAACTCTTCCTGATAAGCGGTTGGAAAGCCATCGCCCCAGGTTTCGAAGCGAGCCAGGGCAGCCTCCCCTCCATATTCGGTTTCGAGCGATGAGTGCAAGTCTTCTCGCCATGATCGTGCGGCTTGCGCTATGCGTTGCTCGAGCGCCACAGTGTCGGGCGAGAGCGCACCCTCGGGATCAACGCTAATCAGGTAATGTATTCGTGCCAGCACTGAGTCGGAAAAATGCACATCGAACTGAAGTGTGTGGCCGGCATAGGCTTGCAGAAGAATGTTTCCTATTTTCTGCCGCAGATCGCTGTTGAACCGGTCACGCGGAACAAAAACCAGACAGGAATAAAAGCGTCCGAAACGGTCACGGCGTTGAAACAGGCGGGTACGTTGACGCTCCTGTAGCTCGAGCATTCCGATAGTGATCGAGTACAGTTCTTGATCACCGATCTGGAACAGGTCATCTCGCGGGTAACTTTCAACGAGATTCTGCAATACCTTAATGCCATGTCCGTTTGCGGGAAGCCCGCTGCGCTGTAGCACGTGCTTAAGTTTGAGCCGCAGAACAGGCACATCAGCTACGCTGTGAGTGTAGGCAGCTGCAGAAAAAAGGCCCAGCAGGCAGGTCTCACCGGTTAACTGGCCCTTTGCATCAAAATGCCGTACCGCGATCAAGTCCATGTAAGCAGGACGGTGTACGAGCGAGCGGTTGCTGGATTTAGCAAGTAGTAACGGGTCGGATTCTTCAAGATATCCCGGCAGTTCTGAAGGCAGTGCCAGAAGGCGTTGGCTTAAGTCTGAGTCGGGTTGTGGGCGCAAGATGCCCAGTGCCGAGTCCGCCCGCGCGACCAATGACGGCTCTTTGCCTGCCAGGGCGTCAAATTCAACGGCCCCAAGGAAAGTAAAGTGATCATCTGCAATCCAGTGGCAAAGGGCGGCCACTTCGCCAGCGGATTCCGGATCCAGCGGCGTGTGATCGGGATGGATACCCTTAGCGGTCGCCAAAGCCAGATCACGCATGGCTTCCCAGTCTGTATCAGCGGCTCGGACCTCGGCGAGGACGCGGTTAATTTCCTGCGTGATTGCCGCAAGGCGCTCCGGGGTAGTCTGGTGGCTGAGCTGAAAAGACAAAAACGATTCTTTACAGGCTTCTTCGTCCTGATTATTCAGACCGACCATGGTGCCATCGGGATCACGCTCGACACTGATTACGGGATGAATTGTCAGATGAATGGTATGACCCAGTCGGTTGAGAGCCATGCGGATGGAATCGACCAAAAAGGCCATGTCATCAACGACAATCTCGACCACACTGTGCCGCGTCTGCCAGCCGTGAACTTCGGTAGTGGGGTTGTAGATACGCAGACAGGCGTTCCCAGCGACTCGGCGCTGTGCAAACTTAAGGTGAGCCAGGGCTGCCCCGTAAAGGTCGTCCAAGGGAGCCTGTTCCAGATCCTCGGTGGGTACTCGGTGGTAATAGGCTTTGAAAAAGGACCTTGCGCGCTCGACCTGTGCCGCTGGAAGTCTTTCCCGCGCAAGATCGGATAGCTGTTGGATCAGCTTATCGAGTGTGAAATGCGGTGTGACTGACATCTGGTGAGGCCTCCACGGCCCTTTGTTGCAAGGGGGGCAAGCAGGTCGGAATATACGTGAATTCCAAGAAGGGTTAAATTGTTTTGACGAGATTGATGTGAACGGATACGGTTGCATGCAAAGGCCATAGCCGCGCTAAGGCACAGATAATATCTGCTGGCCTTTCAGGCACCACATTTAATGGGAGTAAATTATGATCGACCAGCCGCTATGGCGGCCTACCTCCGAGCAGATTGCCGACAGCAACATGACAGCTTTTGCCCGCGATGCGGCATTACGCTGGGGCCGGGTATTCGATGACTACCCAGCGCTGCATCAGTGGTCGGTCAGCGAGCCCGGCGAGTTCTGGGCCAGCGTCTGGGAGATGGCTGGTGTGATTGCCTCTGGCAAGATTGATCCAGTAGTCGAAAATCCCAAGCGGTTGCCCGGGGCACGCTGGTTTCCCAATGTTCGTCTGAATTTCGCCCGCAACCTGCTGCGTCGTCGCGATGACGCGCCGGCCCTGATTTTTCGTTCAGAAGACAAAATAAAACGTTCTCTGAGTTATGCCGAGTTGTATCGGCAGGTGGCAGGACTTGCTGGCACACTCCGCCAGGCCGGCATCGGGCCAGGAGACCGGGTCTGTGGTTTTATGCCCAACATGCCCGAAACGGTCAGTGCCATGCTGGCGACGGCGTCCGTGGGCGCGACATGGTCATCTTGTTCACCGGATTTCGGCGTGCAGGGCGTACTGGACCGATTTGGCCAGATCACGCCCCGAGTACTGTTCAGCGCGGATGGTTACTTCTATAACGGCAAGGCGCATGACTCTTTGGAGAAGCTGCATAAGATTCAACAAGGCCTGCCGTCACTGGAGCACACCGTGGTCGTGCCTTTTTTCTCGAACGATCCTGATCTGTCACAGATAACCGGGGCGGTGTCAGTCGATGAGTTCAGCTCTTCCGAGGAGGAGATCGATTTTGTCGATCTGCCCTTTGATCACCCGCTTTACATTATGTATTCGTCAGGAACCACCGGTGTGCCCAAGTGTATTGTCCACGGTGCTGGCGGGTCTTTGTTGCAGCACCTCAAGGAGCAGCAGTTGCACGTAGGATTGCGCCCCGATGATCGGCTTTTTTATTTCACGACCTGCGGCTGGATGATGTGGAACTGGCTGGTATCCGGGCTGGCCAGCGGGGCTACGCTGGCGTTGTATGACGGCTCTCCTTTTTACCCGGACACAAACGTCATTTTCGATTTTGTTGAGCAGGAGGAAATCAACATCGTGGGAACCTCGGCCAAGTTCATTGATGCCATTGCCAAGGCGGGCCTGTGTCCGCGCGAAACTCATGATCTGTCTAGTGTCCGCACTCTGCTTTCCACCGGATCACCACTGATGGCCGAGGGCTTTGACTATGTTTACGCATCAGTCAGTGATAGCGTCTGTTTGTCTTCTATTTCTGGCGGCACCGATATCTTGGGTTGTTTTGTCGGCGGAAATCCCAACCTCCCGGTGTGGCGTGGTGAAATTCAATGTCCGTTACTGGGAATGCAAATCGAAGTGCGTGGCGATGATGGCTCGCTTCTGGGGTCAGGTGAGAAAGGTGAACTGACTTGCGCCAACGCTTTTCCATCAACGCCCATTGGCTTTTGGAATGATCCGCACGATACCCGCTACCACGCGGCATATTTCGAGAAATTTAAGGGGGTGTGGTGCCACGGCGACTACGTTGCGACTACCGAGCACGGCGGCATCATTGTCTATGGTCGTTCAGATGCTGTTTTAAATCCTGGCGGGGTTCGTATCGGTACCGCCGAGATTTATCGCCAAGCGGAGCGGATCGAGCAAGTGGTTGAGAGCCTGGTGATCGGCCAGCAGTGGGCAGGAGACGTGCGTATCGTGTTGTTTGTGCGTTTGCGCGCCGGTGAGGTGCTGGATGACGAGTTGCGCGGCCATATCTGCACCGAGATACGCAATAACACCACGCCGCGTCATGTGCCAGCGAAGGTAATCCAGGTCAGCGATATCCCACGCACCAAAAGCGGCAAGATCGTTGAGCTGGCTGTGCGAAAAATGGTTCACGGCGAACCGATCGCCAACCGCGAGGCACTGGCCAACCCCGAAGCACTGGATCTTTTCGCTAACTTGGCGGATCTGGCCAACTGAGGGAGTTTATAAAGCTTTAGTTTTGAGACATCTCGATAACCCGGTAGCCACTCGGCGCCAGCAGGCGCAATGACACCTCCAGGTGATCCACAGCGCTAAGGGTAGCGACAAGACCTTGTGCCGTGTCCTCAAGGCGGATCGGTATTGATCGTCCGTCGCCAAGACCAATCGGGGGAAGTGAGAAACCCAGCGTCGACAGCAGCGTGCCTGCTGTGCGCTGCAGCTCATGGACATAAGTCGCCAGGGTCAGCAAAGTGGCGAAATCCCCATTATCGATTGCCAGGGTTTCATTTCCGGCAAGACAGGTGCGCCCGGTACGTTTTTCACCCTGGCTGATGGCCCACCACTGACATGCCCGCTCGGCCGCCTGGCCGGCTTGTCCTGTAGCCGTTATGGTCAGCGCCATTGCGGAGACCCCGGCTGGGTCGGCGATACCCAGGCTTTTTAGCATTGCGTCAAGTTGCGCGCGTTTTTCCTCAGTCAGGTTGTCACGATGCGCTTGCAGTTGCGCGGCAATGCCCGAGACCTGATCGACTGAGCGTTGTATTGTATCGGGATCAACCCGGGTGAGCTCCTTTCGGGCGTGTCGGATCAAGAGTACCTGGCGGTCGCTGGCCGAGAATAGTATTTCCTGGCGCGGTGTGGCGGAATGGGTCAGTCGGATACGGCCATCGCTGATCAGTATCTGCGCTTTGCCGGCTATACCGTTATCGATGGTATCGATCAGAAATCGGGTAGCCGCCTCTGATGATTGGACTGTAAAGGCAAGCAGGGCGGCTGCAGTCATCTGGCCAATGCAGCGCCTGGTTTGCAGCGCACCCTGAGCGAGAACCCAACAAGCGCTGATGTTAGCCAGCACTTTGTGCATCTTGTACATCAGTCGTCCTCGTGCTTGGTTTGTATGGTGATTTGGTCGCAAGAGCCTGGGTTGCCGTAATTGATAAGACAGGGAAGGGTAGTCTTATCATGCATATGTTTCCGCTAGGAGTGTCACGATAACACAGGAAGCGAGCGGCTATACTCGGATACCGGTTTTTGATCTGACCACTCTTTTTATTTATTGGCTCGACAGGCAATGCTAATTTATCCCGACATTAACCCGGTTGCGATCAGCGTAGGGCCGCTCGTTGTGCACTGGTACGGTGTTATGTATCTGATCGCTTTTATCAGCGGCGGCATGCTGGGTCTTTACCGTACCCGCAAGGCTGATGTCGACTGGACTTCTTCACAAGTCTGGGATCTGGTATTTTATGTGGCCATTGGCGCTGTGGTCGGTGGCCGTCTGGGGTACGTGGTGTTTTATAACCCTGGCTACTATTTTTTACATCCGGTGGAGTTGTTGTCCGTCTGGTCCGGTGGGATGTCGTTTCATGGCGGCTTGATTGGTGTCAGTATTGCTGTACTTCTTTTTGCACGTCGCTTTTCTAAGAACTTCCTGTCGGTGGCTGATTTTTTGGCACCATTGTGCGCGCCTGGCCTATGCGCGGGGCGAATCGGTAACTTTATCAACCAGGAATTGTGGGGACGGGTCAGCGATTCACCCTGGGCAATGGTTTTCCCGGCGGCAGGGTCGCTGCCAAGACACCCCTCACAACTGTACGAGGCTGGTCTTGAGGGCGTGGTGCTGTTTTTGCTGATCTGGGTGTATTCAGCCCGGCCGCGCAGCCTGGGTCGCGTCAGCGGGCTTTTTCTTGTGGCTTATGCTGTGATGCGTTTCGCCGTGGAGTTTTTCCGTGAGCCGGATGCACACCTGGGTACCGTGGCTTTGGAGTGGGTAACGATGGGTCAGTTACTTAGTTTGCCGGTGGCTCTCGCGGGATTTTGGCTGTTGCTGAGAGCCCAGGCAGAGCCCAGCAAACCCCCACGTTGATTTAATGGGTGAGCTTTTCAGAAGCTGATAACAAGATGAACCTAAATTACAAACATCTTGGAATGTATCTAGTAGTGGGGATTGCTTCCGGCCTTCTTTGTCATTTGATCTATACCAGTCATGACGTGTGGCAGTATGTCGGCCCTTCTTTGGTACTAGGCGCGATGATTGCACTAGCAGGCCGCTATATCAGCGGGATAACCCCCCGCAACCCTTGGCTGAATCCTTTAGTTCTTATTCTCGCCAGTGGGGTGGGTTGGATTCTGGCTCTTGAATTTGGCTCCGAGTATTGGAAGATGGTTTGGTCTTGGATCGGGAGCGGGATTATCGGCGGCGTTTTTGTTGGCATCGGTCTAGTTATTGCGTGGAGGTTAAAGAGGATATGGATGGTCATCATGCTCACTACTTTAGCGGGGGGTTTAGGCGGGCTGGTTTTTGCGCTTTCGGATTTCTTTGGTTTTGACGAATTTTTCCCATTGTTTATTACTTGGCAGGGGATTTTGCTACTGGGCATTGGTATTGCAATCCAGATTGACTCACGTAAATCATCTATCTTTTAGTGAGCCCCGACGGCAGGCCCATAAGACCGGCTGATTTGGTGGTTGCAAAAGTTAATTAGTCTTTGCTTGTTTGATCTTCTAGAGCGGCGACCAATTTTTCATTGGGAATCTGTTACATGAGAGTTGTCTTGTTATCCGATACTCACGGCTTCGTGGCACCTTTTATTAAAGAAATGACCCGCGTCGCCGATTATGTCGTGCACGCAGGAGATATTGGCGGGCTATCCGTTCTGGAATCGATCAGACCTGATAACGGTGAACTGATCGCGGTTAAGGGCAATAATGACCCACCGGGAAAATGGCCTGACGATAATTCGACGGGGCTCGTGGATCTGGCCGAATCGGTACAGGTCGATTTGCCGGGCGGCATGTTGGCGGTAGAGCACGGTCACCGTATCTGGGATACCCGTCATTACCACCAGCGCCTGCGCGCTAAGTATCCCGCGGCTCGGGCCATTGTTTATGGCCATACCCATATCCGCTGTTGTGACTGCACTCAGGCGCCCTGGGTACTTAACCCGGGGGCCGCAGGTCAGGAGCGTACCAAAGGGGGTGCTTCATGTATGTTGCTCGATGCCGACGCAACTGGATGGCAGATTACCGAATACCGCAGTGGCGAGATCAGCCCTTCCCAATCTGTCGCTGCCTGAGTAATCTTAGAGTCCTGGCGCTGATCGGGAGCGATAATTCGCAATCGGGAGCTCAGCAGTCCAGGGCCTGTAGAACTGATGATTCTGGCTGGCGGGTTTCGCCAGCCTTTCTTGGGAGAAATGACGATGGGTGAGAGTGAGGGATTCGGAGCGTATACCGATTTTGGAAAACTGCGAAGTGCAATCGTAGGCAGTGTGGAGGGCCTTGCGCTGCCACCGTTTAATCCGACGCTGCACCATTACAACGACGAGGTTCAAGCCGCACTAAAAGCCTGCGGCGACCAGCCGCTGGATATCCGTAGTGCGATGCCTGAACGCTGGGAAAAAACGGCCCAACAGTTGGATAATCTGGCGGCCCTCTATCAGGATAACGGCATCAAGGTCTACCGGCCAAGGCCTTATAGCGAAGAGGAGCGCGCTTACCTTGCTGATTTACAGCCCGGGGCTTCGTTGTTGTACCCGGCAGATCCCGTGTACACGGTGGGCAAGCATTACCTTGAGGTGAATATTCGCCGAGCCTATCGACGCAAGGAAGTGTTTCCACTGCGCGAGATCTTGGCACCTTTGCTCGCAGCCGATTCCGAGACGCATCACGTGGTGATGCCTGCCGCACAGCCATTTTCACCTTCCAGCGATGGGCCTGGGCCGTATCTGGAAGGTGGCGACATCATCTGCTACCAGAACCATCTTTTTGTGGGTGAGTCAGATATCGCCAGCAATCGTGCCGGCACAGATTGGCTGGCGGATTACATCGAGCCTTTCGGCTACCAGGTTCACCGGATGCCGATGCACGGCAGCATTTTGCACCTGCTCGGCATCATGGTTCTGGTTTCTGAGGGTGTATTGCTGCTGTACCGGGACGAGCTCAAGGAGCCGTTGCCGGCACCGCTTTCAGACTGGGATGTGATCGAGTTAACTGAAGCCGAAGCACTCTTGTTTGCGACTGTGGGTGTAAGCCTGGACGACAAACGCTATGTGATTCCCAAAGGGGTGGGTCGGGTCTGCGACGAACTCGCCCGCCGTGGTGTTGAGCCCATCGAGATCGATTACGATCATGTTAGTCATTGGGGTGGCTGTGTTTCCTGCTCCACACATGCCATCTGGCGGGATCCCTGACCGCATGAATTCATCGGCTGTACCCAAGCCGGTCGCGCCGGAGCTCGCACGCGAGATTCTCGATGCGGTTGCTAAGGGCTTTGATCGCCAGATCGATTTCACAAAACAGATGATGGCTTTGGATTCCACCCGCGGCAACGAGCGTGCGGCGCAGGATCATTACTACGAGGCCCTGGCATCGCGTGGCTACACAATGGACCGGTGGTCGATCGATATCGACGACATACAGGATCACCCAGGATTTTCCCCGGTCAAGGTCAATTACGATAACGCGATTAATGTGGTGGGCACCCATTCGCCGGATCAAGAACAGGGCCGCTCACTGATCCTTAATGGTCACGTGGACGTTGTACCCACCGGGCCGCTCGATATGTGGGCCCGGCCCCCTTTTGAGCCCTGGATTGAGGGTGATTGGCTCTACGGGCGCGGTGGTGCTGACATGAAAGGGGGCTTGTGTGCCAACCTGGCTGCGCTGGATGCACTTGAGACATTAGGCTGGCAGCCAGCCGCTCGGTTGCATATGCAGTCGGTGACTGAAGAAGAGTGCACCGGCAACGGCGCCCTCTCGGCCCTGGTTCGCGGCTACCGTGCCGATGCAGCACTGATTCCCGAGCCCGAGGAGAATATGCTGGTACGAGCGAATACCGGGGTGATCTGGTTTCGCATTCATCTGCGCGGCCGGCCGGTGCATGTGCGTGAGGCGGGGCAGGGGGCTAATGCGATCGAGTCTGCGATGACACTGATTCCGGCGCTCAAGGCGCTCGAAGCCCGCTGGAATGAAGAACGCTTTCGGCATCGCTACTTTGATTCGCTCGATCACCCGATCAATTTCAACATCGGCCGGATCAATGGGGGTGACTGGGCATCGTCGGTGCCGTCCTGGTGCACCCTGGATGTGCGCGCGGCGATCTATCCCGGCGTCGACCCACGCGATGCGGCAAAGGAGATTGAAGATTGCATCAGCGCGCACGCTCGGGATCATCCCTTCTTGCGCGATAACCCGCCGCAGGTTGAGTACAACGGGTTCTTCGCTCGTGGCTATGTGCTGGAAGAAGGCAGTGCGGCAGAGCAGGTGCTGGGCCAGGCCCATGCCGTCAGTTTTGGCTCGAGTCTGGAGTCTTTTGTAACACCCGGTTATCTCGATGGCAGGGTATTTGTTCTCTACGATGATTGCCCATGCCTGGTATACGGGCCGGTCTCAAAGGATATCCATGCTTTTGATGAGCGTGTCAGCTTGGCATCGCTGAAACGTGTCACGGGGACCATTGCCCTTTTTGTGGGCAACTGGTGTGGCCTTGAACCCCTTAGCCGTCCGTCTCGTCGCCGCGCTTAACCTGCATCGACAGTCCTACCTGTTCGCGATCTTTGCGTGTAAGTGCACCAATCGCTTTTTTGCCAAAGCGCTGAGTGATCTGATCTACCGTTTGGTTCAGAGTTGAGCGGCGTGCATTCTTGCCCGCGTCAAACAGCGATAACTGGTCTGCCGATTCACCGGTCAGGCCGGTGCATCCCACACCAAGCAGGCGAATCGCCCCGTCCGGCCCGCAACGGTGCAGCAGTCCGATGGCATTCTCGGCAATGGTGCGACCATCATCCGTAGGTTGTGTCAGTGTCGTGCGTCGGGTAAACACGGGATAACCTCTGGCGCCGGGTGCATTACGCTGGGCCGATTTCCATTTCAGCACCACGGTGTGCGCACGGACGCCATCATGTCGCAATCGTCGGGCAACGGACTCTGCGTGTTCGCGCACTAAAGGCTCTAATTCGTGTTTTGCTGTTACATCTTTTACAAAGGTATGTTCCTCGCTGTAGGAGACTGCCTCACGGTAAGGCTCGATATCGCGGATATCCTCGCCACGGGCAAGTTGTGCAATTTCAATACCCCAGTCCCCCAGGGCGTGATGCAGGTCATCATCTTTTGCGTGTGCCACATCACCTATCGTATAAAACCCCAACGCCTCAAGGCGTTCTTGAGCCACCGGCCCCACACCCCA
>JABINT010000143.1 GCA_018698075.1 Acidiferrobacteraceae bacterium
TTCCCCGCAGACATCCCCTCGTTCGTGCGTAAACACATGCTTAACGTGTTTCCCCAGTTGTCCGACAAAAAGATCGACTTCGGCTGGGGCGGCACCCTAGCGGTTACGTTGAACCGAATGCCCAGTGTCGGACGGGTCGACGGGGATATCTATTATGCGCAAGGCTTCTCTGGACACGGGGTCGTGATGGCCGGTTATTGCGGCCACCTCGTAGCGAGGGCTATCACCGGGACAATGGAGGATTACGACCTGTTTGCTCGCTTGCCCCAGCCCCGCTTCCCCGGCGGGACGCTGCTACGTTGGCCCGGGCTTGTCGCCGGTATGCTGTACTACAGCCTTCGAGATCGGCTCTGAGAGGCTTAGGCCTCAGTAATCTGTGCACGACGTAACTGAGCTACCTCTTTGCACCGACACCGACTAGGAGCGTTTATGCACCCTGACATAAACGATAATCACGCCATGACTGGCCAGTGCCCTGGAACCGTGGTAATGCGCTGGGCCGCCTGGCCCGACTGGTTAAGGATTGCACTGCGTCTCGTTATTGCGACTGGGTCCGGAACTGCGGACTTGGAAAAAAATGATCAATCAAATATCTTCCTAACTCAAGCATCTGGGCGGATTCATCGATCGCCCTGTCTTATGGTTTGAGCGGTTTGACTGCACGGTGATCTCACCAGCTGCGATTTCATTTCGAAAAAGATCAACAGGCGCAGCACTGGGAACGGCTTGATGAATTTTCCTTGTGTGCTACGAATCCGCTCAAAAAGGACAAGCCGGAGGGCTAACGCCATGCTCCGGTTGATTTAGCGAAAGCGTAGTGGCGGAGAGGGAGGGATTCGAACCCCCGGAACCTTTCAGTTCAACGGTTTTCAAGACCGCCGCATTCGACCACTCTGCCACCTCTCCGTGGGGTCGGTCCAAGACAGACCGAAACCGATACTGCTTCGAATTATAAGGTTTCGATCACGCTAACCCCAAGCTTTGACACCGCAGTGGACCTTGAAATCTGGCATAATTACCCCAGATAAAACTTGTACTTTTTATTCCAATCGAACTTATGGAGAGCCTTCGCACGATGATCAACCGTCAAACCCTCAGCGCGACCCGCCCTGCCGTACAAGGCGTGGAATTCAACAAAGTCCTCAGGAACACCTATGCTCTACTGTCAGCAACGCTGCTCTTCAGTGGCGCTACGGCCGGCCTATCCATGATGATGCAATGGCCCCACCCCGGACTTGTTATCACGCTCATCGGCTACTTTGGACTGATGTTTGCGGCAAGGCGTTTTCGTAACTCTGCTTTGGGCCTGGTCTTTGTCTTCGCCCTGACCGGATTCATGGGCCTGACCCTCGGCCCGATCATCAGTATGTACGTTAATTCACTGCCCAACGGCGACCAGCTGGTGATGACAGCCCTTGCGGGCACCGGCCTGATATTCGTGGGGTTGTCCGCCTACGCGCTAACTTCCCGAAAGGATTTCAGCTTTTTAGGCGGAATGCTATTCGCCGGTATTCTGGTTGCCTTTCTGGCGGGCCTTGGAGCCGTCATTTTCAGTATTCCGGCGCTCTCGCTAGCCGTCTCGGCAATGTTTATTCTGCTGATGAGCGGCCTGATTCTCTATCAGACCAGCGCGATCATTCATGGCGGCGAGACCAACTACATCATGGCTACGATCACGCTGTACGTAGCGATCTACAATCTGTTTCTGAGCCTGTTGCAGATTCTTGGGATATTTGGCGGCGACGACTGATTCCACCCGAAAGTGTTTCATTTAAGCCCTGGCACCCGTCGGGGCTTTTTGTTAGGGGTTGATGCTCTCGACTCCACCCATGTAAGGCTGGAGGATACTGGGAATACGGACCGCCCCCGATTCATCCTGGTAGTTTTCTATAATCGCTACCAGTGTTCGCCCCACCGCTAAAGCCGAGCCATTTAGGGTGTGCACCAGTTCCGGCTTTCCGGTAGCGGCATTACGCCAGCGCGCCTGCATTCGCCGTGCCTGAAACGCTTCAAAGTTACTACAGGACGATATCTCTCGATAGCACTGTTGCCCTGGAAGCCACACCTCTAGATCGTAGGTCTTGGCGGCCGAAAATCCCAGATCGCCACTGCACAAAGTTACGACGCGATACGGTAATTCGAGCTTTTGAAGAATGACTTCGGCGTGCCCGGTTAACTCCTCCAGTGCTTCCCAGGATTTATCCGGCTCTACTACCTGCACCAGCTCCACTTTCTCGAACTGGTGCTGGCGGATCATCCCCCGGGTGTCCTTACCATAAGACCCGGCCTCACGTCGAAAACAGGGTGTATGGCAGACGCGCTTGACTGGCAATTCTTCTGCATTGAGGATGCCACCGGCAAAAAGGTTAGTGACCGGCACTTCAGCGGTAGGGATCAAGTAGTAAGGTGGATCTCCCGTCGTCATAAATTGATCAGCGGCAAATTTGGGCAGTTGTCCTGTACCGAAAAGCGATTCGGCATTCACCAGGTAAGGAACGTAGGTCTCCTCATACCCGTGCTCGAGGGTGTGCACATCGAACATGAACTGAATAAGCGCGCGGTGCATTCGAGCGATACTATTTGTTAGGACCACGAATCGACTTCCGGTCAAGCGCGTCGCAGATTCAAAATCCATCATCCCAAGGCCGGTACCCAAACTGACGTGGTCCAGCGGCTCAAAGGCTAAAGCCGGCGGCGTGCCCCAACGCCTTTGCTCAATGTTATCCGCTTCGCTGTCGCCAGCCGGAACACTGCCATGTGGGATATTCGGGATCTCTCGAACAATCTGATCCAGCGAACGGCGCACCTCCTCAAGGCTCGACTCAACACTGGCGATCTCCTCTCCAAGCCCGGCCGTCTGTGCGATAAGTTCGGCGGCATCACCGCCGGAGGCTTTCACCTGCCCAACCTCCTTAGCCGAACGATTGCGCTCAGCTTGAAGCTCTTGCTGGCGCGTCTGGAGAGACTTTCTTCGGTTTTCGAGTTCGGCAAACTGCAGTACGTCGAGAGCGAAACCTCGCGGTGTCAGAGAGCCAGCTACCCCTTCGGGATCATTGCGCAAAAGTTGTGGGTCGAGCATTTCCTTCCTTACTTTTTTGTTGTTTAAAATTGACGAGCGGCCGCAACGCCAGCGGCGGCACCAAGCAGGCACAACAATACACTGGATACGATATTCACCAGGGCTCTTTGCCATTGCTCGGCCTCAAGCAGGGTCAAGGTTTCGACCGAAAAGGCAGAAAATGTAGTAAACCCACCCAATAGTCCAATACATAAGCCGCTGCGTAGAAGATCTACGGCCGGCCCTCGCGCGCTAAGAATAACCACCAGGGCGCCCAGAAGAAACGAGCCGCTGATATTGATCAGCAAGGTGCCCCAGGGGAATCCAGGCCCTGTTAAGGTCGAAATCCGGGTGTGGGCGAAAAATCGCAGCATCGCGCCTAATGCGCCGCCGGCACCAATCACAAGATAATGAAGCACCTTGTCAAAGCTCCTCTTGGATTACGTCAACCCCTGCGGGCAGGTTCAGTCTGAAAAGATCTTGCGGCAATTGATCGTTGACGATAACGTTATCAAACCGGAGCCGGGTAATCTGATCTAACTGATCCAGCATCTGCACCAGACGCAACTCGCCATTTTCAAACCCGAGCTGAACCTGAGAAAAGGGTGCGGAGGAATCTTTGGGAAAAAGAGTAATCCACGAGATTGCACCCTGTTTGCCGAGATACTCTATCAAATAGGAATCACCGGGCTTATCTTCACCGGCGAGCAACGCCGCTGGGGTATTGCCCAGGGTTTTTGACTGATTTCGAACGATCACCTGTTCAAGCCCAACGTCATAGACCCAAAGACGTGCGCCATCTGCCAACACCTCTTGCTCTACCGGTTGCCCATAACTCCACCGAAATCGGCCTGGTCGGGCAAGCCACATGCGCCCGGAAGTCTCCTGCAATGGCGCAAGATCTTCGTCCAGAACAACCTGATGAAAATCAGCCTGCAGTGTGCGAACCTTAACAAAAAAATCTTCCAGTAAATCCTCATCAGCCAAAGCCGCTGGCATTGGGACAAAGCCCAGCACCGTACCGGCCAGTCCAAACATAAGAAACCGACACCAGGCTCTATTGATCGTTGACACTAAATTCTGTTTCATTGTGGTGGGGGCGGAGCCAGTACCTCCCGCTTGCCGTTTTCGAGGGGCCCTACAGCACCGGCCGCTTCCATTGTTTCTACCATTCTGGCTGCGCGGTTGTAGCCGACCCGTAGATGGCGCTGAACCGATGATATTGAGGCTCGGCGAGTCTCGGTGACAAAAGATAAAGCTTTATCATAAAGTGGGTCATCTTCTCCGCTGTCGCTGCCTCCCAAACCCTCGACCGATACAGAATCTCCGAGCGCGGTGTTATCAACCACCGCTTCCAGGTACTCCGGCTCGCCGCTGCTTCGCAACTCGTCTGCCACTCGGTGAACCTCCTGATCCGAGACAAATGAGCCATGGACCCGAATGGGAAACCCCGTGCCCGGCGGCAAAAATAACATATCGCCGTGACCCAGTAGTTGTTCAGCCCCCATTTGATCGAGCACTGTGCGTGAATCGGCACGCGACGACACCTGAAATGCGACTCTGGTCGGAATATTTGCCTTGATCAATCCTGTAACCACATCGACTGAAGGTCTCTGAGTTGCCAGAACCAGGTGGATGCCAGCCGCTCGGGCCCGCTGGGCGATTCGGGTGATGAGTTCCTCAATCTTTTTCCCGACCACCATTAACAGATCTGCAAACTCGTCGACGATAACTACCACATAGGGAATCGTCTCGAGTTGAGGTGGATCTACGTCCTCTCCCGGCAGCGGGATGAACAACGGGTCATCCAAGGGTTTGCCCGCATCAATTGCAGCCTTCACCTTGCGGTTGTAGCCCACAATATTTCGCACCCCCAAGGCCGCCATAAGGCGAAATCGCCGATCCATTTCCACAATGCACCAGCGCAGCGCGTTAGCCGCCTTTTTCATATCCGTAACCACCGGCGTCAGCAGATGTGGAATTCCTTCATATACCGAAAGCTCAAGCATTTTTGGATCGATCATAATCATACGGACATCTTCAGGGGTAGACTTATAGATGATGCTCAAAATTATTGCATTGATACAAACTGATTTTCCTGCGCCAGTAGTGCCAGCGATAAGTAAGTGCGGCATCTTGCACAAATCCGAGACGATGGTCTCGCCTGCGATATCCTTGCCAAGGATAAGGGTCAGCGGGCTCTTGCTGCTCTCGTACACTTCTGATGCCAACCCTTCCAGCAGAAAAACAGTCTCTCGGCTTTCATTAGGTATCTCCAAGCCAATGTAGGTTTTGCCGGGAATGTTTTCCACCACACGAACGCTCACTACTGACAATGCGCGGGCGAGATCTCTGGCCAAACCTACAATCTGACTCGCTTTAATGCCTGCTGCCGGATCGATCTCGAAGCGGGTAATCACAGGGCCCGGCTGTACCGAAACTACTGTGACCTCCACATTGAAATCGCGCAGTTTTTTCTCTACCAGGCGCGACATCATTTCCAACGCCTCTTTACTGTACCCTCCGGCCTGTTCACCCGGCCGATCAAGTAACTTCAGTGCTGGAAGATCGCCTTGAGGCCCCTTGCCTTCAATAAATAGTGGAATCGAAGCTTGTTTTTCTTTGTGAATCCGGGCGCCTTCCCTACTTGGCGCAATTTTTGGCTCTATCCGAGGCGGCTCTTTCTGATCCATCTCGCGGCGTAATTCCGCAACACTCTCCTGACGTTGACGCCGGGAACGGGCGCCCTGGACTCTGTCTGCCCAGCTGGTGACTAGGGACCAACCTTTATCCGCCAGCTGGCAGGACCATGCCCCGACACGGTCCATGATGGTAAACCACGACACGTCAAGCGCCCAGGACAATCCAGCGACTAGAGAGACAACCAGTGCGACAGTCGCTCCAACTGAACCGAAAGCATCCAGCAACCAGCTTCCAATGACAATACCAAGCCACCCGCCGCCGGCGCCCGGGCCGTGGTCGAGTCCAGAGCCAAAATGGAGAAATTCGATACCGCAAGCTGAGACCACCGTTAGGGTGAAGCCGAGCCCGTGCATGATGCGGACATGGCGACTGTTAACCTCTATTGAACGCCTCAAAATACGGGCGCTCAATAGAGCGAAAATCAGAGGAAAAAGATAGGCCGAATAACCAAAGGCATGAAGAAAAAGGTCCGCGAACCAAGCCCCAAAGCGCCCCCCCAGATTCCGGATCGGCCCTCCCGCGCCGGTAGAGGTCCATCCCGGATCAAAGGCAGAGAAAGACACCAGGCAAGCCAGCAGATAACCTGTTAGAGCAACCAGCCCGATCACCAGAACCTCTCGACCTAGCCGAACCAGGCGCGGCGATATACCGGTATTATTCGTGTTACGTGTGTTTTTCTTTCGCGCCTGCGTCAAATGACAATCACCTTTGCGTAAATTTTTTGCCCAATCGCACCGGGATTATATCGAAACGTGGCTTTTAACCCGTAATGGATGCATCAATCTGACCTTCTTTGATAGATTTAATGGCGAATTCTTGGGAAAATACCGCTGAATAATTCAAGACGGAGTTTTTAATGACAGCCACCCGCCATAGCCGACTATTGATTCTAGGCTCTGGGCCCGCCGGCTACACCGCGGCAATTTATGCGGCTCGCGCAAACCTTAACCCGGTGCTTGTCACTGGAATAGAGCA
This sequence comes from Acidiferrobacteraceae bacterium, assembly GCA_018698075.1. Classification (GTDB taxonomy): domain Bacteria; phylum Pseudomonadota; class Gammaproteobacteria; order Arenicellales; family UBA868; genus UBA868. The sequence goes on from JABINT010000143.1 coordinate 6,737, forward strand.
AGGTGGCCAACTGGTGACGACCACTGATGTCGATAACTGGCCCGGAGACCCTCACGGCCTCACCGGCCCAGCCCTCATGGCAAGAATGCTCGCCCATGCTGAACGGTTTCGTACCGAAGTGGTTTTTGACCATATTCATACAGCAACATTAGGCAGTTCACCTTTTCGACTGGATGGCGATAGCAATTCATATACCTGTGATGCGCTGATCATCGCAACAGGTGCGTCGGCACAATACCTCGGCCTTCCTTCTGAGGATGCGTTTAAGGGTAAGGGCGTGTCTGCGTGTGCGACCTGCGACGGTTTTTTCTACAAAGACAAGCCAGTGGCTGTCATCGGAGGAGGCAATACTGCCGTGGAAGAGGCGTTGTATCTGTCTGATATCTGCTCTCAAGTAACACTGGTCCACCGCCGCGATAAACTTCGGGCGGAGGCAATCCTGCAAGATCAACTACTGGCACGAACCGGCGCATCGGGCAATATTGAGATTGAGTGGAACCACAATCTCGATGAAGTATTGGGTGATGATTCTGGTGTTACCGGGGTCCGGCTGAAATCGACGAGTGACGGGGACGCGAAAGACTTGGCGGTCCACGGGGTCTTTATCGCAATTGGCCACACCCCTAATACCAGCCTCTTCGAGGGCCAATTGGATATTTCCAATGGTTATATCCGGGTAAACTCCGGGATCGACGGCAACGCAACTGCAACCAGCATACCTGGCGTTTTTGGCGCAGGAGATGTCATGGATCACGTATACCGACAAGCAGTAACCTCCGCTGGGAGCGGCTGTATGGCGGCCCTGGACGCCAAGCGGTATCTGGACTCTGGATAATCGCCAACTATGGCAAAAAAACCACCAAATGCCGACGCTTCAGTATCGTCTGCCGAGGCGCAGCTTTTTCGTAACTCGGTCTCGCAGGTAGAGCCGCTTAGCTTCGAAGAGCGCGCTGGGGACGCTCGGGCGCAAAAAAAAAGCCACACAACTGCGCCGGTGATCCACAGCCTTGAGGGCATTGAAAAACTGGATGGAGATCTTTTTTACCGGCCCGGGGTTTCCCGTCGATTACTTAATGATTTACGTAAGGGGCGTATACGTCCGGGGCCGGTAATCGACCTGCACGGTCATACTAGGGCCGAAGCCAAGCGGGAATTGGCCCACTTTGTGGAGCGAAGTGCAGACTTATACGAGCGGTGCCTTCTCGTTATTACCGGGCGTGGATCCCATTCGCCCGATGGGTACTCCCCAGTTCGTGAAGAAGCTTTGGCCTTATTACGACAATTGTCGGCAGTTCAAGCCTACACCTGCGCTCAGGCAGATGACGGCGGCAGCGGCGCTTTTTATGTGCTTACCGGCCGGCCAAGTCGGTGAGTAACACAATTGCCTGTGCAGCAATCCCCTCTTGTGCGCCGGTAAACCCAAGGCCGTCTGTGGTCGTAGCCTTGATATTGACATTCCCTACTTGAATCTGAAGGTCGCTAGCCAGGTTTTCTCGCATCTCGGGAATGTAGTCGGCTAATTTAGGTTTTTGGGCAATGATCGTGGCGTCGACGTTGACTACCCCAAATTGTGAAGCATCGAGCAATTGTCGGATTTCAATCAGAAACTCTCTGCTCGCACGACCGGCGTGGGCCGCATCGCTATCAGGAAAATGCACGCCGATATCTCCCTTACCGGCCGCCCCTAGCAGGGCGTCAGCTAGTGCGTGAATTAGAACATCGGCATCGCTATGGCCTGCAAGCCCTCGTGAAAATGGAATCTCCACGCCCCCTATCCAAAGCGGTCGTCCGACAACCAAACGATGGGCATCATAGCCTTGACCTATTCGGTACATGAGGCTGCTTCTTGTTCCTTAAGAACTGCGCTGGCAATGACCATGTCAGATGGGTGTGTCACCTTAAAATTATAGTTCCCGCAAGTAACCAATTTCGGCTTTAACCCTAAAGCTTCGATAGCCTGGGCTTCGTCAGTGCAAGGCTCGCCGCGGTCGTGGCAGTGGTCAATTGCCTCCATTAGGGTTCTTACCGGGAAAAGCTGGGGCGTTTGGGCATGCCACAATCCGCTGCGTGAAACCGTCCCAGAAACACGACTATCCGAGTCCCCTGATTTCAGAGTATCAACCGCCGGGGTTGCAAGCAATCCTCCTGCTGGATGAAAGTTAACTTCCCGAATCAATCGTTGTATGTCCGCGCCTGCCACGCAGGGTCTCGCTGCATCATGAACTAATACCCACGATTGAGCTTCCCCGCAGTTCACTAGTTCGTCAAGCCCAAGGCGCACGGTTCGGGCACGTGTTTCGCCCCCAAGGTAAGTCTGCGGAGATCCCGGAATTCCGCCCTTCAAGGTAGCCCAGTGGCTATCCCCTTCAGCAAGGCCAACGCTGATCCCACGAATGACATCAATCTCTGACAGACGTTGCAAACAATGAAACACGAGTGGAACCCCGTTTAAGTGCTGGTACTGCTTAGGCTGGGTTTGTCCAAATCGTCGGCCACGCCCGGCACACGGAACCAGCGCCCAGATGTTGAATTCGGCGGTATTCAATTACTGTATATCCAAGTTGGCAATCCCTCGGCTCCCAAGTTTACGATAAAATAGATCACCCATTTCTGTCTCGCGCCCCGTCGTTGCCCTCATTTTCTTTCCCAATCCAATCGCCTATCGACGGGAACTCAGTGACCACCTGGGGTCGGTTGCCCGGGGCTGCGCTCGCCCTTGCCATTCGCCAGGTCATCCGTCGGCAACGACACCTCGTGGTGGTTACCGAGTCTGCGCGGCAACTTCAGCTACTCAGTGACGAAATCCGCTTTTTTCTCTCGGACAATACTAACGATGTCTGCATCTTGCCTGGTTGGGAGTGTCTGCCCTACGATCACTACTCCCCGCACCCCGAAATCACCTCCGAGCGCCTAAAGACGCTGACCCGACTCACCAGTGGGCAACCGTTTATCGTGTTGCTCACGCTGGACCAACTGATATACCGAATTCCGCCGACGCACTATATCTCAGGTTGCAGCTTCGACTTATCTCGAGGCGCAAGGATCAATCTGACAACTTTCCGAGACCGTCTGGCCGACTCCGGCTACCTTTCGGTGTCTCGGGTCTTAACCCAGGGGGAGTTCGCGGTGCGCGGAGGACTCATTGATGTCTTTCCGATGGGTCATGAATGGCCGTTTCGCCTGGATCTATTTGGGGACGAGCTGGAAAATATCCGATATTTTGACCCGTTAACCCAAAAATCAACTCAGCTGACCGAAAAGCTCTCCATTCTTCCGGCTCGGGAGTTTCCGACCGATTCAACAGCAATCGAGACATTTCGGGCAAACTTTCGCAAACAATTTTCTGGCGATCCCCAGGGTTCACTTATTTATCGCGAGGTCAGTCAGGGGAATTTCCCTGCTGGCATTGAGTTCTATCTACCGCTTTTCTTTAATTCGCCAGGAACTTTTTTCGATTACCTTCCGGCGCATACATGCTTTGTCGCTCCTTCCAACCTTTCTGCACTTATGGCTGGCGAATGGGCTACGCTCGACGATCGCTATTCTCAGGCCGGAATTGATCCTGAACGTCGGCCCATGCCACCAGCTTCGATCGCACTGACACCCGACCAGGCCGTAGAACACTTGACGGCTTTCCGGCAGATACAATTCAACGCCTCGGGTGATGCCGGCACCGCTAAACCCACCCCCTCTGTCGCTAAAGAGTTACCGCAATACCCGGTCAATCACAAGGCTGAACAGCCATTTGCGGGCCTGATCAAACGGCTGACTCATCCCGCGGCCCCACGGGTTTTACTTAACGTGGAGACGACCGGCCGCGCTCAAACGCTTGCTGAACTACTTGCACACCAACAGATTGCCACCTTGGAGTATCCCAGTTGGGATTCTTTTCTTAACTCGGACTCTCTCGCCACCGGCATTACCGTGTCAGCCCTGGACCGAGGGCTGTGTATTTCGGATTCCGGGGTGGAGATTATCGTCGAGTCACAACTGTACGGCGAACGAGTTCACCAGCGACGGCGCCAAGCGCAGTCGGTGGATGCTCATAAGATCATTCGATCTATCGCGGAGCTCCATTCGGGAGACCCAGTGGTCCACCGGGATCATGGTGTCGGCCGCTTCCGGGGGTTGACTCATATCGGGGTGGCGGATGAAGAAGCCGAATTTCTTATCGTTCAGTATCGAGATGAAGGAAGACTCTACGTTCCCGTCTTGAACGTTGGCGTTTTATCGCGCTACATTGGTGGGGATGCGGAGACAGCGCCGCTGCATCGGCTCGGAGGCGAACAGTGGGATAAAGCCCGAGAGCGTGCCACGAAGCGCGCACGAGATGCGGCAGCCGAGCTTCTCAGAACCCAGGCGCTGCGGCAAATTCGTGAGGGTGAGGCTTTTGCGGTCCCAGATGATGACTACACAGCCTTTTGTAGTGGCTTTCCTTACGATGAGACTACCGGCCAGGAGACGGCGATTAAAGAGGTTCTTGGTGATCTGGCGACCCCCCTACCCATGGATCGGCTTGTTTGTGGCGATGTCGGCTTTGGCAAAACCGAGGTAGCGTTAAGAGCAGCGTTTGTAGTTGTCAGCAATAGTCGCCAAGTCGCGATCCTCGCGCCGACAACTTTACTTACTAAACAACACCTCGAATCATTTCAAGAACGTTTTTCGGGTCATGCGGTACGCATTGCATGTCTGTCGCGTTTTCAAAGCAAGGCGCAAAATGAAAATACTGTCGAGGCCCTGCGGGCCGGGACAGTCGATATCGTAGTCGGAACACACAGATTACTGCAAGGAGACCTCGAGTTCGCCCGGCTAGGACTTGTAATTATCGATGAGGAACATCGTTTCGGTGTGCGACAGAAAGAGAGCCTGAAGAAACTTCGCGAAAGCGTTGATGTGCTCACTCTAACAGCGACACCTATTCCGCGAACTCTCAATATTGCTCTATCCGGAATCCGTTCTATATCCCTCATTGGATCACCCCCCGCCGGACGGGTAGCCATCGATACTACGGTTCGGCCGTTTTCAAATAGCCTCATTCGTGAGGCCTGCCTTCGGGAGATACATCGTGGGGGGCAGGTGTACTATCTTCATAACGACGTCCGATCGATAGAGCGTGCTGCCGACAACCTGCGCGAACTCGTCCCGAGCGCCCAAGTCCGGGTGGCCCATGGGCAAATGCGAGAGTTAGATCTCGATTCAGTAATGCGTGATTTTTACCACCAGAGATTCAACGTGCTGGTGTGTAGCACCATCATCGAAAGCGGCATAGACGTACCCAGCGCCAACACTATCATTATTAACCGGGCTGACCGGTTCGGGCTTGCTCAGTTGCATCAGCTGCGCGGGCGTGTTGGGCGTTCAAGGCACCAGGCCTACGCGTTTCTGCTCACTCCGCCTGAGGCGGTTTTGGGCTCAGCTGCGCAGCGCAGACTCGCCGCCATAGAGCAGTTGACCGAACTTGGTGTTGGCTTTGAGCTCGCCAATCATGACCTTGAGATCCGAGGCGCGGGCGAACTACTCGGCGAGGGTCAAAGTGGGGTGATCGAGGAAATCGGGTTTTCTATGTATTCCGAATACCTAAACCGGGCTATTCGGGATCTCTCTCCAGGCTCAAGTACCGCAGTTCCGCAAACGTTACTCACAAACCGGCCTGAGATCAATCTATCCGTTGCCGCATTCTTCCCCGAGGCGTTCCTCCCGGATGTGCATTTACGCTTGATGCTTTATCAGAGGATCTCGACGTGCGATGATCACCAGTCGTTGCATGAATTGCAGCTGGAGGTCATAGACCGCTTCGGGCTCATTCCGGCAGAAGGCAGTATGGTCTTTCGTCTTGCGGCTCTTCAGCTAAACGGCGCGGCACTGGGTATTCGGGTGATCCAGGCCGGAAAGTCCCGGGGTCGGATAGCTTTTTTGCAAGCTGCCTCCGTCGATCCAAAAAGAATTGCTCATCTGCTAACGCGCGAGGCTGGGGTGTTCAGCATGATTTCCCCGTTGGAACTTGGATTTACAGTGACCTTAGATCGGCCCGAGCATCGTGTTGTCTTCTGCGAGTGGCTAACTCACACACTGGACTCGGCACAGCCGCTGAAGCCCCTACCTTTGTTCGAATGAAATGACCTCTTTATCCTGCGATTGCCGATCTCGTGCTGGCTGGGTTCGCATCGCCTCGGCGCCGACTTGGCTGATAAATCCGGGTTTCGTGTTGGTTTTTTTAATATTCGGGTTACCCGCCCTTGCAACAGACAGCTATGAACTGGAGCTTCTCGTTTTTGCCGTTGACACCTCACCAGGCATAGAAACAGCGCTCCCCGGGGAAGTACCTGTGCTTCTCGCTGAATCCAGGATGTATCGACGTAGCCTATCTTCTAAAGATCCACAAATCCTTCCCCGAGGTGCGGGGCGATTAGCCACCGCCCGTAAGGTTATCGAAGCTCGTGCCGGCTATCACATTCTGGCGCATAGCCGCATAATCAAAACCCCATCGTCCCCTTTTGGAGCAACACAATACGAGCTATTGAGTACACTACCGGAATTTCAATCTCGATTGACTGCCTATTTTCGCCTTTACACAACCGGACCTTTTTTCCTGCAGTCCACGATACTTTATCGCCCTGGATTGAAGATCTCACCTGCAGCTGGGTTATCCGATTTATCACAAAATTTACATGCGAGGGAGAGCCTGGCAATTCAGGAAACCCGACGTATCAGATTCAACCAAGTGCATTACCTCGATCACCCGTCGTTTGGGGCGTTGATTGTTTTGACCCCTAAGACCTAATGCAGTTGCAGTTAAGAGACCTGGGTAGGGAATTTAGTTTACCGCTCGTCACCGGACCCAAAAGATTCTGGAACCAGGCTGGTGGCAATTGTGCGAACCCGTTCATAGTCGTATTGGCTGCACGCGGATTCTATCTCCACAAGGCCTTGACGTAATCGGTCTGCCTCAATTGAACGGCTGGCAGCAAGAAGTATCTTCTCGTATGCAGTTTCGGCCAGGCTTTCATCGGCATGGAAGAGTTCTTCTGTCAGTTTCTCTCCGGCGCGCAGTCCCGTGTATTCAATTGCAATCTCCTCTTCAGGGATCTTTCCCGAGAACCGGATCATCTGCCGGGCTAAATAATCGATGTTAACCGGCTCACCCATATTTAGAACGAAGATCTCACCGCCGCTACCAAGCACGCAAGCCTGCAAGATCAACTGGCAGGCTTCGGATATTGTCATGAAATAGCGGGTCATCTCTCGGTCGGTAACAGTCACCGGCCCACCGGCCTGAATCTGACGCTCGAACAAAGGCACGACGCTCCCAGCTGACCCAAGCACATTCCCAAACCGGACAGTGATAAAAGCGGTCCGGTTTTCGAGGTTGTTCAACTGCACAACCATTTCAGACAACCTCTTGCTAACCCCCATCATGCTGGCGGGGTTCACCGCTTTGTCAGTAGATATCAACACCATCGTTCGGGCGCTATTTTCGATTGCCGCTTCCGACACAATCATTGTCCCAACTGTATTATTTCGAACAGTCTCGCGGATCTGTCCCTGGAGCATCGGCACATGTTTGTATGCCGCTGCATGGAAGATAATTTCAGGCTTGTGCCTGTCAAAGATAAACCTGATGGCCGCTCTGTCGCACACATCGCCCAGAAGCTTCGTAACACATACCGAGGGGAATTTTTCCTCGACCTCGAGACCTATCGAATACAGGTTAAACTCATTTTGTTCAACCAGAATAATTTCTTTTGGACCCAGGCGAGCGACCTGGCGGCACAATTCACTGCCAATCGACCCGCCCCCACCGGTGATCAGCACCTTCGAATCGTGAATCATCTTCGCCATTGAACTCCAGTCCAACGCTACCGGGTCACGACCAAGTAGGTCATCAAGTTCGACCGATCGCAAATCCGTGCTACGCGCCGTTCCATCGAGAATATCCTGAACTTTGGGCAACGTCCTGAAGGCGACAGCGGCCTTTTGACAAGATTCTACAACCGAGCGCATTTGTTCAGCGCTTGCGCTCGGGATAGCTATCAACACCAACTGAATTTGCAAGAGGCGTGCAAGCGGCCCTATCGATGAACAGCGGTCAAGCACACGTACCCCCTGGATTTCTCGCCCCTTCTTCACGGGATCATCATCTATAAAACCAACAATATCGTAGTCTAATTCCCGGTTTCGGCGAATATCTTTAAGCAGCATATCCCCAGCAGCACCGGCTCCCACTATTAAAACTCGCTTTCCTTTGCCCCGCCTCACCTGGTTATCCCGGAACAGTCGGTAAACAATTCTCGTGCCGATTAGAAGTCCGATCAGAAACAGTCCGTGAAGCGGGAAAACCGATCTCGGAACCGCCACCAGGCCCGTGATAAAAAAGATTGTCGCAGCGACGACGCCAGTGCCGACAAGCACAGACTTAAGTATCACGGATAGATCATGAGTAGACGTAAACCGCCACGCGCCGCGGTGGACACCGAAAATCACGAAAAACGCCAAGTGCCAAACCAGTACGATCGGCAACATAGCTATAGCCTGATCAAAAAAGATATCGGGGATCTGGTCCAGATTAAAACGGAACCAATAAGCGCCCAGCCACGCTGCGGGGACAGCGAGCCCATCGTGAACTAACACAGGCCAGCGACCAAGCAAGTAACGCCAACCTGCTAGAAGTTTTTCAAAAACAGTTTGTGTCAATTTCTTAACCGGTTAGGGGCCTTAGCAATCGCCGATGCCCAAATCGCGAACAATACGAGTACGCTACCTGCAACGACAACACACCATAAGCCCCAACTGGGTGTCTTTACAATAAGACTGGCGCAAATAGCCATCAACAAGCCAAGGAATCCGGTCAAGAGTGCTACCTGAGGATGGCTCCAGCCAGCGAGGATAAGCCTCTGATAGAGGTGATCCCGATGCGGTTCGGATAAAGGTTTCCCTTGGAAAAGCCTTCGCATCAGAGTGAGGCTAGCGTCAAACACAAAGAATCCGAACAGCACGAGGAATGCTTCAAAAGGCAATCCAACTTGTGTCACTCCAATAACCCCCATACACCCAAACCAAGCTCCGAGCGTAAGACTCCCCGAATCGCCCAAAAATATCCTCGCGGGCGTCCAATTAAACCACAAGAACGCCCCAACACTACCTGCCAAAGAGAAGTTCAAAATCGCAAGTTCCGTGATCCCGGCGCCGCCAAACCAGTAGCCCAAAGTGAGCGCTGCCACTAACGATTGAAACCCCACAAGCCCATCTGCGCCATCCATGAAATTGAAAAGATTGACCATCCAGACCAAGATCACAAGCGCAGGTACGAATACTACATAGGTCGGTAAGTTAACCTCGTAACCAAAGAATCGCCATACCGCCGAATCCAGCGTAACCAGGACGACCAGCCCCATCAACAGGAGCTGGGCAACCAAACGGGTTTTAACCGTCAAGTGGTAGTGGTCATCCAAATAACCGAGCGCCGATATACCAACCAATCCAATCCCCGAAATGACTCCAGCCCAGTCGAACCCAGTTCGAA
>JABINT010000108.1 GCA_018698075.1 Acidiferrobacteraceae bacterium
ATATATTTCATGACCATGAATCTCAAACAACTGGAAGCATTTCGTGCGACTTTGCGTACCGGTTCGGTCACTGGTGCAGCCAAGGCCCTGGCCGTCTCTCAGCCCAGCGTCACACGACTGGTGAAGGAGTTGGAAAGATCGGTCGGCTTTGTCCTTTTTGTCCGCAGCGGCCGTGGCCTGGCGTCAACGGTAGAAGGACGACGTTTTGGCGATGCGGTAGAAAACCTCTTCACCGGCACTGACCGGCTCAAGGAGGCTGCCAGTGCAATCCGTACCAGCATTCATGGCGAGGTCCAGATCGGGGTTACTCCAGTTCTTGTCTATCAGATCACGCCGCATGCGATCGCCGGTATCCATGCGAATAAGCCCGACCTGAAGGTTGCGCTGCGGGTCAACAACTCGCCGGGTCTGATAGATGCCGTCGCCATGGGGCAACTGGATATAGCGGTTGTGAATGTTTACCACAAGCCTGAATCCCTGCATGTGCTCTACCAGAAAAGACTGAAGTACGTGTGCCTGCTTCCTGAAGATCATCCTCTGGCAAAATCCAGCAGACCAATCGACCTTAAGGCGCTAAAAGAGGCTGAATGTGTGGCCTACGATACTGCCAGGCTTCAATCTGCTGAAAGCAACTGGATAAAACTTCTGTCCTGGCCGCAAGCCAGTCTATCCGCTTACTCGAATATCGCGGTGGCATCGCTGGCGCGCGCGACCGGTAAACCGGCGATTGTCGACCCTTATACCGCAAAAACCATGGTCGCACTCGGCGGGGTTACTTCACGGCCGATCTCACAACGATTGACATCGACTCTGTATGTGGTCGCCCGGGGCATCGATACGTTATCGCTGGCCGCGCGTGAACTGGCCGATGCCGTTATCACACAACTGAAGCAGTCCGTCCATTAGCGCTTGCAGATAAAATAACTCGCCTGATCAAAACGAACTTTACCCTGAACAGGAAAACAAACCCTGAACTCCGTCATAAAATGCGCGAAGACCTGAAACCTTTTTTGCATCCCGGGCCTGCGGTGCAAAGTAATGATGACGCAGTGGTGGGATTTGCCCGGCGGGCGATCGATACGGAAACGCGGGCTGTGGAGCAGGCCGTACTGTTGTACTACGCGGTGCGCGATCAGGTCCGCTATAACGCCTATGACCTGGATATATCTATCAGCGGACTCAGCGCGAGACGCAACCTGGAGCTCGGCCATGGCTGGTGCGTGTCCAAAGCCGTGCTGCTGGCGGCGTGCTGTCGCTCTATCGGTATTCCGGCACGCCTGGGATATGCAGACGTGCGCAATCCCCTCTCGACTCAAAAGATGCGTGAGTATATGGAAACCGATGTTTTCTACTGGCACGGCTACACATCGATTTACCTGGATGGTCAGTGGGTAAAAGCAACTCCCGCTTTCAATCTTGAGTTATGCCACAAGTTTCGCCTGCGCCCACTGGATTTTGATGGCCAAAAAGACTCGATCTACCACCCTTTAGACCTTGAAGGTCGTCGTCACATGGAATACCTGAACGAGCGCGGGGAGTATGCGGAGCCGCCGATTACACAAATGCTTGAAACCTTTCAGCACGAATACCCCAACTGGCACACTCAAAAAGACGGCATTGCCGGGGATTTCGATACTGACGTATCTATTGAAACTGCCAGTTGAATTCCAGATAAACGTTAGCCCGCCACTGGTGTCCAACACGTCATATCGGTAAAGAAGTGGATTGATCAGCGGCTTTGGCAATCAAAGCTTGAGTGGTACCTGGCGTACTCGCCCCAGATACAAACATCCCATCGCGAGTTACCGGATTCGGTTTTCCGTAGGGCGCCTCAGAATCAAAAGGCACAGAACACCCGTCAGGCGTTGGCAACCACAATACACTCACTAATCGACTGTTATTCTATTGGCTCGATCGGTGGCCAGCCGAATAAGACATCACACCGGTGCTGGCGCAACGAAATCTCCGTAGCGCTGGGCAAAACGCTGCCACGCGGCATCTGCGGCCACGCCCGCCCGGGTAAGCAACTCGTTCTCGTCAGCAGTTTGCACCGTACCCCCGGTAACCACGACCTCGCCGTTGACCATGACCATCTCTACATCTTTGGCATGGCCGTGATAAACCAACGTAGTAACCGGATCATTCACGGGAGTCAGGCCCAGGCGGTGCATATCGACCACCTGCAGGTCGGCTTTCTTACCCACCTCCAGCGAGCCAATCTCATGATCCAATCCCAGAACCCGGGCGGCATGGATCGTGCCCAATTCCAGAGCCTCATGTGCTGACAACACTTGTGGATCATGGGCATGAATACGCGCGCTCGCAAGACACGAACGCAATACCTCAAAGTAATCCGAAAAATAATTATCAATCCCGAGGCCTACATGCATGCCTTTGGCCCGCATGGCCTGAATGGGTGCCACCTCGCCACGAAACTGATTCATATGCGGGCAATGGGCAAGGTGCGTTCCGGATTGGGCGAGGGTATCGACCTCAGCAGCATCAACCTCAAAGCAATGTACCGCGACCACATCGGGACCCAGCATACCGTGAGCGCACGCGTAATCGAATTGCGCCATGCCATGGATGTTGTGCACGAGATCCCGCTCACCGAAACCCAGATGAATAGAGAGGCGAAGACTCATCTCGTCTGCTCCCGCTCGCAACCCCTTCAGCAGCTCGGGCGAGGAGGTCGAAAGGCCCGTCGCTGCCATGACTGCCTGGATCCGACCGCCGGCACGGCCATGCCAGCGGCTTGCCAGACCCAGCGCCTGTTCCAGCTGGCTAACACGAATGGCTTCATCAAAAACAGTCTGCCCTAGTGCAAGGGCCTCAAGATTGACATCATTCACCATCACGCCAATCAGGGCACGTATACCGCTTGTCTCAATAAAAGGCGCAAAGAGTTCGGCGTCTTCTTCCATCTCAAGAATCGTAGTCACCCCGCCGCGCAGCAGTTCTGTTACTGCCAGTGCGCCGATGACCTGGCGCTCGTCATTGGTAATGATGCCACTCATCGGCAGATACAACCGGTGGGTGGGTGCATAACCGATATCTTCAGCCCGACCGCGAAAGACGGCATACCCCACGTGGTTGTGCGCGCTGACAAAACCGGGTAGCACCACCTTGCCCCGGGCATCGACTACCGTATCGGCACCAGCATATTTTTCAGCAAGAATGTCAGTCGCACCAAGATCAACGATGCGGTCACCCTCAATGAACACCGCGCCATCTTCCATCACGCGGCGCTGTGAATCCACCGTGACCACGGTGGCATTTCGTATCAGTAGTGACATTGCGTTTCCCGTAGCTTGGCTCTTTATTTTTTAACCATCGGTTAATAGGATTGATCAACATCAACCCTTAACTGGTACCTGGAAATCCATTGCACCAAATGCCCGTAATTTACAATCAGGGCTGTTATATTCGGGTGTGACGCTGACATGGTCGTTAAAGAAATCTATCCGGACATTCCCATCAATGCCATTGATCCAGACAGGGAGCTTTTGCTGTTCGACCCATGTACGCGCTCTTTCACCACGCTCACCACACCATATCCACTTCGGCCCTGGTACCAACACACCGATCGGATTGACCTTTTCAAAAAATGTGTTCGGTGCGAGACTGCTGGCACCGTGGTGAGGCATTTTCAGAAAATCCGATGCCATCCGAGGATCACCACTCAACAGGGTTCCGACTTTCATATTCAGGTCACCGGTAAACAATACGGTAGACCCATTGATCGACCACTGAATGATCAGTGACAGGTCATTCACATCGATGGTATCGGTGGCAAGATCATCTTTTTGAGCATGAAGAATCTCGAAACTGGAGTCTGAATCAAAATCATATCGAAGGCCTGCTTCTGGGCGGTGAATAGTGATGCCGTAAGCTTTAGCTTCATTAACCAGAGCCGTAATATCTGCCATGTTACAGCCCCAAGGAATCTCCCGGTCACAGATATGCTGTGGCGGAGTACGCAGATAAAGGTGGGATACAGTCACATTCGCTTCTAGTAAAGCGCGCAACCCTTCGTAATGATCTCGATGTGGGTGTGAGACAAAAAAGTGATCAATCTTGGTTATGCCGAGGTGAGCAAGATACGGAACCAGTGATTGCTTTGCCTCGCCATAATAGCCGCCATCGATCATGATGGTAGAACCGCCTGTCTGAATCAGGTTGGCGTCTCCCTGCAGTTTGCCGGTGTTCACGTTGATCATGTGCCAGGTCGCACTAGGCTCTGACCCACACCCGACCAGCAGAAGTATCGGCAAGAGCAAACCGAGCCAGAGTTTTTTTACTCGGGACACAGATTTCCCTTGCACGTCAAAAAATTTCGCCGATAAGTTCGGGGTGATTACTGCGGCCAAGTGAGTCTTCCCAGCCGCAGCGACTATTCTGGCCTGTGCTACCTTAACCATCTGGGTTCATTGCCATGACCACCGGTTCGATCTCGGGGATGTCATCAGGTACAAAGAAATCGCTCCACAGCGTTTTATCCGGGTCCACCCGGTAAACACTGAAGTCCGTAACACCTTCAGCGGCCAACAGCACATCATCTACACAGAAATTGCCAGTAAATTCCTGGCTATCTTTCGAGAGAATCACAGCCGCGGCGTCAGCCATAATCGTTG
>JABINT010000145.1 GCA_018698075.1 Acidiferrobacteraceae bacterium
ATGCTTCATGAGCCGGACAACGACGACACTTTGTATCTCATTATGCCGATGCGCCTGTAGGCGCTCCTCAATGTTCCACGTGGAACCATTGTGGGCCGCACGGTTCCACGTGGAACAAATACTGAAAACGTCTAAAAAGCCCTGTTTTTAGCGGCTTTAGACTGCTAAAAATGCTATAATTGAAGGGTTAACCGGAGCTATTCTATGGGCGAGTCCCCTATCTACGACGAAAGCAGTATTAAGGTTTTAAAAGGCCTTGAAGCGGTGAGAAAGCGCCCAGGCATGTATATCGGCGACCCCGACGACGGCACAGGACTACACCATCTAGTGTTTGAGGCGGTGGATAACTCTATCGACGAGGCGCTGGCTGGACACTGCAGCGAGATCACAGTCACAATCCATGCTGATGAAACCATAACTGTCACTGACGACGGTCGCGGAATTCCCACCGGGATGATTCCTGAAGAAAACTGTTCCGCAGCTGAAGTTATTATGACTCAACTACACGCGGGCGGAAAATTTGACCAGAACTCCTACAAGGTCTCTGGCGGCTTGCATGGCGTGGGAGTGTCGGTGGTGAACGCGCTATCGTCCTACCTACGGCTGACCATTTACCGCGATGGGAAAATATACCGCCAGGAGTACGAAAGAGGTCTGGCTCGGGCCCCTCTCGCAGTGATTGGTGATACTGACCGGACCGGCACCGAAGTGCATTTTCGGCCGGATTCAGAGATTTTCTCAGATCCGGTCATGCACCACGATATCCTGGCGCGGCGCCTACGAGAGTTGTCTTTTTTGAATTTGGGTGTGCGCAACCGTTTGATCGATGAACGCGCCGACACCGAAGATATCTTCGAGTATAAAGGGGGTATCGAAGCTTTTGTGGCGCATCTGAACCGTAAGAAAAGCGCGCTGCACCCAACGATCTGCTATATCCGTGCCGAACGCGATGGAGTCCTGGTTGAACTCGCCCTGCAATGGAATGACTCTTATCAGGAAGCGGTTTTTTGCTATACCAATAATATCCCCCAACGCGATGGTGGAACCCATATGGAAGGATTACGGGCAGCCATGACCCGTACTATGGGGCGCTTTATGGAGGAGTCGGGATTGGCGCGGCGCACCAAAATTGGCCTTCGAGGCGAGGATTGCCGAGAAGGCCTCACGGCAGTGCTCTCCATTAAAGCTTCGGACCCGAAATTTTCCTCGCAAACCAAGGATAAACTGGTTTCGTCGAACGTGCGGGGCCCAGTCGAGTCGCTGGTCAACGAGCATTTGAGCACTTTTTTGCTTGAACGTCCCGCCGAGGCCCGGATGATTCTCGAGAAGATCTCCGAATCGGCCAGAGCCCGCGACGCGGCCCGCAAGGCCCGGGAGATGACTCGACGCAAGAGTGCTCTAGAAGTTGGAGGCTTGCCGGGTAAGTTAGCTGATTGTCAGGAGAAAGACCCAGCTCAGTGCGAGATCTACCTGGTAGAGGGGGATTCCGCAGGAGGGTCAGCCAAGCAGGCGCGGGATCGGAGATTTCAAGCAATTTTGCCGCTCAAAGGCAAGATTCTAAACGTAGAAAAAGCCCGTTTCGACAAAATGTTGGCATCAGAGGAGGTTGGCACGCTGATTACGGCGCTCGGCACCGGGATTGGTGTGGATGATTTTGATGTCAGCAAGTTACGTTACCACCGGGTCATTATCATGACCGATGCGGATGTAGACGGGTCACACATTAGGACTCTTTTGCTCACGTTTTTTTATCGCCAAATGCCCGAGCTGATTGAGCGTGGCCACGTTTATATCGCCCAGCCGCCGCTGTACAAAGTCACAGCTGGAAAAAAAGCAACCTATGTCAAAGATGACGAGGAGTTGCGCCGGATATTGCTGGACCTTGCCCTGGATGGTGCCGTGCTAACCCCCGGGGATGGCAAAAGCGCCTCACTCGAAGGGGTGACATTGCGAGCACTTTGCACCGAATATTTTTCGGTCGAGTCCGCCATCACACGCATGTCACGGCGATACCAGACCGAAGTGTTGTGGGGGCTGGCTCGGCAGAAGCGCTTTCATGGGGCCGATCTTACCGATCTGGAAAAACGAGAGTCTTTGGCTGGGGCGCTTGCAGAAGCGTTAAACACCGGTGGCCGCTCGACCGGCGGGCCAACGTATCGTGTTTCGTGGGATTTGGAAGGGGCAACAGCAGCGCTCGTAGTTGACAGCGAGCGTCACGGACGTTATCGGCAGAGCCGGTTTACCGGGGAGTTTTTTGAATCTACCGAATACGAGTCATTATCTGCACTTGGTGAGCGCTTGCGAGTTAATGTTGGATCAGCGCCGAAGGTGCGTCGAGGGCAGCGCGAGCAACAGGAGACAGGATTCTCCGGAGCGCTTGCCTGGTTGATGAAAGAAGCGCGTCGCGGCCTTAGTATTCAGCGCTACAAGGGCCTGGGTGAAATGAACCCAGACCAGTTATGGGAGACCACGATGGACGCCAGCCAGCGCCGGTTATCGCAAGTCCAGATAGAGGATGCTGTCAGCGCGGATGAAGTATTTACCGTGCTGATGGGTGACGAAGTAGAGCCACGGCGCAAGTTTATTCAGCGAAACGCTTTTTCGGTAAATAACCTAGATGTATAACAAACTGTTATAAATCAATTACTTCAGTGCAATATCCGAGGCGCTGACAGGACAAACTGCGGAATATCGGTGTCGAAAGTGTTTCCGTCTTCAGCCAGCATTTTGTAGCTGCCGTGCATTGTGGCTACTGGAGTTTCAACGACTGTTCCGGAGGTGTAACGAAAACCTTCCCCCGGTTTTAGGGTAGGTTGTTCGCCCACGACCCCTTCCCCCTCAACCTCTTCAATACGGTTGTCTGCATCTGTAATTATCCAACGCCGCGTTAGCAGTTTTGCCGAAATAGAGCCTCGGTTGACCAAGGTGATCGTGTACGCGAATACGTATCGATCTTTATCAGGCTCGGAGTGATCTGCCATATAGGACGTTTCCACTTCGATGTCGATTTCATAGGGGTTGCTCATATAGGTATTCTCGGCTCAGAGTGGGCCACAGGGCACCGAGACGATGTTAACGTGTCCAGCCTCAAGGTGTACAGCGCTGAGACTCCCACCCCAGATGCAACCGCTATCAAGGCCCAGGTAAGGGGGCTGGTTCACCAGGCCGCTATCTGACCAGTGGCCAAAGACGACTCGGTAGTGTGACAGGCCGGGATTGGGAATATCGAACCACGCCCTAAGGCCAGACGGCGCAGCTGCAACGCCGCCCTTGTAATTCAGATCGAGGCATCCGTGCTGATCAACAACTCGCATACGGGTGAACGCGTTGGTGATGAAACGCAATCGCTCCCATCCTGACAACGTTGGATCCCAGCATCTTGGGGCGTCACCGTACATGTGGCACAAGAACTCGTCGCACTGTGTTCCACGCAGTGCATCAGCCACTTCGCCCCCCAGAGCGATCGCTTGGCCCACCGTCCACTTTGGGTAAACACCGGCATGGGCCATCACCGCGTTCAAGTTAGGACAAACATGGATAAGTGATTGATTTTTAAGGAAATCAACATACTTCGCTAAGCTCGGATGGGCGAGGATGTGATCGAGTTTTTCCACAGCTTTGGGCGATCGAACGCCTGCCGCAACAGCCAGGAAATGCAGGTCATGGTTGCCGAGCACGCTAACTACGCACGGCCCAAGGTCAATCAATCGGTCCAGTACTGCTAGAGAATCCGGCCCGCGTCCTACAAGATCGCCAACCAGCCACAAGCGGTCAGTCTGTGAGTCAAAGCTTATGGTTTTAAGCAAGCGATCAAGGGCCGCATCGCAGCCTTGAATATCGCCTATTGCCCAGGTTGCCAATCTAGATCCGGGTCCATGTCACTCTTCCAGCAGCAATTTTTCCAACTCCCCAGAGCGCTCTGCCCCAAGCGTTGCGCCGTCGCCGATCTGTGCGCTTCTTTGCTGCAGGTATGTTTCTCGCAGGAACAGATAGGGGTCCACTTGCATCTGCAGTATTCGGTCAACCCCAAGCAGTCTTGAACGAAGATCTATTAACCGTAGGCCAAAACGAGTCACAGTAACCGTTAGGTTGCCCGGATCCCACAAAGGGTCAGCAATATAGAATTCCGGTATCTTGGCGATAGAGTCCCGCACTGTACTGGGCCCCAAAAAAGGCAGGACTAGATAGGGGCCGCTGGGTACTCCCCACACGGCGAGCGTCTGCCCATAATCCTCTTCGTGAGGCGGTTTGCCCAGTGGCGTCGCAATATCCATAAGGCCGAAAATCCCGATCGAGCTATTTAATAAAAAGCGATCCAGAGCTTGACGAGCCCGAGCGGGCTTGCCTTGCAGCAGGTCATTAATAAACGTGGTTGGCTCACGCAGGTTATTGAAAAAATTACCAACTCCTCGGCGAACCGAGCTTGGAATGACGTATCGGTAGCCGGTAGCGAGAGGCTTGACCAGCGCACGGTCGAAGACATCGTTGAATGTGTGCATTGCCCGATTAAACGGTTCGAGCGGATCAGATGGGGGCGCGGCCCTTGCCGAGTGGGCTAAGGACAGCATTAAAATCACCATCAGTGCGTGCCTCAAGGGACCGGCTCGGCCCAAAAAAATGTTTTGAGCGCTCAACGGTCTTGGCCTCGGAAGGCTCGGGCGAGTTCACCCATGTAGCGGGACGCGCGTTGGCCAACCGAGTCAGGCGAGACCAATCGCGGTGTTAGCAGTCGCTGAAGATCTTCAAGGTGCCGGCTTTGCGCTTCAAAGCGAGCTTTCAGCGCAGCATGTTCCTGTTGTAGCTGGTTCAGCCCCTCTGAAGGCGCTGTTTGCTCAGTCGTTTTTTGACCTGTAACGTGACCTGGGATGTCGGTGTCACTAGTTCTAGACGTGACACTTGGTGTAGGCCCCGGCTCTCCAAATACGCGGATCAGATCGGTGATATCGAACAGATAACGGGGTCTTCCACCAGGGTCTTGGCGTTGGAAAGGGGTCAGGTGACCCTTTTTGACCCGCCGTCGGATCGTGTTGGTCGATATCCCAAAAAGGCGACCGGCCTCGGTGATACTGATGCGGCTACGATGGCGGGGTGATGCATCCAGGGTCATGTGATGACCTCTAGACACAATTTGGCACGCCGTTTGGTGTCGATCGAGCCGCTATAAGGCATAGCCCGAGTATACGTGACGGGGCCAACGCTGGGTAAGGGTTTAAAGTGCGATTTTTAACCAAAGGTAGCTTTGTGCTGCGAACGCCTTCGGATTTAGTCAGAATACCCATCGATGAAAAGGCAACTGTTTATTCTGGCGACCCTCGCCCTGGCGAGTGGATTATTCTTGTCGGCAGCGGCTCAAGCCAATCCTGCTCAGGAAGTTCTGGCCCTGGCGTTAAAGGCCTATGCTGACCGCCAAAGGCTGGCAGGGCCGTTACCGGATCTGGCGATTTCTAAGGCGATCGAGGTACAGGATTTTCTGATGATGAATCTAGCGCCAGACTACGGTTCGGTGGCAGGATATCAGCGGGACAGCGGCACCGACGGTGCGCTGCTCAGCACAGTATTGCTGGAAAATATGTTTACCACTAGTGGCGCGACGCTTCACCGCGCGCGCGACAGCAACCCGTCGGTTGAGCTCGAACTGCTGGTACGGGTAGGCTCAGAGCGGATCAACAAGGCAGATACCTTAGCGGCCGTGGCAGCTCAAATCTCTGAAGTGCTGCCTGCTGTTGAAGTTCGCGACCAGCTGCTTGTGGCTACGCAACGTTTGGATTCCGCGGCCTTGATCGCCATCAATGGTGGGGTGCGGTACTTGGTGCTCGGGCGGCCGCTTGTGGTTCCATCATCGATAACGGTAGACGACTGGGCGGGGGTTTTCGCTGCGCATCTTTTCCAAAAGGATGGGAAAACCGTCAGCCACGGCAGCGGACTGGTTACCGGTACAGACCCATTACAGGCTGCGCTTGAACTCAAGCAACTACTGCAAAAAAGGGGTCGATTTCTTAAGGCTGGAGACTTGCTGGCGTTAGGATCGATTGGACCCGCTGTGGAGCCGGATACGAACGGCCGCTTCGAGGCTAGTTTCGAGACACCCTTTGGCAGCGGCCGAGTGGTGTTTGCGCTACGCTAGCGGCCAGGACAAAAGGGCACTAGCTGTTGCCAGTGAGCCAGGCGTTGGCTCGGGCCACATCGTTCTCGTCAAGATCGCCTGACAAGCGCTCCAGTTGCAGCATTTGCATGATGTATTCGTAACGCTCTTTGGTGTAATTGCGTTCTGCCTGAAAAAGGTCGCGTTGAGCATCCAGAACAGCAATATTGGTGGTCAGGCCAGCGGCGAAACTTTCTTCTTTACCCAGCAACGCGTTTTCCCCTGCCCGAACCGCCTCGGCCAGCGCAGCCACCCGGCGAAGCCGACTCTTGATGCCAAGAAAAGTCTGGCGGGTATCCCGACGGATATCTCGGGACGCTGCCTCGTAATCAGAGCGGGCGGCGTTGCGGTTTTCGGCGGCCTCGCGCACTCGGGCGTTGACCAGCCCCCCCTGATAAAAGGGGATGTTGACCGAAAGCGTTATTCGCGCCGAGGTGTCGTCGCCTAAGACGGTATCACTGTAATTTCCTGATAATTGCAGGCCCACGTCGGGCAAGCGTTGCGCTTGCTGTCGGTCGATCTCGAGCGATGAAAGTGATATCCCCAGAGATTTTGCCTTGAGGGTTCGGTTGTCACTGAGTGCGCGTGCCACCCATTGCTCCGCATCATCCGGTTGGGGCGGTATCAGTTGGGCCGATTTAGCTAATGGCTGTAATTCACCCATATCCTCGCCGACTAGTGCAATTAGAGTCTGGCGGGCGTCATCCAACAGTTTTTCTGCCTCAATGGTGTCGGCCACAGCGTTTTCATACCGGGCGCGTGCATCAAACAAGTCGGTCCGGGTGCCCAGGCCGACTTCAAGACGCTGTTCCGCCAGTTCGAGTTGGCGACCAATCGCGCGCTGGTTGCTTTGGGATAACTCAACATTATCCTGCATGGCAAGCACCGAGAAGTAGGCATTGACGGTGCGAGTGATCAGAGATTCGGTGGCAACGGCAAATACAAGTGCTGCCTGTGCGGTTTGCTGATCTGCCTGCTTCACTGCCACCGAACTGGCGCGGTTATATAGTGTCTGTGAAAGCGCGACAGATGCGGACGTCGTATCAAGACTGTCAGTTGATGCGCTGGTAAGGGCGCCACCCGCTGTCAGCTGCGGCCTTAAGGCGGCTCGGGACTGGGGGAGAATTTCAGCCGCCGCATCGTGACGGTAGCCTTCAGCTGCAAAAACCGGGTCGCTGGCCTTGGCCAGCTGGTATACGGTGACCAGGTCAGCGAAATTTATCGTTGCGGCATCATCGGTTGATGCCACAACGACTGCTGTAACTTCTACCGGGCTGGTGTCCTGTATTTGAGCCTGGGTTTGGGTTTGGGTTTGCACAATAGTGTTGTCAGTGTTTGTGCCGGCAGTGCCGAGCAGGGGCACTTTGAGTATCTGTCCGGTATAAATGATCGGGTTGGCGCCAAGATCGTTTTCATCAATCAGCTGAGCGCAGGGCACTCGAAAAAACTGGGCGATCTCGCACGGCGTATCGCCCGATTGAACAGTGTAGACCGCGTTTTCTTGAGCGTTAACCGAAGCAATGCTGAGGATACTGGCAGATACCAGTAAGCCCGGTAGAAGCAGCTGTTGGAGTAGTTTCATGAATCGGATACCGGCGCCTATCAGAACTTAAAAGCGCGCTTTGAGGGTGTGTTGATCAACGGCGCCACATGGGTATCGAAAAGAGATTGGCGTGACAAGGCACCATTGGCGTCTCGAAAGATGATTATCGCTTCCATAATTGGATTCTGTCCAACCACTGCAACCAAGCGGCCATTTTTTGCCAAGGCCCTTTCAAACGCAGGTGGAATTTCAGGAACGGAACCCGTCAGCAAAATAGCGTCCCATGTGGACCCCGGCTTCCAGTCATCCGCCGCGTCTCCTTCGTCCAGAGTGACCGTGTTAACACCTGTTTTCCTCAGACGCTGTGCTGCGCCTTTCAGGAAATCACCATGGATATCGACGCTAGTCACCGTTTTGGCACAACGGGCCAATAATGCGGTCATGCAACCCGTGCCGGTTCCGATTTCAAGAACGGATTCATCGCCAGTGAGAGCCAGAGCCTGCAGCAGCCTTGCTTCAAGCCTGGGCTCCATCATGGTTTGGCCGTAGCCGATAGGTATCTGAATATCTGCAAACGCCAGATCCGTGTATCCGGCAGGGACAAAATCTTCGCGGTGAAAGTCCTGCAGCGTTGACAACACCCAAGAATCCAGTACCTCCCAGGTCCTGATCTGCTGTTCGATCATATTAAAGCGTGCGTGTTCAATGTCCATTGGGTCAACCATACGAGGGAATAGAAAACGCTAAAATTCTAGCACGCGCAACCGCGTTTTCGACGACTCCTGAATTGAAATAACAAGGCTTGATATGCCTTGGTAAAGCATCTTTCGCGACCGCTCGACGACGACCTTGGCAACAAGGCAAAAACGACCGGCTCGGCGCAGCCCGCGCCGTCTTTAAAAAGAGGTTTAATTTCTATGTAACGTGGTGCAGACGGTGAAACTGCGCAGGATATCCCTAGATGGCTTGCCGTTGATCAGTCATGTCTTTAGCTCCATTGCAAGATCGGGCCTTTCTTGAAGCTTCCGAACGGTGTTTCTAGTTCGATGTGGGTGGCAAATCGGCGCTCGGCAAAATCAATACCGCACTCCATCTCTCCGCCCCAACCCAGTTCAGGGAAGTGGAAGCCACGTTTGATGTCCAGAATTCCCTTGGACTCGCTCAGAGTCAATTGCATGAACGCCATGGTTTTCGAAAAGAACGGGTGCAGGCTGATCTGTGCAATCCTGGTGTCATCATTAATATTAACGTCTACCTCCATCGGTCCGATCAGGAACTTGTGGCGGTGGTTGACGGTGAGGTGGTCCTGTAAGGTTTTGTCGGATAACTCGTTGCTGGTTTGGCCGGCCGCCGCTACGGTGCTGGTCGCGGCCAGGACTGCGCCGCCCATTGTTAAAGACTGCAGTAGCAGACGCCTTTGGGTATCGGATACAGTGGGTGTACTCGACATAGGGTTCTCCTTAATAAAAGGTTAACTGGGGTAGTTGTCGCAAATACGCTTGGCTATATTGAGGATGGGCCAGAACCTGGCCGATAACAAGATGAAACAATCTATATCTCCATAAAGCGCAATCTGGGCTGAAATATGAAGATGATGCTCTATCTAATCGTCGATCCGATGTGCAGTTGGTGTTGGGGATTCAGGTCGGCCTGGCAAGCATTGCGCGAAGAATTGCCATCATCGGTTCAGATCATCGATCTGATGGGCGGTTTAGCCCCAGACACGGATCGGGCCATGGATGCTCCGACTCGTCAATATGTTCAAAACGCTTGGTGTGCTGTGGCCAGTCGGACTGGCGCCCCGTTTAATTTCGAGTTCTGGGAGACGTGCAAGCCGCGTCGCACTACTTATCC
>JABINT010000147.1 GCA_018698075.1 Acidiferrobacteraceae bacterium
AGTAAAAAGGCACGCCAGCGTCACGCCGCTCGGGGCAAGTTGCTCGCACGCGAGCGAATCGAAGGCCTGCTCGACCCAGGCAGCACTTTTCTCGAATTCTCACAACTCGCGGGCTGGAAGTTATACGAAGACGAAGTGCCTTGCGGGGGCATTGTCACAGGTATCGGCCAGATCCACGGACGACCCTGCGTAGTAGTTGTCAACGATGCGACTGTGAAGGGTGGCACCTACTACCCGATTACGGTCAAGAAACACCTCCGGGCCCAGGCCATCGCCGAACAAAATCGCCTGCCCTGCATTTATCTGGTCGACTCCGGTGGGGCCTACCTGCCCCGCCAAGATGAGGTGTTTCCCGACCGGGAACATTTTGGCCGAATATTCTTCAATCAGGCAAACATGTCTGCTGCAGGGATTCCCCAGATTTCGGTGGTCATGGGGTCGTGTACCGCCGGGGGCGCTTATGTACCGGCCATGTCAGACCAGGCTATTATCGTTCGCCGGCAAGGCACTATTTTTCTTGGTGGGCCGCCACTGGTAAAAGCGGCGACTGGCGAGGAAGTCAGTGCCGAGGCGCTCGGCGGCGCTGATGTACATACCCGGATCTCGGGGGTGGCCGACTATCTCGCCAATGACGACCGTCATGCGCTGGAGTTAGCACGGGGTATCGTCTCTCATCTGAACCGCCCACCTCCCTCGGTCTTTCCCTGTGAGCCTGAGCCTGTCGACCCCATCCATGCGGTGGAAGAGCTTTACGGCGTTATTCCAACTGATCCACGCCTACCATTTGATGCTCGTGAAATTATCTGCCGCATTGTCGATGCCGGCGAGTTCGACGAGTTCAAGGCGCGTTATGGCAAAACCCTGGTCTGTGGTTTTGCCCGGATTGGCGGCTACCCCATCGGCATTATCGCCAACAACGGGATTCTTTTTTCCGAATCTGCGCTCAAGGGCGCCCATTTCATCGAACTGTGCAGTCAACGCAAGATCCCACTGCTGTTTTTGCAAAATATTACCGGCTTCATGGTTGGTAGCCGCTATGAGCATGGAGGCATCGCCCGCGATGGTGCCAAACTGGTAACCGCGGTTGCTTGTAGCCGTGTACCCAAACTCACAGTAATCATCGGCGGAAGTTTTGGCGCTGGCAATTACGGCATGTGCGGCCGCGCCTATGACCCGCGATTCTTGTGGATGTGGCCCAACGCACGTATCTCCGTGATGGGTGGAGATACCGCAGCACAGGTATTGGCGCAAGTGCGCCGCGATGGCGCCCAGCAGGCAGGTCAAGAATGGTCCACCGAGGCTGAGGCGCAATTCCGCTCTGCCATCGCCAGTCAATATGAGCACCAGGGAAGCCCGTTTTATGCCAGTGCTCGCCTTTGG
Source organism: Acidiferrobacteraceae bacterium (assembly GCA_018698075.1). Taxonomy (GTDB): domain Bacteria; phylum Pseudomonadota; class Gammaproteobacteria; order Arenicellales; family UBA868; genus UBA868. The sequence continues at coordinate 1,381 of JABINT010000147.1, forward strand.
GATGACGGGATCATCGACCCGGCTCATACCCGCCGGGTACTATCCCTGGCTCTGGCAACTGTTCATAATGCGCCGATTGAAGAAAGTCATTTCGGCGTATTTCGGATGTAGGCCCGCTAGGATCACCCTCTCCTGCTCCCGGTAAATCAGCATGGACGAGATTCTTATTCCCAGAAAACTAAACCACACTGTCAACGTGGGCGGTATACGAATTGGTGGCAATGCCCCGGTGGTGGTGCAGTCAATGACCAACACCGAGACGGCAAACATCGAAGCCACGACCCGTCAGATTTTGGAACTAGCTGAAGCCGGTTCCGAAATCGTACGCATTACAGTCGATACCCAGGCCGCTGCGCGGGCCGTACCCAAGATCCACCATCGCTTACGCTCGGCAGGATGCGATGTTCCGCTGGTGGGTGATTTTCACTATAACGGTCATACCCTGCTGCGCGATGTTAGCGACTGTGCCGATGCGCTGGACAAATACCGAATCAACCCAGGCAATGTCGGTAAGGGTCAAAAACGAGATGTACGTTTTTGCCAGATGATTGAACAAGCCTGCCGTCGTAACAAGCCAGTACGGATCGGTGTCAACTGGGGCTCACTCGACCAGCAACTCCTGGCACAAAAACTTGATGAGAACGCAGCGGCCAAGCAGCCGCACTCTCTGGAGGCGATCACCCGAGAAGCGCTGATCGATTCGGTATTAAGCAGCGCAGCGCTGGCGCAGCGGGAAGGCCTTGAACCCAGCCAGATTGTTCTGTCGGCCAAGGTCAGCCGCGTATCTGACCTTATTCAGGTTTATCGCGAACTGTCGCGCCGCTCGGACCTGGCATTGCATCTGGGTCTGACTGAGGCAGGCATGGGAGACAAGGGTGTCGTTTCGTCGACCGCCGCCTTGGCAATTCTGATGCACGAAGGCATTGGCGACACGATCCGGGTATCGCTCACGCCGCAGCCCGGTGAGAGCCGAACCCGAGAGGTTCGGGTTGCCCAAACAATACTGCAGTCCCTTGGGTTGCGCAGTTTTTCGCCACAGGTCATTGCCTGTCCCGGCTGTGGTCGAACCACCAGCGATTTTTTTCAGCACCTGGCAAGTGAGGTACAAGACCACCTGCAAGCACGCATGCCTCACTGGCGGGCGCGCTACCCCGGAGTTGAGTCGTTATCTGTCGCAGTGATGGGCTGCATAGTCAATGGGCCCGGGGAGAGCCGTCATGCCGACATCGGCATTAGCCTGCCGGGCACCGGTGAGCAACCGGCGGCACCGGTCTACCAGGATGGGAAAAAAGTACTTACCTTGCGAGGTAACGATATCGCAGTACAGTTTATCGCTCTGGTCGAGAGCTATGTCCAAGATCGATTTGGCTCCGATACCAGATCAACCTGGAAAGTCGATAAAACAACTACGGGGGAATTAATGCCGCAACGCGGCCGGCAGTGAAAAAAATATTCAGTCGGTGAAGCGCTGAAAAACCAGAGTTGCGTTGGTGCCACCAAAGCCGAAGCTGTTAGACATCACGGTATGTAGATCATCAACCTCTATGGCCTGTCGAACAATCGGAAAACCCAGCGCCTGCGGATCCAGGTTTTCGATATTGATAGATGGAGCAAGAAAGCCCCCCTGCAACATCAGTAGGGAATAAATGGCCTCGTTGACGCCCGCCGCGCCAAGAGCATGTCCTGTCAGAGATTTAGTCGCGCTCAATGACGGGACCTTAGCGCCAAAAACCTCGCGGATTGCCTCTAGTTCTCGAATATCCCCCACCGGCGTACTGGTGCCATGGGTATTGATGTAGTCCACAGGCTCTGTCACATCCTGAAGCGCCAGGTTCATGCAACGAACTGCACCCTCTCCAGAAGGCTGAACCATGTCAACGCCATCACCGGTGGCGCCGTATCCCACCAATTCGGCAAAAATCTTCGCACCTCGGTGCTGTGCATGCTCTAGTGCCTCCAGCACCAGGACGCCACCACCTCCCGAAATAACAAAACCATCCCGATCAGCATCGTAGGCGCGAGATGCCGTCTCGGGTGACTCGTTGTAGCGCGATGACATCGCCCCCATCGCATCAAACAGTACCGAGGTGGACCAATGCAGCTCCTCACCACCTCCGGCAAAAACAATATCCTGCTTGCCCATTTGGATCAATTCCATGCCATTGCCAATACAGTGGGCGCTGGTTGAGCAGGCGGAACTGATTGAGTAGGAGACGCCCTTGATACCAAACGCTGTACCAAGACATGCTGAGTTGGTGCTGCCCATGGTCCGGGTCACCATGTATGGCCCCACTCGCTTAACCCCTTTCTCGCGAAGCAGGTCTGCAGCGACGACAATGTTTTCTGGTGAGCCGCCCCCGCTACCAACTACCAATCCGGTGCGGGGGTTCGAGACATCGGCTTCGGTGAGTCCTGAGCCCTCGACAGCCTCGCGCATCGCAATATAGTTATAAGCAGCCGAACCGCCCATGAAGCGTTTGAGCTTGCGCTCAATTAACTGATCCAGATCGATATCTATACTGCCATGCACCTGGGAGCGAAAATTCAGATCACGATACTCATCGGCCAAAACAATCCCTGAACGCCCACAGCGCAACGATGCGGCGACCTCACTGCAATTGTTTCCGATACTACTGACGATACCCATGCCGGTGATAACTACGCGTCTCATTTTGTTGCAGCCTCACCATCGGTATCGGTATCGGTAAACAAGCCTACCCGAAGGTCTTGTCCGGTATAAATCGTACGGTCATCGACTTCCACCTGGCCATCGGCGATACCCATGTACAGTCGGCGCATCACCACGCGCTTAAGTGAAACCCGGTAACGGACCATTTTGCACTGCGGGGTAATTTGGCCGGTAAAACGAATCGCGCCCGCGCCAAGCGCTCGCCCATGGCCCAAGCCCCCTTTCCAGCCTAAAAAGAATCCCACCAATTGCCAAAGGGCATCAAGACCTAAACAGCCAGGCATTACCGGGTCATGCTTAAAATGGCAGTCAAAGAACCACAGTTGTGGGCTCAAGTCGAGCTCAGCCACTATCTCTCCCTTTCCGTATTCGCCACCTTCGTCACAAATCCGGACAATACGGTCGAACATGAGCATCGGTGGCAGCGGTAATTGGGCATTCCCTGGTCCAAACATCCTGCCGTGACCGCATTCCAGCAACTGTTCATGCGTGAAACTTGTCTGCATTGATCGCGCCCTGTTGTCCACGCCCCGTCGTCCGGTCTCAATTGAAGGCGCGGTGAGAATGGCTGGTTAACCCGGTTATCTCAGGGGAATTATAGCGAGTGCGTGCGAACGCCACACGAGTGCTAAAACACTAGGCAAGCTCAACGATCAATAAGTGCAAGCGCCGCGGTCCGTGGGCGCCATACTGGATGGTCTGCTCGATGTCACCGGTTTTTGAAGGGCCTGTAATGAGGTTGACCACCCGGGCGGCAGCATCCTCCCGATTGCGCAGAAGCGTCCAGACATCCTCCTGGTGACGGACGATCCGGGCACTGTCAACAACCACAATGTGGTCTTCAGGTAAAAAGTTGTGTGAAGTAGGCGTACTGGCCCCAGAGCACAGCACAACCGTTCCCGTCTCAGCGATTGCAGCAAAGGCTTCACTGACCGCGACCTGAGTGTGCTGGTCTGCACTCTTGAAATAGGTAAATACCTGATCTGACCACTGCACCGCATCAAGCAAGGGTCCAGCGCCCAGATACAACTGCGGATCAACCTGATGGGCGCCAATGTGGCGGAGCACCCCACCTTCGAGATCTTGTGCTGCCACCCGCTCATAGGTTCCATGAACTGCGACATGCTTTTGACAAAAGCGGTTGAGCAGTTCGTCTTCAAAATGTGGCTGAGCCTTGGGAGTAGAGGACTCAATGCGCGCTTTCAGTTCATTCATACGCAAAGGTGTTCGCGGCTCACCACCGGTCAGGGCGCTGCGAATGTTGGCGAGAATCTGAGTACGCGCCTCAGTCATGACTTGCCCTTTCGCGAATGCCACTGACGGATAAAAGAACGGCCGGCGGGCGTTGGGAAATCACGACTGTCTGTCCAACCACCAGCAAAGGGAATGTGTTCAAGTGCGCCTCGGCGGTGCCCACGCCAGTGCATCAGCCACAGCGGCAAAGCCATCAATCCCTGATACAACCTCGGTCGAGTCGCAACCCAAGCCCAGGCTCGCACTAAAAACCGTCCGAACAATGGCGTCAGTCGACGCCGATACTGCTCAAGGCGATGTTTGAGCAACAGATCCGACAAAGGTATGCGTACCGGGCAAACCGCCTTACAGCGCCCGTTCAAAGTGCAGGCATTAGGCAAATCAACCGAATCGTCAAAACCATTGAGTAAAGGGGTAAGCACCGACCCCATAGGTCCTGAGTAGACCCAACCGTAAGCGTGCCCACCGATCGCGCTATAGACCGGGCAATGGTTCAGGCAAGCCCCGCAGCGGATACAGCGCAACATAGACCGATAGCCTCCACCCAGCATGGTAGAGCGGCCGTTATCCAACAAGACCACGTGGTAGGCTTCAGGGCCTTCGCTGTCGGTATCTTGGCGTGGCCCAGAATACAGCGAGGTGTAGGCCGACATTTCTTGCCCGGTGGCGCTGCGCGCGAGTACTCGCAACAAAACCGATAAATCATCCAGCGAGGGAATCACTTTTTCGATCCCTGCTGTCACAATGTGTACCCGAGGCAGGGAACTGGTCAAATCTCCATTACCCTCGTTGGTCACGATCACATTTGCTCCGGTTTCTGCCACCAGAAAGTTGGCTCCGGTGATCCCCACATCAGCCGTGACAAAAGTGCCCCTCAGCACACTGCGAGCTTCATTAACCAAAGCTTCGCGCTGCGTCACCCGGTCGGTGTAGCCAAGCTTGCTATGGTGTTCATGAAAGAGTTCAGTAATCTGCTCACGGGTCTTGTGTACCGCTGGGGCAATAATATGACTGGGCGTCTCCCCTGCCAGTTGGACGATGTATTCTCCTAAGTCGGTTTCAACCACCTTCAGGCCGGCGGCCTCAAGCACTGAATTCAGGTGCATTTCCTCGGAAACCATCGACTTGCCTTTGGTCACCACCTGCGCATTAGCCTCTTTGCAGATATCCGCAACGATCTGGCAGGCCTCTTCAGCAGTGCGGGCCCAGTGCACCTGGCCGCCATTTTCAATCACCTTCTGTTCGTACAGTTCGAGGTATCCATCAAGATTTGCCAGCACATGGTCCTTAATGTCACGGGCTGCATCCCGAGTCTCATCAAATTCCGGTAACGCGGCCATCGCTTCAAGGCGTTTATCAACAAAACCGCCGCGGGCCTTACCCATAGCCTGTTGCAGATTACTGTCGCGCAAGGCGCGTGTTGTACGCTCACGAAACGCCACTTTCTGGCTGGCAACAGCGCTCATAAGTCAGATTCTCCTTCGCCGATCGCAGGCCCGTCGGTCATTCCAGCAAGCACTTCAGCTACATGAAAAACCCGGACCGGAGCGCCTTCACGGCGCAGGCGACCGGCGATATTGAGCAGACAGCCTAGATCTCCACCGAGCAAGGTATCGACCCCACTGTGACCAACATTAGCGCATTTATCACTGACCATCCGGGTGGAAATATCAGGATACTTGATACTGAATAACCCTCCAAAACCACAACAGACGTTGTTCTCGTTCATTTCCTTGAGTTCCAAACCCACGACACTGGCCAGCAGTTGCCGCGGCTGATCGTAGATGCCAAGTTCCCGCAACCCTGAACAGGAATCATGGTAACTGCAAACACCGTCGTAGGTGGCTTCCACCTGCTGCAACTCCATGACCTCGACCAGAAAACTTGTCAGTTCCCAGGTTTTTGCTGCCAGTGCGCGAGCTCGCCCCGCCCAGAGTGCATCATTACGGAAAAGCTCAGGATACTTATGACATATAGTGTCAACACAGGAACCTGAAGCGGCGATGACGTAATCATCCTGGGCAAAAGTTTTGATCACCATTTTCGCGATTGCGATTGTGCTGGCACTGTCCCCACTATTGAGCGCAGGCTGTCCGCAACAAGTCTGGTTACGTGGCACTCGGACTGTGCAACCAGCCTGCTCCAGCAGCGCCACCGCCGCAAAACCAATCTGGGGGCGAATAAGGTCGGCCAGGCAGGTAACAAACAGTCCAACCTGGGTCGATGTTTTTATTTTATCGGAATTCATTGATAACTTATCCCGTTGAGTCGGTCGGCACTGTACCATTCACATCATTCTTTCACCATCGCTGCGGTGTTTGTACAACAGCAATCAATACACTAAACCCCTGCTATCCGTTGTTACGGTGGACAGACCAACAAAACCCGTGAACCTAAAAAATATCAGAAACCATCCCGAGATCCTACTGCTGCTGATGGCGGGTGCCGTGCCGCTGAGCTTCGCCACCTGGCAAGCACTATTGAACAACTTTGCGATCGAGCGTGCCGCATTCACCGGGATTGAGATCGGTGTGCTGCAAAGCCTTCGGGAGATACCCGGATTCCTGGCCTTTGGCGTGGTTTTCCTGCTTTTTTTGCTTCGAGAACAATCCATTGCGTTGATCTCGCTGGCGCTGCTAGGGGTGGGCACTTTGATTACCGGATTTTTCCCAAATGTCATGGGTCTATACATCACTACGGTCATCATGTCTGTGGGCTTTCACTACTATGAAACTATCCAGACGTCGCTGTCGCTACAGTGGCTGGATAAGGACAAAGCGCCTGAGGTGCTGGGGCGCATCATTGCGGTGGGCGCTTTCACCTCGATTGTAACCTTCGGCATGATCTGGCTGGCGTTTGATCTGGCTGGTCTGGGCTTCACTGTGGTCTACGCGCTCGGTGGTGCGGCCACGGTGCTGATTGCTCTGATCTGTGCTGTGTCTTTTCCACAGTTCCCCGTCAAGATTCGCCAGCATCGGCATATGGTTCTGCGCAAACGATACTGGCTGTACTACGCCCTGACCTTTCTGTCCGGCGCACGGCGGCAGATATTTATCGTTTTTGCCGGCTTTCTAATGGTCGAGAAATTCGGCTACAGCGTCGCCGCCATCTCTGTCCTGTTCCTGATCAACGCCACCTTGAATATGCTGTTTGCTGCACGCATTGGACGACTGATCGGAATTGTGGGGGAAAGAGCGGCATTGGTCTTTGAGTACACTGGCTTGGTGATCGTGTTCATCGCCTACGCTTTCGTCAATAATGCAGAACTGGCGGCCGGATTGTATATCGTCGACCACTTCTTTTTTGCCCTGGCAATTGCCATCAAGACTTATTTTCAAAAAATTGCTGATCCAGCTGATTTTGCCTCCAGTGCCGGGGTCGCTTTCACAATCAACCATATCGCGGCGGTGATCCTGCCGGCGGTACTCGGGATACTCTGGTTGAACTCGCCGGCGACGGTATTTCTTGTCGGCGCTGTCCTAGCGGGCCTGTCGCTCCTATTGTCCTGCAACATACCCGCCCGTCCTGGACCTGCTAATGGCATGATCCTGGGACAACCGGCACCGGTGCGGATAAGCACACCATAGGGGGCCATCAAACCGCCGGACCAGAAATGGGTGTATCATTGTCACATAATGATTTACTTATTTTTAATATCATTTAATCTTACTTTTATTTATGATTATGCTGGTTTATGGTTAGGCCTGTAGACCGTATTAACATTACCCGCTTCAGATCCATCAACGCTTAACGCAGACCTGACGGACAGGTGCGGGGCAACCTGGGAGTAAAAGGCAGTGTCTTTAAATCAATCCAGTCGTTACGCCGACCTCAATCTTGATGAGCAGACTCTCATGGACGAAGGTCGACATATCCTTTGCGCCTACCGGATGAAGCCCAAGCCCGGGGCCGGTTATCTTGAAGGTGCGGCCCACTTTGCCGCTGAATCGTCCACCGGAACGAACGTGGATGTTTCCACTACAGATGACTTTACCAAAGGGGTCGATGCCCTGGTCTACCAAATAGACGAAGCCAGCGAAGATATGCGTATCGCCTACCCGCTGGAACTGTTCGATCGCAATATCACCGATGGACGCATGATGATTGCTTCTTTCCTGACCCTCACGATTGGCAACAACCAGGGTATGGGCGATATTGAACACGCTAAGATGTATGACTTCTACGTGCCGCCAAGGGCAGTGCAACTGTTCGATGGGCCTGCCAAAGACATATCCGACTTGTGGCGTGTCCTGGGGCGCCCGATCGTAGACGGAGGTTTTATCGCCGGGACCATTATCAAGCCCAAACTGGGGCTGCGGCCGAAGCCATTTGCCGAGGCAGCCTACCAGTTCTGGATGGGTGGCGACTTCATCAAGAACGACGAACCCCAGGGTAACCAGACATTCGCACCGATGAAGGAGGTTATCCCGCTGGTAGTCGACGCAATGACGCGGGCGCAGGACGATACTGGCGATGCCAAACTGTTCTCTGCAAACATTACCGCCGACTGCCATAACGAGATGGTTGCCCGGGGTGAATTTATTCTTTCGCAATTCGGCGAATTTGCAGATCATTGCGCTTTCCTGGTCGACGGCTATGTGGGCGGACCAGGCATGGTTACCACAGCCCGACGCTGGTTTCCCAATCAGTACCTGCACTATCACCGGGCAGGCCACGGCG
>JABINT010000101.1 GCA_018698075.1 Acidiferrobacteraceae bacterium
GGGATGTCTGCGGGGAACCGTCGCCGGTAGCTCTCGCCACCGCCAAAAAGCAGGCGTGTGTCCGTGCTCAGTCGGTAGTAATTGACCACGAAACGAGTGTCGGCAACGGCAACGTTCCCGCGAATCAGTCTCTGGGCCGCTTGTTCTCCAAGGGGTTCGGTGGCGATGATGTAGTTGTTGATCGGCATGATCTTGCCAGCGAGACGCGGATGAAGCCGCTCAAGATAGCCGTTGCAGGCCAGCAGAACGCTCTTGGCGGTCACTTGCCCCGAGCCACAAACAACCCTATGGCCGGTGCCCGTCGGCTCGATCGTGGCGGCCTCAGTTCTTTCATAAAGTTGTGCGCCATGATCAAGCGCGGCTCGAGCGATTCCCAAAGCGTAGTTGAGGGGGTGAAGATGCCCCGCGCTCCGGTCCAACAGACCACCGAAATAGATCGATGTGTCTATGTGCTCACGCATTGTTGATCGGCTGATCGGGTCACACTCCAAATAGCCATATTTCTGCCTAAGGTGGTCGCAATAGCGGTGCAGATGATCGGCGTGAGAAGGTTTGGAAGCTGCGCTGATATGCCCCCAATTCAGGTCGCACTCAATATCATAGTGTTCCACCAGGTCGCAAAGAAATCGCTTTCCGGCTTGGGCAGCGCTCCAGAGGCGCTTAGCATCGTCGTCACTGACCATGCTTTCGAGTTCGAACATGTCCTTTCTTTGGCCGCTTCCAATCTGTCCTCCATTGCGTCCCGAGGCGCCCCAACCGATGCGTCGAGACTCAACTAGTGCAACCCGGTATCCGGCGCGACTGAGCGTGAGTGCAGCAGCGAGGCCAGTGAACCCGCCACCCACAACACAGACGTCTGCGTCGATCGATTCCTCAAGGGTCGGGCAGTTTGGAAGGGTGTGCGCAGTGGCGGCGTACCACGAGCGAATGTGGTCGGCGTTGGGCTTAGTAGAGCGATTCATTGGTTCGTATTTCGACTCTTGCGTGGCCTCGACGCAAGAGTTGATAATAACCGCTATGCCCTTTTTCGACGAGTCGCCTCAATGAAGGCCTTCCTGGTTAGTGCCAAAGAATTACATGGTCGTAATTTGGACGGATCGGTGCAGATTTTTGATTGTCGTTTTGCCTTGAATGATCCAGATGCCGGTCGGGCTGCGTTTGAGGGCCGAGGTATACCTGGGGCGAATTATGTCGACCTCGAAAAAGACCTTTCAGGAACCATTGGGGCCGATACCGCCCGCCATCCACTTCCATCGCCCAACGCCTGGCTCACAAAGGTGGCTCATCTGGGTTTGAACCCCGACAAGATGGTAGTTGCCTACGACGATGGTCACGGCGTGTTCGCCGCGCGCCTGTGGTGGATGTTGTCCTGGGCAGGCCTTCAGAATATTGGTCTTCTCGATGGGGGATTTGCCGAATGGTCTCGCCTTGGCCTACCCGTTGAGGCCGGCGATGAGTCCGTTGTTGCCGAGCCCGCAGAATTTGTCGGGCTGTTTGATCACAGTCGATATGTGGATGCCGACTATGTCTTTGCCCATCTGGATAGCGAAGAGGCCTTGATTGTTGATGCTCGCGAGCCAGAGCGGTATCGGGGCGAGAAAGAGCCGCTGGATAAAAAGGCCGGTTGCATTCCGGGAGCCATTAACCGACATTTCGTGAAAAACCTGTCGCAGGGACTGTTTAAGTCATCCGATCAACTCGAAACCGAATTCAAACAGCTCTTGGATGGTGTTGAGCCGAGTAGCGTTATTCACAGTTGCGGGTCCGGGGTTACCGCCTGCCACAATCTTTTTGCCATGGAATATTGCGGCCTTGAGGGCTCGCGCCTGTATTCTGGATCCTGGAGTGATTGGATACTGGATCCTAGCCGGCCGATTCAAACCGTGACGACCTAGAGCGCGCTGAGCACCTCGCTTATGCTTTGTTTGGCATCGCCAAAGAGCATCCGCGTGTTTTCCCGGTAGAACAACGGGTTGTCGACCCCGGCATAACCTGTGGCCATGCTTCGTTTAAGCACGATCGTGGTGGCCGCCTTCCAAACCTCCAGAACAGGCATCCCGGCGATTGGACTGTCAGGGACTTCCTGGGCAGCAGGGTTCACAATATCGTTGGCACCGATCACCAACACAACGTCTGTGGTCGGAAGATCTCCATTGATTTCGTCCATTTCCAGGACACTGTCGTAGGGTACTTTGGCCTCAGCCAGAAGGACGTTCATATGGCCGGGCATGCGCCCAGCAACCGGATGAATGGCAAAGCGAGCGGTCACGCCACGGGTTTTGAGTGCGTCTACCAGTTCGGACACCGGATGCTGGGCGTGGGCGACGGCCATCCCGTAGCCGGGCACGATTACGACGGTTTTCGCCGAGGTGAGTAATTCAGCCGTTTCATTGGCTGATACTGCTACCGTCTCTCCACCAGTCTCTATGGTACCGCTGCTTGCTTTGGGCGTTCCAAAACCGCCCAGGATTACTGAAATAAACCGACGGTTCATTGCGCGACACATAATGTAACTTAAGATCGCTCCACTGCTGCCCACCAGGGCGCCGGTGACAATGAGAAGATCATTGGCAAGCATGAACCCGGTCGCGGCTGCAGCCCATCCGGAATAGCTGTTCAGCATCGAGATAACAACGGGCATATCGGCACCACCAATAGCCAGCACCATGTGGATGCCAAAAATCAGCGCCAGAATCGTCATTGCCAGTAGAGGCCAGATTCCACCATTAATTGAGTCCGCGCCAACGAAACAGTACCCCAGCCAAGCGCAGGCTGTCGCAACGGCCAGGTTCAATATATGTCGCCCGGGAATGAGCACCGGTCGACTGGTTAGGATTCCCTGAAGCTTGCCAAATGCCGCGACCGAACCGGTAAGGGTTATCGCGCCGATCAGAATGCCAATAAAGATCTCCACATCGTGAATGGTCTTTTCGGCCCCAATGAAGTGGCCAGCCGGGTCAAGGTAAGAGGCAAAACCTACCAGGACGGCAGCCAGGCCGACAAAGCTATGCAGAATCGCAACCAACTGGGGCATGGCCGTCATTTCTACCCGCGCCGCAACAAACCCTCCGGCCGCACCACCAACAGCCATCAATGCTATTACTAGGGTATAACTAACCGGAGTGCTGCCAATTAGCGTCGCGCCGATCGCAAGAGCCATTCCGGCAATTCCGAAAAGATTGCCACGTTGTGCGCTCTCTTGGTTGCTAAGACCCCCAAGACTCAGGATAAAGAGGATTGAGGCGGCTATGTAGGCCGCAGAAATTATTCCACTTGACATCACGATTCCCGGCGAAACATCCGCAGCATTCGTTGAGTGACCCAAAAGCCGCCGAAAACATTGATGCTGGCCACCAAAAGCGCGAGCGCGGCGAGAAACATGACGATCCGCGAGTCGGAACCCATCTGCAATAAAGCGCCAATAACGATTATTCCGCTGATGGCGTTGGTGACACTCATCAATGGGGTGTGCAGTGCCGGCGTCACGTTCCAGACTACCTGCCAACCAACAAATATGGCAAGCACAAAAACAGTGAAATGCCCCATGAACGAGGGTGGGGCAACCACGCCTAGGCCCAGAACAAGCCCGACGACTGCAGCTAATGCGATCAAGGTCTGCGCTGTTGACTTTTTTGGCGCACCTTCAAGATGGGCGGAAGATTCAGCGCCATTCGCCGGTGGCGCTTTTGGCACAGCAGAAACACGCGGAGGTGGGGGCGGCCAGGTAATCTTTGCATCCTTTACCACCGTCATCCCGCGAATAACTTCATCATCCATGTCGACGTTGATCTGGCCGTCTTTTTCCGGGCTCAGATCTGCCAGCAGGTGAGTCACGTTGTTGCCGTAGAGCAGGCTTGACTGTGCCGCCATGCGGCTGGGAAAGTCGGTGTAGCCAATAACTGTAATGCCATCGATCAGCGCCGCTTCGCCCGGTCGAGTCAGTTCACAGTTTCCACCTTGTTCAGCAGCAAGGTCGACAATCACGCTGCCGACCTTCATCGCGCGGGCGGTGTCAGCAACAATTAATTTGGGCGCGGGCTTTCCCGGGATGAGAGCGGTCGTGATAATGATATCGACCTCTCGCGCCTGCTCGGAAAAAAGCTGCATTTCAGCCGCGATAAATTCCTCGCTCATTATCTTGGCATAACCGCCTTGACCGGAGCCGTCTTCCTTAAAATCAAGCATTAGGAACTCCGCTCCCATGCTCTCAACCTGTTCTTTAACCTCTGGACGAGTGTCGAAGGCTCGCACAATCGCACCCATGGCGCTTGCCGCGCCAATCGCCGCAAGCCCTGCAACGCCGGCCCCAATGACCAGTACCTTGGCTGGCGGAATTTTTCCTGCAGCCGTAATTTGGCCGGTGAAAAAACGGCCGAAATGATTCGCGGCCTCGATCACGGCGCGATAGCCCGCGATGTTGGCCATGGAGCTCAAGGTATCGAGTTTCTGTGCGCGGGAGATCCGAGGCACAGCATCCATTGCCAGGGTGGTCACGCCCGCGCTGGAAAGGAGTTCAAGTAAAAGAGGGTTTTGCCCGGGTCCAATGAGGCAGATCAGGGTTTTGGCATCATTGAGAAGGGCGATTTCGGCCGAAACCTGGCTTGAGGAAGCTTGCTCTGGGGCCCGGATCTTTACAATGATATCGCTGGTGTCCCAAAGCGCCTCTTTGGATCCAGCAACCGTCGCACCGCCAGCAAGATAATCGTTATCGGTAAAGCCAGCAGCTTCCCCTGCGCCGCTTTGAATCTGAACCCCAAAGCCAAGCCCAATGATTCTAGGGATTGTTTCTGGGGCGATAGCAACGCGTTTTTCACCCAGCGCGCTTTCAGTCGGTATACCAATGATCATAGGTCGTGGTGCTCTACTCGGAGGGGGGCGGACGCTTAGGAAGGCTTCGGATTGTCGCGTAAACGGCATCCGCCGGCAACTTTTGGGCTATCTAAAAGTAGGGCCGGTGTGGATAGAGCACTGGCAAGAATGGGATAGAACGCCCAGAATTGTTACCTACTGCTCTAATTCCGGTATCCTTCGGATTCCCAGATTGTTTTTAATCGGTCACAACGAATGGTAGAAGTCGGCGAACTGAAGGCCCGCCTTAAGCAGATGCTGATGCGGATCGGTGCGCTTAGGGGGTATCTTTGACTACGACGGGCGCAAAGACCGCTTGGAAGAGGTATTGCTTCGTCTTGAAGACCCGGACATCTGGAATGTTCCCAAGGAAGCCCAGAAACTCGGGCAAGAACGTGCCAGCCTCGAGGCCACAGTAACGCTGTTAGATAGCCTAGATCTACGAGCCCATGATGCCCGCGACTTCCTTGAACTCGCTCTTGAGGAAGGAGATACTGAGTCAATTGAAGGGATTGAGGTAGATTCCTTACAGATTGAGACACAACTTGAGAAACTTGAATTTCTCCGAATGTTCTCTGGAGAGTTGGACTCGGCGAGTGCGTTTGTGGACATTCAGGCGGGCTCCGGCGGGACCGAAGCCCAGGATTGGGCCGAGATGTTGCTGCGAATGTATCTGCGTTGGGCGGAAAGCGAACACTTGGCTGCCGAATTAGTCGAGCGCTCGGGTGGCGAAGTAGCGGGAATCAAGAGCGCCACAGTACATATTCAAGGAGAGTACGCTTTTGGAAAATTGCGCACCGAGACAGGGGTCCACCGCTTGGTGCGAAAATCTCCATTTGATTCCGGAAATCGTCGGCATACGTCTTTTGCCTCCGTATTCGTTTATCCAGAGATAGACGATAGCATCGAGGTAGAGATTAATCCTGCTGACCTTCGTGTCGATACCTACCGCGCAAGCGGTGCCGGGGGGCAGCATGTCAACCGAACCGATTCGGCAGTGCGCATTACTCATCTTCCAACAGGGATTGTCGTACAGTGTCAAAATGATCGCTCGCAGCACCGTAATCGCGCTGAAGCGATGAATATGCTTCGAGCCCGTATGTACGACGCACAAGTTCGTGAAAAGCGGCAGCAGCAGCAGGAACTCGAGGATTCCAAGGCGGATATTGGGTGGGGTAGCCAGATACGTTCTTACGTGCTGGATCAGTCACGAATAAAAGATTTGCGTACTGGCGTTGAGACAGGTAACACGCAGGCGGTACTCGATGGCGGGCTTGGAGTGTTTATCGAAGCCAGTTTGAAAGCTGGCCTTTAAAGGATCGTATAACTCATGAGTAAAACTGACGAAAATGAACAAGTCACCCAACGCAGGGCGAAGCTTGATGCGCTACGGCAGACCGGGGAGGCGTTCCCCAACGACTTTCGGCGTAGCCATGATTCAGGTGCTATATGTACAGCCTATCGAGATGCGGATGGCGAGACACTCGAGGACGCCGCTGTAAAAGTAAGCATCGCCGGGCGCTTGATGACTCGTCGGATTATGGGTAAGGCTAGTTTCGCGAATATCCGCGATGAGTCTGGCGATATCCAGATCTATGCCCAGCGCGACCGCTTGCCGGAGGAAGTCTATAACGAGGTTTTTAAAAAGCTCGATCTGGGCGATATCGTTGGGATTGAGGGGACCCTCTTTAGAACCCGTACCGGTGAACTAACAGTCAACGTAGACTCGTTGCGTCTGCTGGTTAAGGCGCTACGTCCATTGCCCGAGAAGTACCACGGCCTGACCGATATTGAGACGCGCTACCGGCAGCGCTATGTGGATCTACTAGTCAGTCATGAATCCAAAGAGGTGTTTCGAAAGCGGGCAGCTACCGTAACTGCGCTTCGCGCCTTTCTCGATCGACGAGGATACCTCGAGATCGAATCACCCATTATGCAGCCAATACCTGGCGGCGCTAACGCCCGGCCTTTTGTGACCCATCACCACGCCCTTGATGTGGATCTGTACCTTCGGGTTGCCCAGGAGCTTTACATTAAACGATGCCTGGTCGGCGGGTTTGAGCGGGTTTACGAGCTGAATCGAAATTTTCGAAACGAAGGCTTGAGTACCCAGCATAATCCTGAATTCACTATGCTGGAATACAACGAAGCCTACGTTGACTTTAATGACTACATGGATCTCACAGAAGAAATGTTGCGTGAGGTTGCTGTCGAAGTGGTCGGCGACTCGTGTTTAACCTACCAGGGAAGCACCATTGACTTTGGCACCCCTTTTGCAAGGTTATCAATGTCAGCGGCAGTTTGTAAATACAACACTGATCTGTCTGAGGCCGACTGCGCGGATTCACAAGCTCTGGCACGTTGCGGCCAGCGTGCGGGTCTTAAGCTTGATGCCAATAAATCTGCAGGTGGGTTGCTGTTAGATATTTTTGAAGAAACAGTCGAGAGCAATCTGATTTCGCCCACTTTTATCACAGGTTATCCCGCAGAGGTCTCGCCGTTGTCTCGACGCCAGGAATCCAATCCTGAATTGACAGACCGGTTTGAGCTTTTCGCCGCAGGGCGTGAACTGGCTAACGGGTTCTCGGAGCTTAATGATCCGGAAGACCAGGCCGCCCGATTTAGCGAGCAGGCCCGGTGCAAAGCCTCTGGAGATGCCGAAGCGATGTTCTATGACGCCGACTACATCAATGCGCTGGAACATGGCTTGCCGCCCAATGCCGGTGGTGGACTGGGTGTTGATCGATATGTGATGATTCTTACTGATAGCCCCTCGATTAGGGATGTGCTTTTGTTTCCCCATATGCGCCCAGAACAGGCCGACTGATCGGCTTTTGACCCTGTGGTGTCATTGTGATTCGCCCCTTAGCATTGTTTATCGGATTGCGTTATACGCGCGCTAAACGGCGTAACCACTTTGTTTCTTTTATCTCTGGTATTTCAATTCTGGGGATCACAGTCGGGGTATGGGCGCTGATTACCGTACTGTCGATCATGAATGGTTTCGAGCGGGAATTGCGGGGACGGATTTTAAGCGTCGCCGCTCATGTAACTATCAGTTCGAGTCGGGGCTGGCTTGGCGATTGGGAGGGCCTGGCTAAAACTGCGCTCAAAGAACAGGGCGTTCGTGCGGCAGCGCCTTATATATTGGGGCAAGGGCTTCTCACCCGAGGCAATGCCGTGACCGGGGTGCTGGTGCGTGGCGTGTTGCCTGCGAACGAGAGGACCGTGTCTACTCTCATGCAACACGTCCAGGGTGGAACCTGGGACTCTCTTGTGGCTGGCGGGTGGCAGATCGTGCTGGGCTCTGAATTGGCTCGGGCGCTCAGCGCTACCGTAGGCGACCGGGTTACGTTGATCGCTCCAAAGGGCAGAATTACTCCGGCAGGTCTTTTGCCGCGAATGAAGCGCTTTACTGTGGGCGCCATCTTCGAGATGGATATGTATGAGTACGATTCGGGTTTAGCCATTATCCACATGGACGATGCAGCGACCCTGTTGGAATCGGCTAATGGGGTCAGCGGTATCCGGCTCCAACTGGAAGACCTCTACCAGGCCCCCCAAATTGGAGGGGCTCTCGGTCGGAAACTTGGACCAGGTCTAAGGCTCAGCGATTGGACACGAGAACATGCCAACTTTTTCACCGCTTTAAAAATTGAGCGGCGGGTGATGTTTATAATCTTGTTGCTTATTATTACCGTTGCCGCATTTAACATCGTCTCGACCCTGGTGATGGTTGTGACAGATAAGCAGTCGGATGTGGCAATACTTCGTACGCTTGGGTTACCCCCATTTCAGGTCATGGGTATTTTCGTGGTCCAGGGGGTAGTGATAGGACTCGTCGGGACTCTGGTCGGCGCAGCGTGTGGCGTGCTGACTGCTCTGAATATTGAAAGCTTGGTTCCCTGGATAGAGGAATTGTTCAATATTGAGTTTTTTCCTGCCAGCGTCTATGTTATCAGCGACTTTCCAGCCGAGTTGCGTTGGCCGGATGTTGCGACGATAACGGCGGTATCGTTTTTCATCAGCTTGGTGGCCACTATTTACCCGGCCTGGCGAGCTGCCCGCACTGAGCCCGCCGAGGCACTTCGTTATGAATAAAGCCTCTGCCATCTTGAGCTGTAAGGATGTTTGGGTGACATTCGCTGAAGCGGGTTTGCCGGTCGAGGTTCTCAACGGTATTGACCTCGAGGTCGACAAAGGCCGTAGTGTGGCGATTACCGGCGCCTCCGGTAGCGGCAAAAGCACCTTGCTTCAAGCCTTGGGCGGCCTCCTTAAGCCTACCGCTGGCGATATTGCATTCGCTGGGCGCCATATTGATCGCCTCGGCGCAAGGCAACTGGGCACTCTTCGGAATCGGCACCTTGGATTCGTGTACCAATTTCATCACCTACTGACCGAATTCACCGCGCTCGAAAATGTCGCCATGCCGCTACTGGTGCGCGGCGATTCCATCGACAGCGCTCGGCAAAATGCAACGTCTATGTTGTCTCGGGTAGGCCTTGAGCACCGGGTTAATCACAAACCGCCAGAACTATCTGGCGGTGAACGTCAACGCGCCGCGGTCGCGCGAGCTTTGGTGGGCGAGCCAGATTGCGTGCTTGCTGATGAGCCTACTGGTAATCTCGATGAAAAAACAGCGCAAGGTGTTCAAACCTTGATGCTGGAGCTGGTTAATAAAGGCGACAACGCGTTAGTCGTCGCCACCCATGATCTTGCTTTGGCTAAACTTTTAGATGTCCACTATGAGTTGTCTGGCGGGAAGCTAGAGCGAATCAGATAACCGCTTGACTGTGCTGGCCCGGTCCGGTCAGCGAGTTGAAATTAAACCTTGCCGATCGGCTGGTTTCGATTTCGGCGATTGCGAAGCACCTTGAATCGCCAAAGTGTAATCACAAGGTAGTAGCTCAGAAGTGCGCCGAGGATCGACATCAATATGCATCCGGCCCAAAGCTGCGGCAAACGTGACCCGAACCATGTAAGAGTCATCTCATCTAGGGGTACTAGTGGTGTTCCGGTGAGATATGCACCGATGAGAAACCCGGTACCGTAAAGCGGGACCATGGTCAGTGGGTTCGAGATCCAGACGGCAACTACCGTTACCGGAAGATTCGCTCGAAAGAAGATCGCGGTGAGTAGTGCGAGCGGGGTCTGAATCGGCAACGGCAGCAGCGCCCAGAAACAACCCACGCTTACGGCCCGCGCAACTGGCCGCCGACCCAAGTGCCAAAGGTCGTCCTCACCGAGCCAGCGGCGAGCCAAACCAGCTCGTTGGTGAACAGTTTCCCGATCCGGAGTTACGCGACGCAGTAACTTGCGAGGCATAGGCATCTCCCTGGCATCTAAAACTCGTATAATACGATCTGGCCCAATTAATTATACGGCCTGGCAAGGATGCCAAAACGTCTCTTTTATTCCTTGGGGTTTGCTCTGGGGATCTGTCTGGTAATGTTCCAGGCTGCGCTCATGCCTAGTGGGCTTGCAGCAGGCCTCGCAGTGCTTGGTCTGGGCGGTCTTCTTTTGGGCCGAAACACCGTTTTCGCTGCGTTGCTGCTGGGGTGGGTTTGGGCGAACATTGCCGGCGCGATTATCATTGAGTCGCGTCCCAATTCTGTATACCTGAATAAACCGGTCGAGATTACCGGCCGAGTTCTTGGAATGCCTGGCCGAGACGCACTGTCGACCCGGTTTGATTTCTTGGTGCAGTCGTGGGCGGTCAACGAACATTTTGAAAAAACCAGTAGAAAGATCCGGTTACGGTGGTACCGTAACGCGCCAACAATTGAGGCAGGAGATCAGTGGCGGCTTTGGGTAAAACTTCGCAAACCCAGAGGTTATAGAAATCGACACGGGTTTGACTACGAGCAACACCTTTTTCAAAAAGGCATTACCTCAACGGGCTACGTGCTCGGCAAACCTCCCGCGGCCCATCAGCGTTTAACTACAAGGGTTAAAGTTGATCGCTCGCGATCCAGGTTTAGTGAGTTTCTGACAGCACATGAACCACCGCTGTCTGAGAAAGGGGTGTTGGCAGCGCTCGCGGTTGGGGATCGGATGGGGATTTCGCGACAACGGTGGGAAATCTTGCGACGAAGTGGACTTGGGCACCTGGTTGCAATTTCCGGCTTGCATGTCGGATTAGCTGCCACTTTTGGTTTTATGGTGGTTGGCAGGCTCTGGCGCTTGGCAGGGACCTTAACCGGCAAGATCCCGGCACGACTGGCAGGTGTCTGGGGAGCTCTGTTATGTGCATTTGCTTATTCGGCTCTTGCGGGATTTCCAGTTTCTACTGTACGCGCTTTTATCATGATTTCCCTGGGCGCAGTGCTGCTGCTTGTGATGCGGCGGCCCCGTCCGGAGGACCTGCTTGCGGTGGCGATGCTGGTCGTTGGAATAACCCAGCCTTTATCAGTCTTTTCGCCGGGGTTCTGGCTGTCCTTCGGTGCGGTCTGGTTGATTGTCCGTTTTGTAGTCAATCCACACTTCACCGCCGACTATTGGAATGAACAAGCTCGGCGCGAAACAAAAGCCTGGTTTTACAAATTGCTTTTTTATGCTCGGACACTAATTCGGTTACAGATAGTTTTGCTGATTGGCCTTGCGCCTTTGCTTTTAATCTGGTTCGGCGAACTTTCACTGGTTTCACCTGTGGTTAATTTTTTTGCCGTTCCGGTTTTTGAATTGATTGTCGTCCCAATGGTTTTATTGGGCCTTATTTTCTATTTTTCTGGCTTTAGTCAGATCACAACTCCCTTCCTTTCGGTTTCCGACTGGGTAATCTCCAAGGTTCTGTTTTTGAGCGAGTGGTTTTCGGAGTTACCGGGGGCCGTCCTAAGCCTTGACCCCATGCAGGGGACTATTGCAGCTACGTGTTTTGCGCTCATTGTTCTTGGCAGACGTCGGGTTAAAAGATCAATCATTTTGTTGTTGTTGGCCCTTTTTGCCCTGGCTAGTCCGGGTGGAGGGTCACGACCGGCACCCGGACATGTTCGCCTTGTGCTACTGGACGTCGGCCAAGGGCTGGCGGCGGTCGTTTATACCGCTAACCATGTACTGCTGTTTGACACAGGACCTCGCTACGGGGACTTCAGTCTCGGGGAGGCAGTAGTACTTCCCGAGCTGCGAGGGCAAGGCATTTCCTTCATTGACGTTGTGGTGGTGAGTCATAATTCGAATGATCACGCCGGAGGCTTTGGGGCGATTCAACGCGCATTTCCGATCGGCAGGCTCAATCACAGTGATCCTGAGCGTTCGCCCAGTGGTGATTGCGAGCTGCAGGATCCGTGGGTCTGGGATGATGTTCGGTTCCAATTCCTTAAGAGCCGCCCTGATGGCGGTCAAAATATCAATAACCGATCTTGTGTTCTTCGTATTTCTGGGCCCTACGGAAGCCTGCTGTTAACAGGAGATATCGAGCGCCATGCAGAACAGACGCTGGTTAGGCGTTACGGCGATGATCTTAAAGTGGATATTCTTCAAGTACCCCATCATGGCTCAAAGACATCATCAGGCCTGAGTTTTCTTGGGGCCACTCAACCCTTAGTGGCCCTGTTCAGCCGCGGCTCAACCAATCGATTTGGCCATCCGGCGCCGGAAATTAAAAGACGATACGAACGGCTTGGGATTCGGATATTAGACACGGCAGAACGAGGCCAGCTTAATCTGGAGACCACGGCGCAAGGATGGAGCATTGACACGTTTGCTGACACCCGAATACGTTTTTGGCATCATTAGTGGGTCTGATCAGACAGACCCCCCACCGAACTCAGGCCGGGTAGAATTAATCACCTGATGAAATACTCTGGCCTCAAAGCCTTATTTTTTTCGACCATTCTCCTTGGAGCCTGTCAGTAATGTTTGAATTGATCCGTACTGGGGGGTGGCTGATGTTACCCATTCTGGTATGTTCTGTGCTGTCGGTCGCCATTATCCTGGAACGCTCTCTAGCGCTGCGCCGTGCCGTGGTGACGCCTTCGGGCTTGGCCACTGATGTGGAACGGGCTCTGATGCAAGGTCGTTTGGATGCTGATCGTATTGCGGCGTTGCGTCGCGGCTCCGCCTTAGGCAGGGTTCTGGCCGCCGGACTCGCCTGCGCAGAAAGTGATCCGCTTCGAGTTCGAGAAGCGGTCGAGGAATCTGGCCGACACGTCGTACACGGCCTTGAGCGATACCTGAACGCGCTCGGGACAATAGCAGCGACTACGCCTTTGCTGGGATTGCTGGGCACGGTGATTGGTATGATTAAAGTATTTGCTGCCATAACCACCTCCGGAGTAGGGGACCCTCAAATTCTGGCCGGGGGAATATACGAAGCGCTAATCACCACAGCAGCAGGGCTTTCGGTCGGGATTCCGAGCCTAATGTTCCATCGCTACTTTCGAGGGCGGATTAACGAATTAACAGTAGAAATCGAACAACAGGCGCTGCGCTTGCTCGAAGTGCTTCGCGGGCGCCTACCAAGATGAAATTCTCAAGTGCGCCGGCTGAGGAAGTCTCGATTAATTTGACCCCATTGATTGATATCGTCTTCTTGTTGCTAATTTTCTTTATGGTCTCCACCACTTTCAACCGTGAAACCAATCTGGAGATAGCCTTGCCCGAAGCTCGTAGCGAGGCTGAGCACTCCTTGGCCCAACAGGATATTTCCTTGGTGATTAATGCTCAGGGACACTACCAGTTGTACCCTATCGGCGGTGACTCTGGCGCTCCAATTCAGCCCCGAGATGCTGATGAACTGGCCTTGGCCCTTGGGCGACTCCCCAGGAGTGCATCAAACCCAACGCTGGTGATTCGCGCGGATGCTCAAACCAGTCACCAGGCAGTGATTCTCGCCCTGGATGCTGCCAGACGTGCGGGGCTCGCGCGAGTCACATTTGCCGCGCAGGTGTCCCAGTGATAAGTGCTGACGGGAACTCACTGGGGGGTGTGGCGCTTTACCGGCGTTTGCTTGGATATGTTTGGCCGCACAAAGCCGTTTTTCTTCTCAGCGTCGCCGGTATGGCAGTGGTTGCCATGTCCGAAGTGGGTTTTGCGGCACTCCTAAAACCGATCATGGATGGCGGGTTCGTTGAGCGCGACGACACCATGATTCGACTAATTCCGGCTTTGCTGATGGGTGTTTTCATGGCGCGCGCGGTTGGTGCGTTCACTGACCAGTACTGTATTGCCTGGGTGGGCCGCCGTTTGATTTTCGACCTTCGTCAATTGTTATTTGGGCGAATGATTCGCCTGCCGTCTGCCTACTATGATCTTCAGCCGACTTCTGGCCTTATCTCGAAATTAATTTACGACCTCGAGCAGGTCGCTGCCGCCAGTACGATGGCGGTGCAGATTATTATCAAAGACTCGCTTCTGGCACTGGGTCTTATCGCTTGGATGCTCATCCTAAGTTGGCCGCTAACGCTTATCTTTCTTCTCATTACGCCTTTTGTAGCCTTTGTTGTCCGTAAGGCGTCCCGTCGTTTTCGTCGGTCGAGCGAGGGCATCCAACAATCAATGGGTGGAATCACCCACGTTGCAAAGGAAGCTTTCCAGGGGCATCGCGTGGTTAAAGCCTTCGGCGGTTACGCGGTAGAGGAGACTACCTTTAGGGCCGTCAACGAAGCCAACAGGCGGCGATCCCTGCGTCGTGCTTTGGTGGCAGCGATTAGCGTTCCACTGCTGCTCCTAATCGCCGGTTCGGGAGTATCCCTGATTATCTACCTGGCACTGACTGACACGATCGGAGCATTCGTCAGCCCGGGTACCTTCGTTTCCTACATGGGCACCATATTGCTCTTGATGAGCCCTATTAAGCGACTGGCCAGGATCAACGAGTATGTTCAGGCAGGGCTAGCCGCTGCTAATAGCGTATTTTCGGTGATTGATGAACCATCTGAGAGCATAGGCGAATCCAACCCGCCACGAAAGGTTCTTGGCCGGGTAGAGTTCCAAAGCGTAGCCTTCACTTATCCCCAGGGAGATCAGCCGGCCCTGCAGGGGGTATCTTTTACTTTAGAACCTGGAAAAACTGTTGCGCTTGTCGGTGCATCCGGAAGTGGTAAATCCACGATTGCGTCGCTTCTGCTGGGCTTTTATACGCCAAACAACGGTGAGATCCTTATTGATGGGATTCCGATAGGCTCTTACTCGCTTACTGATTTACGTCGCCAGGTATCTTTGGTACCCCAGGAACCGATCTTGTTTGACGGCACTATTACGCAAAATGTCACTTATGCCCAGAGCGGCGAACCGCAGATTGATCTGCAGCGATTGCTGGAAGCCACGGGCGTAGACAAGTTTTCAAACGACGGCGAGCAGCAGGTGGGGGAGTTGGGAATGAGGCTTTCAGGTGGACAAAGGCAGCGGGTGTCATTGGCCCGCGCATTGTACCGTCCCGGGGCGATTCTAGTGTTGGATGAGGCTACCTCTGCGCTCGACGTGCTCTCGGAAGAGGAGATCAAAACCTCGTTAGAGCAGTTTTCTTCACAGCGCTCGATCCTGATTGTCGCGCACCGGCTCAGTTTTATTACCCACGCCGATCAGATTCATGTGTTTGAAGATGGGCGAATTAAAGAGTCTGGCTGTCACCAAACACTGCTGGACTGTAATGGGCCCTATGCACACATGTGGCGCGTACAACAGGCTGAGGACGAGTTACACACGGGTGCCCCACGGCAGCCTTTGTCATGAACGTAGCGGCCGGTCTGCAGCGGCACTGGAACCGGATAGATGCGCTTACATTGTTGTTGTTGCCATTAAGTATTTGCTATGGCCTGATCATTTCTATCAGAGCGCTTTTGTACCAACTTGGGGTTTTTAGGGTTCAACACTGGAATGTACCGGTGTTGGTGGTTGGAAACCTGACGGTCGGTGGGTCAGGAAAAACACCGCTGGTGATAGAGTTGGCGCGAGGTTTACGAGCCAGAGGTTGGCGTCCGGGAGTCGTAAGTCGTGGGTACGGCGGAACCTCGGAGGGCCCCACAACAGTGACCGCTGCGACTGATCCTTTTTTGGTGGGTGATGAACCAGTCCTCATTGCCCGAGAGGCCGAGGTACCGGTAGTAGTTGCCCGAAAAAGAGCCAAGGCGGTCGATAGGCTGCTTCAGGAAGCTGAGGTCAATCTCGTGATAGCCGATGATGGTCTGCAACACCTGGCCCTTGGCCGAGTGGTTGAAATAGCGGTAATCGATGGGGTGACCGGCCACGGCAACGGCCTGTTGCTGCCAGCAGGCCCGCTTCGCGAACCATTAAGGCGCCTTGAACGTGTTGATATTCGGGTGCGCCGCGGTGGGCAACCCAAAGAAGGCGAGTACCCAATGAGCGTCAACGCGTCAGTGGCCCGAAACCTGGTCTCCGGTCAGGAGGTAGAGTTATCTGAATTCTCTGGAGTGCCCGTTGTCGCAGTTGCCGGGATTCATCAACCTGAACGTTTTTTTTCAACTCTGCGTAACTTAGGGCTTCAGATCCAAGAGAAGGGCTTTTCAGATCACCATGCTTTTCAGGCAAGTGATATACCGCAAGCCCCTGGGAGGCCAGTGTTAATGACCACCAAAGACGCTGTCAAATGCGAGTCCTTCGCGCAAGAGAACTGGTGGGCGGTGAAACAGGTTGTAACCATCCCACAGGAACTACTAAGCAACCTGGATGAATTGCTGAAGAGACGAATCCATGACAGCTGAGTTCACAGTGATTATCCCGGCGCGATTTGGGTCCAAAAGATTGCCCGGCAAGCCCTTGCGGGATGTCGATGGTAAGCCGCTGATTCAACGGACCTATGAGGCCGTACAGAAAAGTCAGGCACAAAGAATCGTCGTCGCGACAGACGATGAGGGTATTGTTCGCGCGGTAAGGGATTTCGGCGGCGAGGTTTGCTTGACTGGAGCCGCCCATCTGAGTGGAACCGATCGGGTGGCCGAGGCTGCATTATCCCTTGGTCTTGCTCCAGATCATATTGTAGTGAACGTTCAGGGGGATGAGCCGGACATGCCCGGAATACTGGTCGATCAGGTGGCGCAGTTACTTATAGAAAATCAAGGAGCGAGTGTGGCGACAGCCTGCTGCTCCCTGGATGATCGCGAGCAGTACCACGATCCATCAGTCGTTAAGGTAGTAGCCGATCAATCCGGCCATGCGATTTACTTTTCGCGCTCGCCGATTCCACATTACCAACCAACTGGCGAGCCGGGCAGCGAAGCGATGCCATGGTCGCATATTCGCCGACACATAGGCATCTACGCCTATAGGCTTGCCTATTTGAGTGTCTTTACCGGTCGGCCATCTTGCCCACCGGAAGAACTGGAAAAGCTCGAACAGTTGCGGGTGCTGTGGCACGGCGACAAGATCGCGGTCTGTGAGGCGAAGGCGGCTCCCGGTCCTGGGGTAGATACCGTTGAGGATCTTGAGCGAGCTATCCTTGTGTTCCAAGGGCAGGGCTGATGGTGCCGGAGGCATCGGTTTTGGTTGCAGTCCTCTTTGTTTGCCTGGGCAATATTTGCCGGTCCCCTACTGCCGAAGGCATCTTTCGCGCCCAGGTTCAAGCGGCCGGCTTATCCAATCGGATTCTGGTGGACTCGGCCGGCAGCCATGCTTATCACGAGGGAGAATCACCCGACATACGAGCGTGCGCGGCGGCTTTGGAGCGGGGGTTTGACCTCTCCGGACAGGTGGGACGGCAAATCAAGACCAGTGACTTTGAATATTTTGATTACATTTTGGCGATGGATCGCGAGAACCTTCACTTTTTGCAGAAGATGCAACCTGCCGACAGCCATTCGAGAGTAGCACTGTTTCTGGACTATGCAGAAGGGCGCGAGGGGCAATCAGTTCCAGATCCGTACTTCGGTCACTCAGACGGTTTTGCATTGGTGATCGAACTGGTTGAATCGGCTGGAAAGGGGTTACTGAAACAAATTGGTCGAAATCTCCCTAAGATAAAAACGTGAATCGTTACCGGCGAGCAGTGTCGTGATTGGCTCCCTGATGATCAGCATTGAGGGCCAGACCCTCGATTCGGTCACTCGCGAGCGTTTGAGTCACCCAGCGGTAGGTGGGGTTATCCTTTTTGCACGAAACTATGTTAGTCCGGCACAACTTGCGGAGCTGACTCGGGATATTCGATTCGCTAAGCCTTCGCCGCTTCTGATCGCGGTAGACCAGGAGGGTGGAAGGGTGCAGCGTTTTACTGATGGCTTTACTCGCTTGCCAGCGCTGAGGTCAATAGGCGATCTTTACGACCGCGATCCTGATCGGGCATGTTGTTGGGCCCGGGCCGTTGGCACTGTCCTCGCTAGCGAACTCGCCTCAGTCGGGGTTGATTTTAGTTTTGCCCCAGTTCTGGATCTGGCCAGCGCTAACAAGGCCATCGGGGAAAGGGCGTTCCATAAAAAGCCCAATATAGTCCGGTTGCTGGGCTCGCAACTTGCTTTGGGCATGAAACGGTGCGGGATGCGCGCGGTAGCCAAGCATTTTCCTGGCCATAGCGGGGTCATCGAGGATCCTCACCTTGATCTGCCCCGCGATCACCGCTCGCTAGATGAAATCCAATTAACCGACACCACGGTGTACCAGGGCCTGGACTCGGATCTGTTTGGAGGGATCATGACTTGCCACGTGGGCTTCAGTATGGTGGATGATTTGCCTGCGACCTTCTCGGCCAGATGGCTTCGCCAGGAGCTTCGGGAACGTTTGCATTTCACCGGTGCGATCTTCTCAGATGATCTAATGATGGGAGCCTTAAGCGAAGTTGCAGACCCTGCCGAGCGAGTATTCAAGGCCTGTGCCGCCGGATGCGACATGATGTTATTGTGCAATGATCAGCGCGCGATCGATTTGGTTCTGGATAGCATCGATCTTTCACCTCTGGGCGAGAAGACCCAGGGTCGCATCGAGAAGATGCGGCTGCGAGATATTCCAGGTCCGAACGGGCAGATGCTGATCGATGCGAAAGAGCGGGTCATCAACCCGGAGCTTTGAACTGCTCAGTGATCGGCACGCTCCATGTACTCGCCGGACTCGGTGCTGACTTTTATCCGGTCACCAACATTAATGAATGCAGGTACGATAACCCGTAGGCCGGTTTCGACAATTGCCGGCTTGCCGGAACCCGCGGCTGTCTGACCTTTCACCACGGATTCGGTTTCGGTTACCGCCAGGGCCACGCTTTGGGGAAGTTCAACACCAATAGGCTGGTCGTTGTAGAAATTTATCTGGACCTCTTCATTTGGAAGAAGATACTCTGATTGCCCGACAAGGTCGTCGCCGGACAATTGAAGCTGCTCGAACGATTCAAGGTCCATAAATACGAAATCGTCGCCCTCGGGATACAGATATTGCAT
Organism: Acidiferrobacteraceae bacterium; assembly: GCA_018698075.1. Lineage (GTDB taxonomy): Bacteria > Pseudomonadota > Gammaproteobacteria > Arenicellales > UBA868 > UBA868. The sequence continues at coordinate 19,164 of JABINT010000101.1, forward strand.
TTGCCGAGGTTCGACGTGCGCCTTCTCAAGCTTGTCTTCGGAGCGAAAACGTTCGTTTAACTTGGTATTATCTGAAATGGCCTTCATTTCCAATTGCGCAAACGCGCCGCCTTTACCAGGTTTAACATGAGATTTCTTCAATACCCGCCAGAGTTTCCCTTGGTATTCAAGGAGATTCCCCACGCGAACATCGGATGCAGAGATTTTCATGGTTTTAACATTTTTTTATGAATTTGAGCGTGGGCATTCTACGACCTTGCAAGGCCCCCAACAACCGCGAGGAGGCGAGGCATGGACCAATCTAAGGTAGCGCGAGGCTCAAAGAGCGTCCCGATTAAAAAGTATTACGATCCCACATGCGTTCGATGCCCCCGGCTGGCCGGGTTTCTGGACCAAGTTCGGGCGAAACATCCCACTTACGAGTGTCGGCCGGTCTCGCAGTTCGGCCTCTGGAACTCACCCCTTTTGATCGTTGGGCTTGCCCCCGGACTCCACGGCGCGAACGCGACTGGGCGCCCTTTTACGGGTGACCACGCCGGAATTATGCTTTACCAAACGCTCTATCAGTTCGGGTTTTCCAGCTCGCCCGAATCCTTCAAGGGTGACGATCTCGAGTTGCACGGGTGCCTGATCACCAACGCCGTAAAATGCTTGCCTCCGGCAAATAAACCGAACGCGGCCGAAGTGAATGCCTGCCGGTCATTTTTGATTCAAGAACTGGCAACCGTCCCAGTAAACGGTGTGGTGCTTGTACTTGGCCGCCTGGCGCATGATAGTGTGGTTCGGGCACTCGGCTTCACGCTTAGTCAAATGCCATTTCGGCATGCGGGAGAACTGAAATTGACTGATCAACGCACCTTGGTGTCGAGTTATCACTGTAGCCGTTACAACACCCAAACCCGGCGCCTCACCCAGGCCATGTTTAACGATGTTTTTTCGCGGGTAAGGGAACTGCTGAGCTAATTGATGTCCTTCGATCAAAAAGTATTTCTGGCAAGTCTTACTAAAGGCCCAGGTGTATATGTAATGCGGGACCCGAATGGCGAACCAATGTACGTGGGTAAAGCCGGCAATCTTAAGAATCGCGTGTCGAGTTATTTCAATAAGGCCGGACAGAATAGTAAAACGCGATTGATGATGGCGAGTCTTGCAGACATCGACATTCAACGAACCCGGAGCGAGATCGAGGCCTTATTGCTCGAAAGCAACCTAATCAAGCGGTTGCGCCCCCGTTTTAATATCCTTTTGCGTGATGACAAGAGCTACCCTTACCTACGTCTTTCTACCGACAAACAATACCCCGGGCTTTCTTTGCATCGAGGTGGTACGCGTGGGAAAGGGCGCTTCTTCGGCCCTTACGCCAACACCGGATCGGTCCGAACCATCCTTGGCGAATTGCAAAAAGTAATACCCATCCGCCAGTGCCATGAAACCTATTTTCGCAACCGTAGCCGACCCTGTTTGCAGTATCAAATTAAGCGCTGTTCCGCACCGTGTGTGGGCCTGATCAGCGTTGCCGACTACCAACATGAAGTGGATCAAGTCATCATGCTTTTGCAGGGGAAGAATCGGGAGATAAATGGATTGTTTGAGAAGACGATGGAAAAAGCTGCCGACGCACTTGATTTTGAATCTGCCGCGATATTTCGAGACCGAATTGGCGCTTTGCGAAAAATGCAGGAGAGCCAGTATGTCTTGGGTACAAGCCAGGACGCAGATGTTGCGAGCCTGTTAGAGAAAGGAGGGTCGGTACTGTTTTCGGTGATGCAGATTCGTTCTGGCCAAAACCTGGGTAGCCGCCATTTTATCCACAAAAACCTTCTGAATCTGGGATCGGGGCAAATACTACAAAACCTGCTGGTCCAGTATTATCAGAACCAGGTCATTCCCGCTGAGGTCATCACCGTCCCTACCGTGGATGGATCGAAAGTGCTTGAAGTCCTTCTGACAGGCCAAGCCAAACGCAAAGTCTTGGTAAAAAGTCGAGTCCGAAGTCATCGCGCGCGCTGGATAGAGCTTGCAACACTGACCGCGACGGACTATCTCGATCGGCACTTACTGGCTGGAGTGGACAACCTGGGGCGCATTGAAGATCTGTCCCGGGTGTTGGGCTTCGCTGATCGAATTGAAAGAATCGAATGCTTCGATATTAGCCATACGTTGGGCGAGACCCCGGTAGCTTCATGCGTGGTCTTTGATAGTTCGGGTCCGGTGCCCAGCGAATACAGGCGTTTCAATATTCGAGGTGTCAGCGCCGGCGACGACTACGATGCCATTGGGCAGGTCGTCTCTCGCCGCATGGCTAAGGTTCAGGAAGGTCAGGGCAAAAAACCTGACCTCCTGGTTATCGATGGTGGTCTCGGGCAGGTGAATCGGGCGTTTTCAGCGTTACAGGAAAACTTGCTGCAGGATATTGCGGTGATTGGAATTGCCAAGGGACGTTCTCGGAAAAGCGGAAGGGAAAGGCTTTTGTTGCCGGGGAAAAGGGCGCCTCTTATACTTCCTGTTGATGCACCCGCCCGATTACTGCTTCAACATGTGCGTGATGAGGCTCATCGCTTCGCAATCACAGGGCATCGCAAGAAACGCAATGCGGCACGGACTCACTCAAGGCTTGAGGACGTCTCAGGAATTGGCTCGAAAAAACGTCAGGCGCTACTGCGCCACTTTGGAGGAATGCGGCCGATCACTCATGCCACGATTGACGAATTGTTGAAAGTTGATGGGATCAACCAGCAACTCGCAAAACGCATAGTCGAGTATTTTCAGGTCAATTGAATTCATGCCTTGGACCACCCCTAATCTTTTGACCTTGCTGCGAGTCGCCCTGATTCCAGTAATCGGAGCGCTTTATCTACTCGATTTCTCTGGATACATAGTGGCTATTGTTTTTCTGCTGGCAGGGCTGACCGACTGGCTCGATGGTTATCTGGCCCGCCACCTCAATGAGACCTCACCCTTTGGTGCTTTTCTTGATCCGGTCGCTGACAAACTGATGGTATCGGTTGTGCTGGTGTTGCTGGCGGCAGATGCGACGCTGGTCAGTTCAGTCATCAGTCCAGCTCTGTTTACTGTTGTCACGGCGATTATTATCGGACGGGAAATCACCATATCTGCGCTGCGGGAGTGGATGGCAGAGCTGGGTCGGCGCGGTGTGGTCCGTGTCGGGTGGATTGGAAAAGTAAAGACGACTGTCCAGTTTATCGCGATCACCGTGCTGCTCGGTGCTGAAAGTGCGCCCCATCCTGTATTTCTGGTCATTGGCGAGGGACTCCTGTATGCCGCCGGTGCCTTGACCTTGTGGTCAATGCTCATCTATCTTCGGGGGGCCTGGCCAACGTTGGCCGAGCAGGCGAAAAGGACAGAAACTTGACAGACCAAAGCAGACCGATAGAATCACGTTCCCTCGTGCGGGAATAGCTCAGTTGGTAGAGCACAACCTTGCCAAGGTTGGGGTCGCGAGTTCGAGTCTCGTTTCCCGCTCCATATTTTCTTCATTCCAAGGCTGGGTGGCAGAGTGGTTATGCAGCGGCCTGCAAAGCCGTGTACGGCGGTTCGATTCCGCCCTCAGCCTCCATCACTGTGTTATCTGTGGCCACTGATGGCTAAAGAATGCTTTAATATTCCGCGGAATATAGCCATTTATTCGAATTTCTTAGGTATCCAGAGGCAATAGTGGATACGGGGGTATAAGTAGGGTATATTCCTATGGTATATCCGTCTGATGGTTTTTATATCCCACATCGAACTAACTCTTGCTCACAGATACCAAAGCGCAAATCGCAGAACACAAAGGTAAGCCCTACAAGGTATACGATAGTCACGGGCTTTACCTCCTCATCCATCCGAACGGTTCAAAGTATTGGCGATATAACTACCGTCTCGGTAGCGTACAACGTACGCTTGCGTTAGGAATCTATCCGTCTATAAAAATACGACGCGCGAGACGTGAGCGTGACGCGGCTAAAGAACTAGTTCGGCAAGGCATATGCCCTGTGCAGGATCGCCGCGAAAGGAAACAGCAGAATCTTTCCAAGGTAACCAATACGTTTGCATCCGCTGCGCGCGAATGGCACAACACACAACAATGGACCGAACGGCATGCGGTCAAGGTTTGGCGCTCGCTTGAAATTCACGTGCTGCCTGCAATTGGGAATGTTGGCATCGCTACCTTGGACACCAGGCAGTTACTCAATGTACTGGAGCCGATACAGTCTGCCGGGAAGTACGATATGGCGCGTCGTGTACGTCAACGCATGAGTGATGTGTTTGACTACGCGATAGCCGCCGGAAGGGCGCAGGGCAACCCCATCCCGGGCTGGAAGGCGTTAAAGAAGCCACCTAGGGTCCAACACTTTAAGGCCCTAGCCATGGATCAGGTTCCAGAGTTCCAGGCCAAACTTGCTATTTATCAAGGAAATCCAATTACCGTGTTGGCCTTACGGCTGCTACTGCTCACCTTTGTGCGTCCAGGTGAGTTACGAAACGCTAGGTGGGACGAGTTTAATCTCGAAATAGGGGAGTGGCGCATCCCTGCTGAGCGGATGAAGTCCAGGCGGGAGCACGTAGTTCCGCTTAGCGCCCAGGCAAAAGAAGTGGTCAACCAGATTTCTCCTGTGTCTCGGGATCTGGTGTTCCCGGGAAGCAAACCTGGTAAACCCCTCTCAGACAATACGCTGCGCATCGCGCTGCACCGGATGGGGTTCGACGTCACGGCCCACGGGTTCCGCACGCTTGCCAGTACCGCTCTGAACGAGAATGGTTTTCCACCAGATATTATTGAGAC
>JABINT010000196.1 GCA_018698075.1 Acidiferrobacteraceae bacterium
ACCCTTCAGGAATGCCGTCATCACCGACTCCTGTAGCTTAAGGAACTGACGCATGGTTTCGTGGTATTCGCGATAGACCTCTATTCCACCCTCGTCAAAACCGTCAATCGGGCGAGGCAAGATTGCCGGCTCACTGCTACCTAAAGCAGGCTGGTCAACTGGAACATCCTCAACCGGGGATACCACCGGCTGGGCTACAGCAGCCCGGCTCTCCAGTGCAGTAGCGGCTGTGAGAAAAGGCTCCTTGCCATACTGGCCCTGCACTTCGTTGGCCCGACGAGAAAATGCTCCGTTCAGATACCAAAGGAAATTCGGATCAACCTCTTCAGCCTGATCACGCAGGTTGATCGATTTAGGGTCGCGGTCACGGTATAGACCCAGGATGTTGTCTAAAATGCCGTGGACTGCCAGTTTACCAACCGCTACGAGGAACCCCTGCATACCCTTTGCGCCATCCTCAAGCGCCACTATCGTGTGCTCTCGATCACGCAGGATCTGGCCGGTCAGGCCTACAAGAGAGCGGCCCGGCCCAACCTCGAGAAAGATCCTCGCACCGTCAGCGTACATTTGCTCAATCTGCGCAGCAAACTGCACCGGCTGTAACAGGTGTTGGCTAAGCTGGGCTTGAATATCAGAAGGATGGTGTGCGTAAGGTGCGCCATCACTATTTGCATACACCGGTCTCGTTGGTGCAGAAAACTCGACAGAATGAATCGCTTTTACCAAGGGTTGTGCCGCAGCGCCCATAAGAGATGAATGAAAGGCGCCTCCGACTGGCAGTCGTACCGCCCGAATCTCTTGTTGATGAAGAAGTTCAATTGCCTGATCAACATCCACAACTGCGCCCGATATAACCACTTGCCCAGGACCATTGTCATTAGCTAACACCAGACCGGGAACCTGCTCAAGCACCGGGATAAGCTGTTCACGCGAGACAAACACCGCAGCCATGGTTCCCGAATCACCGCTCTCACTCTTGCAGTTGGCCATCGCTTGGCCACGACTCACAGAAAGATCAAGCAAATCATCCGCGCTTAACGCACCGGCTGCAGCCAGCGCCGCGTACTCACCGTAGGAATGGCCTGCAACCATGTCACAACGGAGTCCTAAACGCTGTAACACTTGAAAGTAGGCAAGCTCGATCACGCCCAGCGCGGGTTGCGCCACCTCCGTACGCATCAACGCTTCGCCAGCGCTGCGCTTCTCCTGCTCGGACCATAATGCCGCAGGAGAAATCAACGTGGATATTCGTTGACCCAATTCCGACTGATAGCGCGCGTCTGCCAGTTCGAGCAGTGCGCGAAACTCCTCAAAATAGAGGGCTGGCCCCTGGCCCATTCCGCAGTACTGCGACCCCTGCCCAGGAAATAGGCAGGCCACTTTCATCTGATCGGATTCGCCTGTACCAATCGACACATTCGCCGGTAACTGGATTGGCTCATCCTTGGTTTCCACCAAAGACGTAGCCACCTTAACGAGATCACTTTGTAGTTCTTCAATTGATGTCGAAACAAAAGCGAGCATCACACTTGTCTCTGATTGACTTCGTCTCAATTGCTTATCGAAATCAACTGCAAGGCTATATGATAAATCGCACGGTGAGACATCAGAGTTCAACCTGATCACCTCTGCCAACTCCCGGCAAGCATTGGCCGCGGTTGGCCGATCAACTGCCGCAAGGAGATATAACTCTGGCGACCAGTGGCGAGCACCATAGTTAACCGATCTCCCCGCCCGTTCAGCTGGATATTCCTCCAAAACTGCATGGGCATTAGTTCCACCAAAACCAAAAGCCGAAACCCCGGCGCGACGCGCATGAATCGAAGACAACCAAGGTCTTGCGGTATTCGGCAGGTAAGCGGGCGAGTCCGACTGCTGGAAAACCTCTATCGGCTCATCGATTCCTGCATGCGGTGGCAGAGTTCGGTGAAACAGCGCCATTGATGCCTTAATCAGCCCAACCATACCCGCCGCATTCTTAGTATGCCCGGTGAGACTTTTGACTGATCCAACTGCACAGTTCGCCGGTTCACCACTACCATTTTGCAGCAGAGTAAACAAAGTCTCCGCCTCGGCTTTATCGCCGACTGGTGTCCCCGTGCCATGTGCTTCATACAGGCCAATAGTTGACATTGTGAACCCAGCCCTTGCATAGGCCCGGTTTAGAGCGCGCATCTGTCCTGCGGGCCGTGGGGCAGTCATTCCAAGCCCCTTGCCGTCACTAGAGGTGCCAATTCCCTTAATAACTGAATAGATCCGGTCTCCGTCCCGTTCGGCGTCAACCAAACGCTTTAACACGACAAAAGTGATGGCTTCGCCGGTAACAGTCCCATTGGCTCCCCGACCGAAAGGTTGCAACTCGCCAGTTGGTGAAAGCGCACGCGTATTACTGAACCCTAGAAACTGGAATGGCACCTGCCCCACATCAATCGCACCAGCCAACGCCATATTCGCAGAGCCGTCGACAAGTTCATTGACCGCCTTACCCACGGCCATAAGGCCAGAAGCGCAGGCCGCGTCGAGGATCACATTAGTCCCGCCCAGATCAAAACGGTTCGCAACCCGACCCGCATTAATATTTGTCAAAACACCCGCAAATGAATCTTCGGTCCACTCGGGCAATCGATCCCATGCCTTACTGTCAGGATCGATCAGATTCAGATGAGCACGGGTTTTAAGAGAATCACCTAGCAGGCCACCGCCGTCTGCCGCACCCATGATCACGGATGTATTTTCCCGGTCGAAATTGCCGTCTTCATAACCGGCATCAGCCAAAGCACGGCGTGCGATTTCCAACGACAGCAACTGTGGCACCCCAATATGGGGCATCACCTTCGGGGGAATTCCATACCGCCTGGGGTCAAACGGTATCTCGGGGAAGAACCCACCCCATTGGGCTAGCACTGAATCCTGGCGAGTCCCTTGATCGTTATCATAAAGTCGCCAATCCCAGCGATCCTCCGGCACCTCAATGATTGCCGAATGGCTATCCAGAATATTCCGCCAGAAAGTGTCATGATGAGTCGCATCAGGTACCAAGGCAGCAACACCAATAATGGCAACGTCGACAGGTGGCGGCTGAATATCCGATCCTAGCCAGCCTGGCCGAACCTCACTATCCTGAGCGGTGATATCCTGAGACCCCAGAGCTATCGAGTCATGCAACTCGTTCATAGAGTTCACCTTAGTACAACAGGTCGCTACCTCACCCACCATATACATCCCCTCCTGATACTGAATATCTTCAGAAACAGGAAGCCATTGGCCAGATGAATCTCGCTTCTCACCCTTGGTCGCGATCCGAGACCGGCCGAGTCCAAAAAGATCCAGCTCATATGCCAGTTGATCGCCTGATAGACCTTCGCCCGTCAATCTAGATCGCAGTTGTTCAAAGTCCTGCACCATCGGCGTATTGGCCACACGGTAAACATGCCCCGGCCGGCTCTGTAGCAAAACCGTATCCGTACAGTCCGTAATCACCTTCTGAAAGCCCGGTGCCACCGCACCAGAATCAACTGCTTCAGGGGTCATCAGGTAAGCGCTACCCATCAATACCCCAGTACACATGCCGCGCTGGGCAAGCGGCGCCGCCATGATCGCAGCGCCTGCAGCTGAGCATCGATCGTGAATTCCTCCAGCAAATAACACATGAAACTCGCGCGCATCATCGCTCGAGCTCCGGTCCAATAGCGCATCACCTAACTGTTCCCAGAGCTGTAAAGATCCGTAACGACCAACATGGCCACCACACTCACGCCCCTCAAACACAAATCGCCGCGCCCCAGCATCGAGAAACCGCTCCAAGAATCCGAGCGTAGGCACGTGTAGGTACGCCCGAATACCCTCCTGTTCAAACTGCTGAGCCTGATCGGGGCGCCCGCCTGATATGATGACGTAGTCTGGACGGGCTGACAGAGTCTCAGTTATCTGCGCATCTCGTATCTCCGTCGGCGCAAAAGCCAATATCCCAACACCCCATGGCCTTCCTCCCATTAAGGCGGCAGTTGATCGAGATAATATTCTCGCGTCAGCCCCC
>JABINT010000067.1 GCA_018698075.1 Acidiferrobacteraceae bacterium
CAGCTGAAGCCGTTTAACCGACCAACGTTACTGCAGAACCAGAGCGGGCGCATCAAAAGCTATAGTAGGCTTACTTATCGATGCCCTAGTTCCCGGCAAAACTGACAAGCGTGCGAACTGGCACATCCATCGCTGCAAGTTTTTCGCGGCCTCCAAGATCTGGCAGGTCAATAACGAAACTCGCACCAATGACGTTGGCTCCAGCACTGCGCACCAGCTCCACCGCGGCACAGGCGGTGCCGCCGGTGGCTATTAAGTCATCGACAATGAGCACGTTCTGGCCGGCTTTTAGGCTATCGGTATGAATCTCCACCTCATCGCTGCCGTATTCCAACTGGTATTGGACCGACATGGTTTGCCAGGGTAGCTTGCCTTTTTTTCGTACCGCAACAAAACCTAGCGATAATTGGTGTGCGACCGCGCCACCGAGAATGAAGCCGCGGGCCTCGATGCCGGCAACACAATGAACGTCGCTACCGGCGAAGGGTTGCACCAACTCATCCACGGCCCGGCGAAATCCAGACGGATCCTGAAGCAAAGTCGTGATGTCACGAAAGATGACGCCCTTTTTCGGGTAGTCGGGAATCGAGCGAATCAGGCTTTTGATACTCATGATGTCTCCTTAGGTCAGCGCACGGCCGGCCACGGCATCGAGCTTTGTCAGCATTGCAGGGTCGCGGGCATCGGGGTGGGTAATGAGTGCGGCATCAAGAGCGCGATCATCGCCGGATGGGCAAAGCGCAGGGCGCTCGGTCAGGCGTGCTGCTACCGTACGGACCAGTCGGCGGGCCTTGTCGGCGTTGTCCAGTAATACCCGGATAACCGCGTCGACGTCCACGTTGTCATGATCAGGGTGCCAGCAATCGTAATCGGTAACCATTGCCACCGTGCAATAGGGAATCTCCGCCTCGCGGGCGAGCTTGGCCTCGGGCATGTTGGTCATGCCGATGACGTCACAATTCCACTGTCGGTACAGCTGTGATTCAGCCAAGGTCGAGAACTGGGGTCCTTCCATTACCAGGTAGGTGCCCCCGCGCTGCATCGGGATATTCCCGCTCTCACAGGCTCTTGCGCACCAGTCCCCCAGTCGTGGGTTGACCGGGTGTGCCATGGAAACATGCGCGACCATGCCGGCTCCAAAAAAGCTTTTTTCCCGGGCAAAGGTCCGATCGATAAACTGATCGACTATGACAAAAGTGCCGGGCGGCAATTCTTCGCGAAACGAGCCCACAGCCGAAAGCGATATAAGGTCGGTTACCCCGGCCCGTTTCAAGGCATCTATATTGGCGCGGTAGTTGATCGTGCTCGGGCTGTGGCGATGACCCCGGCCATGGCGCGGCAAGAAGACCAACTGTACGCCGTCCAGCTCGCCAAAGAGCAGTTCATCGGACGGCTCGCCCCAAGGGCCGCTGATTTTCTCCCAGCGTACGTTAGTCAGCCCGTCGATTTCATACAGGCCGCTGCCGCCGATCACTCCAAGGACAGGCGCTGGGTGATACTCGCCCATGCTGAATTTCTCCTATCGTAAAATCGCTTATTGCGCAAAAACGGGCCGATTATGTCACGGCCCATATGGGATAAGGGTTAGATCAGAAGAGTGAGGCGCCAAGCTCCTTTACCGCCACCAACATATCCGGTTCATCGGTCAGCGATTCGGCGATGGCGCTGCGACAGGCGGTTTTTGGATCAACACCGCTGATCATCAGCTTGGCCGCGTGCACCAGCAACCGGGTACTGGCGCCCTCTTCCAGCCCATTGCCCTTGAGGTTGCGGGTCATGCCGGCATAACGCACCAGTAACACGGCGGTTTCATCATCAATGCCCGATTCGCGCACCACGATATCGCGTTCAAGCTCGGGTGGGGGGTAATCGAAGTCAATGGCAACGAATCGTTGGCGTGTGCTCTGCTTAAGATCCTTAAGGACGCTTTGGTAACCCGGGTTATAGGAGATTGCCAGACAAAATTCTTCTGGCGCGCTAAGCAGTTCAGCGGTCTTTTCTATTGCCAGTTGCCGCCGGTCGTCGGCCAGCGGATGTATGACCACGGTGGTGTCTTTGCGCGCCTCAACGACTTCGTCGAGATAACAAAGCGCTCCAGTGCGAATGGCCTGCACCAGCGGTCCGTCTATCCAACGGGTCTCACCCCCAATAATCAGGTAACGCCCCACCAGATCCGAGGCGGTTAGGTCATCGTGACACGAGACAGTCACCAAGGGCCGTTTCAATCGCCACGCCATATGCTCCATGAAGCGGGTCTTGCCGCAGCCCGTTGGCCCTTTGAGCAACACCGGTAGCTGGTTGCCCCAGGCTGCCTCAAATAGGGATATCTCCTGTCCTTGCGCGGCATAAAAGGGCTCGGTTTCGATAAGATGGCTGTCGGGTTGGGATTGGTGCATAGGCTGTTATCCAGATCCAGAGCCGCTGAAATGGGTTTATCACAAGAGCAGATGAAACGCGCAGGATACGACACTTAAGCGTAAATCCACAAAACCCTCATCAGGCCGAGTCACTAATAATAGTTATTTACAATATTAACAAAAACGAATATAATTAAATAAGACTTATAAATTCAAGGGACATACGTGTCTACACAAAAGACTGCCCAAGTTTTGAAAATGCTGGGAAATGCTCATTGCCTTTGCATTATGCTGCGGTTATTGGGCGAAGGTAAAACTCTGGAAAACCTATCCGAGGCTACTGGATTATCGCCCGCAACAGTCACCTACTATGTGAACCGGTTGCGCCAGCGTAACCTGGTCAAGGGCGAACGTCAGGGCCACCAAGTTTCTTATAGCGCCAACGCCGAAAATACAGATGCTTTGGCACTGTTGCAGAGCGTGGCGGCGTTGTACTGTGAGCAGGCAGCGAGTGCCAGTTAAGTCTTTTCCCTGCCCCAAGGCCGTTTAAAAGCTGTCCTGCATCAGTTTTTTTCCAACAGTTCAACACCAAAAGCTGTTTATTGATCCAACGCACCCACTTTGGTGGGGACTAGCGACCAACGAGCGCCAGGCCCGTACACCAACGCGGCCCCCGTGGCCGGAAGGCGAAGCGATCCCAGCTGCTAAAAGCCTCGACAGGCTCTTTTGAAAGAGCGCCCGTTATTTTCAGGGCCAAGGCTTAGTTAGGGATGTGCCGGCTCAGACGCTGAACGGTTCAGCCAGTTTTTTTCGAACGGCCACGTTTTTCAACCGGACGTAACGCGGCAGACCGTTTTTGTCGTAGGCCGGATAATCCTCTCCTCGAATCAGCGGTTCCAGGTAGCGCCGGCAGCGAGCCGTGATACTAAAGCCATTTGCGCTGATGAAGTTGCGTGGCATCATTTTTTCACGGTTGGCAACGCGCTTCAGGCTGGCTTCACCGATTTTCCAGCGGTAAGGTTGGTTCGAGGTGCGCACAATCGCGGGCATCACCGCGTTCTTGCCGGCCAACGCCATTCGCACGGCCGCCGCGCCGGTGGCGTAAGCGTGTTCTACATCCGTGCGTGAGGCGATATGTCGTGCTGAGCGTTGCAGGTAATCGGCAACCGCCCAGTGGTACTTCAAGCCCAGATCTTCTTTGACCATCGATGCCACGACCGGGGCAACACCCCCCAGCTGGGCATGGCCAAACGCGTCGCGCAGGCCCTGATCAGCCAGAAACCGGCCATCTTTGTCGCGAACGCCTTCGGAGACCACAACAGAGCAGTAGCCGAAACGGCTGACTTTCTCATCGACCAGAGCCATAAAGCGTTTGCGGTCAAAAGCCACCTCGGGGAACAGGATAATAATGGGTATCGGGGTTTTTTCATCGCTGGCCATGCCGCCGGCTGCGGCAATCCAGCCGGCATGGCGGCCCATAACCTCAAGGATAAATACTTTGGTTGAGGTTTTGGCCATCGAGGCGACATCGAAACTGGCTTCCCGCGTGGAGATAGCGATGTACTTGGCGACAGAGCCAAAGCCCGGGCAGTTGTCGGTGATCGGCAGGTCATTATCAACCGTCTTGGGCACATGGATGGCTTGAATCGGAAAGCCGGTCGTTTTCGACAGTTGCGATATTTTGAGGCAGGTGTCGGCAGAGTCACCACCACCATTGTAGAAAAAATAGCCAATATCATGAGCTCGGAAAACGGCAATCAGTCTTTCGTACTGTGCACGGCTTTCCTCAAGACTCTTGAGTTTGTAGCGACACGAGCCAAAAGCGCCCGAAGGCGTTGTTTTCAGTGCAGCAATCGCGCTTTTGCTTTCACGGCTGGTGTCGATAAGGTCTTCGGTCAGGGCGCCGATAATGCCGTTACGGCCGGCGTACACCTTGTTGATGCGGTCGCGGTGTTGCCGGGCGGTTTCGATTACCCCGCAGGCGCTGGCGTTAATGACCGCGGTTACCCCGCCGGACTGGGCATAGAAGGCGTTCTTGGCTTTGCTCATAGCGTGATGTTCTCGTTAGGGAAGTCCGAATAAAGGATTCTGGTCGGGCAAAAATTCATGATGGGGCGTAATGTTATCTGCTCAAATGAGAGGGTAATCGGCTCGGAACACGGCTCTGGGGAGAGCCATACGGCCTGCTTCATCACCAAGAATGATTTTAGCGCAGTGTTCCAAGGGCGTCCTATGAACAGAACTTGCGGTACCGGTTTGGTCTTTTTATGCCCCACGGTCCATTGACAGCACACAAAAGGTCACTATAGTGTACGCCCCTTTTCGAGCCCCTCGCCTGGCTAACGTTACCGTTGAGGTGGGCTTGATAGGCCGTTGCCAAGGGGTGTTTTCGGCTCCAGTCACAGCTTTGTGGAGATGTCATTATGAGAATCGTTTTGTTGGGAGCTCCCGGGTCCGGCAAAGGAACCCAGGCCAAGATGATGGCCCAAAAGTACAAGGTACCTCAGATTTCCACGGGCGATATCTTGCGTGCCGCCGTTGCAGAGAAAACGGAGATCGGCAAGAAAGTCTCAGCGATCATGGACGCCGGAGAGTTGGTGTCAGATGACATCGTGATCGACGCGGTCACCGATCGCCTGCGGGCTAACGAAAGTCGCCGTGGTTTCGTTCTGGACGGCTTTCCCCGCAATATCCCGCAGGCCCAGGAACTGGATACCCGACTGGGCTGGTTGGGTCGACCGTTGCAATTGGTGTTGCAGTTTGCCCTTGATAACGAGATTGTGATCAAGCGCGTTACCGGCCGGCTAAGCTGTGGTGAATGCGGTGCGATATACAACCGCTATTTTTCTCGCCCGAGCCGGTCCGGGGTGTGCGATAAATGTGGTTCGAAGCAGCTTTCCCACCGATCTGATGACACCGAGAAAACCGTGCGCGCGCGCCTGCAAACCTATGATCAGGATACGGCGCCACTTAGCGCCTATTACAAGGCGCAGCACAAGTTGCGCACTATCCAGGCAGGTGGCGAGGTGGAACAGATCTTTTCCGTCATCTGTGAAGTGGTCGATATAGAGATTCGACCTATGGAGAAAAAAGTCACCGCGCCGAGGCCCGCGCGCCCACAAGCGGTCGTCATGAAGTCGGCAACCAGCAAAAAAGTGGAAAAAAAAGCAGCCGAAAAACCGACCGCGACCACGGTGAGAAAAGCCACCAAAAAAGTGGTAAAAAAGCCAGAAGCTAATAAGCCCGTAGTCAAGAAAGTGGCTAAGAAGGTTGCGAAAACGGTCGCCAGCAAAGTGGCAAAAAAGCCAGCGGTAAAGAAACCGAGCGCGACCACGGTGAGAAAAGCCACCAAGAAAGTTGCCAACAAGCCAGCGGCAAAAAAACCGGCAGCTAAAAAGGTCACCAAGAAAGTCACCAAGAAAGTAGCTAAGAAGGTTGCGAAAAAGGCCGCCAGCAAAGTAGCGAAAAAGCCAGCCCTCAACAAGCCAGTCGCCAAAAAGGCCGTAGCCAAAAAAGTGGCAAAAAAGCCAGCAGCCAAGAAAACGGCCAAGAAGCGCCCGGGCAAAAAAAGGTAGGCGCGTTAAAAGGAATTATCGATGAGCGTTTACCCCACCACGCGAATGCGGCGCCTGCGCAAAGATGCCTTCAGTCGTGCTCTGGTGCGTGAATCACGATTGTCCATAGACGATCTGATCCAGCCGGTCTTTGTTTGTGACGGCACCGGGGTACGTCAGGCAGTGCCGTCCATGCCGGGCGTCGAACGCTTAAGCCTCGATCTCTTGCTGGAGCGGGCCGAAAGACTCGATGCCTTGGGCATTAAGGCCATTGCTATTTTCCCGGTGATCGATGTCGCGCTCAAAACCGCTGATGCGGCCGAAGCCTACAATCCCCAGGGGTTGGTGCCGCAGGTGGTCAGCGCTTTGCGTGAGCACCTACCCCAAATGGGCATCATTACTGATGTGGCATTGGATCCGTATACCAGCCATGGCCAGGATGGCCTACTGGATGAACAAGGATACGTCAGCAACGACACGACAGTAGAGACACTGGTGCGCCAGGCGCTATGCCATGCTCAAGCCGGCGCCCAGGTGGTTGCCCCCTCGGACATGATGGACGGGCGTATTGGCGCGATTCGTGACGCGCTTGAGGAAGAAGGCCTGGTCAACACTCGCATCCTTGCCTATTCGGCGAAATATGCGTCGTCTTTCTACGGCCCGTTTCGTGACGCGGTAGGATCTGCAGCCAACCTCGGTGGCGGCGACAAGTACTCCTACCAGGTAGATCCGGGCAACACCGATGAAGCCTTGCGCGAAGTCGAATTGGATCTCGCCGAGGGAGCAGATATGGTAATGGTCAAGCCCGGTATGCCGTATCTGGATGTGGTGCAGCGGGTCAAGCACGAGCTGGGTGTACCGACTTTTGTCTACCAGGTCAGTGGAGAGTACGCCATGCTTTGCGCTGCCGCGCAGAACGGCTGGTTGGATCGAAAGGCAGTTGTGCTCGAATCCCTGCTGGCTTTTAAACGCGCGGGTGCCGATGCCATCCTGACTTATTTTGCTGAAGAAGTTGCACTTTGGATGCAAGAGCAATAGCCTTTGACTCAAGCTCGGCCTGGCCGGGATTTTGCTACTTTTCTTTAGTCACCATGTCATCACACCCTCGCCCCACCCGTATCGTTTTGCATCAGGGCTCTCGTACACTCGAGGTCGAGTTTGATGACGACAGCAATTTCATGTTGCCCTGTGAATACCTGCGGGTGTACTCACCCTCTGCCGAGGTACGCGGCCACGGCCCCGGGCAGGAAGTGCTGCAAACGGGCAAAGAGACTGTCAACATCACCCAGGTAGAAGCGGTTGGCGCCTATGCCGTCAAGTTGCATTTTGACGATGGCCATAACACCGGCCTTTACTCGTGGGAGACTCTGTATGAACTGGGAACCCATCAGGATCGTCTCTGGCAGGCCTACCTGGGCGATTTGACCAAGGCGGGTTACGAGCGCAAACAAGACGCCTGACGCGCCCACGCACCATTTCCATCATGGGTGAAAAGGCAACACATTTCGGCTTCAGCGAGGTAGACCCTGCCGACAAGGCTACCCGGGTCGGCCAGGTCTTCGAATCGGTAGCCGATCGTTACGACCTGATGAACGACCTGATGTCATTGGGGGTTCATCGGTTGTGGAAAGATTTTGCCCTGGCGCGCAGCAGCGCACGCGCCGGGCATCGGGTGTTGGATGTTGCAGCTGGCAGTGGTGATATGACAGCACGCTTTGCGCAACGTGTCGGCGATACCGGCCAGGTTGTGATGACTGACGTTAACCCAGCTATGCTCGAGCAGGGCCGCAGACGCCTGATCGACAAAGGCATTGGCAGCAATGTTGAATTTTTGCTCGCCGATGCCGAGGCGCTGCCATTGATGCCGGGGGGTTTCGATTGTGTGTGCATCGCTTTTGGTCTGCGCAACGTCACCCGTATCCCCAAGGCGCTGGAGTCGATGGCACAAATGCTTCGCCCTGGCGGGCGTGTGGTGATCCTGGAGTTCTCGCACCCGGTGTCCGAGTGGCTGTCACGCGCCTATGATCTTTTTTCTTTCTCAGTCATCCCGCCATTGGGCCGCATGGTGACCGGTGACGAGGCGAGTTATCGTTATCTCGTGGAATCGATTCGGCGCCACCCGGACCAGAACCGGCTCAGCCAGATGATGCGTGAAAGCGGTTTTGAGGACGTCAGTTACCATAACCTCAATGGTGGTATCGTGGCCCTGCATCTCGGTTTTCGTTACTGAAGCGTTGCCCACACGAGTGATGAATTCTTTACAGCACCGACTCGAAGCCGTACTTAATCGCGTGATCAGTGATTGTGCTGCATTGCCCCAGTTACGACCCCTGGAAGGTCGTGTGGTTGCGATATTGGTTAAAGGACTTGCACGCACTGTGTATTTTTCAGTTCATGATGCGAAGGTGCGACTCGTGCCCGCACCCTCGGGGCAGGCTGATGTCAGCATATCCGGGACACCTGGTGCCTTCACCCGTATTGTCCGCAGCGGTTTCGATCCTTCGGTTTTTCGCGATGGCAGCCTGACACTCGAAGGAGACCCCGAAACAGTTGCCGACCTCAAGACCCTGCTGGGCGCTTTGGACCTGGACGCAGAGGAGGCTCTGGCCCAAGTGCTTGGCGATACCTTGGCGCACAAAGCGGCTAATGGGGCGCGGATGCTTGGCCACTGGGCGACCGACGCGGCAGATTCGGGCACAGCCAACATGGCAGAGTTTCTGGTCGAGGAGACCCGGCTGCTGGCCAGCCGGCCACGAGTAGAGCGTTTTATTGCCGGTGTGGATCAGTTGCGTGACGACGCCGAACGACTAGGTCAGCGCATAGAGCGTTTGGCGAATTCCCACAAGGCCAGGTAGGGCGAGTGCTAAACAGTTCCTGGCGAATGTTACGAATTGTTCGTGTACTGGTACGGCACGGGCTCGACGAGTTCGTGTTTACTTTGCATCTGTTTCGCCCGTATCGCTTTTTGTTGTTCTTGTTTCCGGGGTACTGGTTTCGTGACCGCAATGTACCTCGCGGCCAACGCCTGCGCGAAGCTCTGGAAGAACTGGGACCGGTTTTTGTCAAGTTTGGTCAGGCGGTCTCGACCCGCCCGGATCTGATTCCTGCCGACATTGCTGTGGAACTAACACGATTGCAGGACGATGTGCTGCCGTTTCCCGGTGACGAGGCCCGCGAGATAATCGAACGCGCCTTAGACGCGCCACTGAGTGAGCATTTTGCCAGTTTTGATATTCAACCCCTGGCGTCGGCATCGGTGGCACAGGTACACGGGGCAACCCTGCAAGACAGCACCGAGGTGGTAGTTAAAGTGCTGCGGCCCGGGATCGAGAAGGTGATTGAGCAGGATCTTCAGTTGCTCTACCAGTTGGCACGGCTGGCCGACAGGCACTGGCCGAACGCCAGGCGCTTGCGTCCGCTTGAGGTTGTCGATGATTACGACAAAACGATCCACGACGAGCTCGATATGATGCGCGAAGGCGCAAACGCCAGCCAGCTGCGTAGCAACTTTCTGGATTCAGATATGATCTACGTGCCCCAGATCTATTGGGACCACAGCTGTCGCGAGGTCCTGGTGATGGAGCGTGTTGAGGGTATTCCGATACGCGATATCGATGCGATCCGGGCCGCTGGCATAGATTTGCGCAAGTTGGCCCATAACGGCGTTGAGATCTTTTTTACCCAGGCCTTTCGTGATGGCTTCTTTCATGCCGATATGCATCCGGGTAATATTTTTGTCAGCCCGCAAGGCCAGTATCGGGCAGTTGATTTTGGCATCATGGGCACGCTCGCCGAAGCCGACAAACGCTATCTTGCTGAGAACCTGCTTGCTTTTTTTAACCGTGATTACCGGGCAGTTGCTATGGCCCACCTGCGCGCGGGCTGGGTGCCGGCCACCACCCGCCCGGAAGAATTCGAGGCCGCTGTACGCACGGTCTGCGAACCGATCTTTGCCCGGCCAATCAGCGAGATCTCTTTTGGCCACCTGGTGATTCGCTTATTCCAGGTTGCTCGGCGTTTCGATATGCCGGTACAGCCGCAATTGGTGTTGTTACAAAAGACTTTGCTCAATATAGAAGGCCTTGGCCGGCAACTCTATCCCGAGTTGGATCTATGGGAGACGGCGAAGCCTTTTCTTGAGCGCTGGATGCGTGAGCAGGTTGGACCGCGGGCTCTGGCCCGGGCACTGCGCCGCGAACTGCCCACGGTTTTACCGTTACTGCCAGAGTTGCCGGGTCTGGTTCACGAATTGTTGCGACGCCAGCGCGACGGTCAGCTGGTGATTCGCACCGGGAGCGACAATACCGAGCAGCTCGCGCGCGATTTAAAACACCGCACCCGCCAGCGCGATGGTCTGATGCTGGGCGGTGGATTGCTGCTGGGCGCAATCGTCTTGTTTCTGGGGTCCGAGGTTCTGGCTCTTGGTGTGCTGGCCACTGCAGGCGCTATGGTGCTGACGGCTTGTGGGGCGTTGCTGATAGGGATTTCCAGCCTGGGTCGCTAGCAGAGCAACTTTAAATTGCGGGTTTGCCACGCTACCACCGGCGCTATTGATGATGGTCGCTGAATCGGCTAATCCCTAGTTTTTTACTTGGTTTATGTCAGCAAAATCCCTATAATGTCACTCAGGAATTAAAGCGTTGTAATCAGCCAAAAACCAGTTGTTTGGCACTTTTTGCCATAACAGGTCAAAACACTGCCCGAAAAACGTATCGAATTCGTATTATAAGGAGATAATAGATATGCGCCTGACTACCAAGGGCCGTTACGCGGTCACTGCCATGTTGGATCTGGCACTACAGGAGGGTAGACGGCCCGTTACGCTCCAGGATATTGCTGTGAACCAGGAGATATCACTGTCTTACCTGGAGCAGCTTTTCGCTCGTTTGCGCCGCAACGGGTTGGTCCGCGGTACTCGTGGCCCCGGTGGCGGTTATCGCCTGGCCAAAGAGCTGGATCTGATCTCTATCGCCTCGATCATCTCGGCGGTCGATGAGAGAGCCGATATGACCCGCTGCGGTGGTGAAGCCAACTGCCAGGATGGCGAGAAATGCCTGACCCACGAGTTGTGGGCCGAGCTTAGTGAGAAAATATACGATTTCCTGGATGGTATTTCACTGGGTGATCTGGTGCGACGACCAGAAGTGCTCGAGGTTGCCGAGCGCCAAGAAGTGGTGCGCCAGGGTCTGCGTTCAGGTCGCTTGAAGACTGTAGTGGTCGAGGCAAGTTCGTTGACCAGTAGCAATTGAATTAACCTCAAACTGTAATCAAGGAAAGGAAAGGAAATGAATCCGGCAGTGACAGATCTGGGTGAACTGGTTGGTCGTGAGTACAAGGAAGGCTTTGTCACGGACATCGAAGCCGATACCTTGCCGCCTGGCCTGGATGAAGACGTCATCCGTTTTCTTTCCGCCAAAAAAGATGAGCCCGACTTCGTTCTTGAGTGGCGACTGGACGCTTTTCGCCGTTGGCAGAACATGAAGCAGCCCAACTGGGCCCAGGTCAAGCATGCCCCCATAGACTTCCAGGCGATCAGTTACTACTCGGCACCCAAGAGTGACGCGGATCGACCCAAAAGTCTCGACGAAATAGATCCTAAATTGTTGGAGACCTACGACAAGCTGGGCATTCCGCTGGAGGAGCAAAAGGCTCTGGCCGGAATTGCGGTCGATGCGGTGTTCGACAGTGTGTCGGTCGCGACCACCTTTAAGGATAAGTTGGCCAAAATCGGGGTTATTTTCTGCCCTTTGTCCGAGGCGCTGGCAAACCACCCAGATCTGGTCCGCCAGTATCTGGGCTCAGTGGTCCCCTCGGCAGACAATTTCTATGCCGCTTTGAACTCGGCTGTTTTCACTGAAGGCTCTTTCGTTTATATACCCAAGGGCGTGCGCTGCCCGATGGAGCTGTCCACGTATTTTCGGATCAATGCGCTGAATACCGGTCAGTTCGAGCGCACCCTGATTATCGCGGACGAGGGCAGCTACGTGAGTTACCTCGAAGGCTGCACAGCACCGATGCGCGACGAAAACCAGTTGCACGCGGCCGTGGTCGAACTGGTGGCACTTAAGGACGCTCAAATCAAATATTCCACAGTGCAGAACTGGTATCCGGGTGACGAGGAAGGTCGTGGTGGGATCTACAACTTTGTAACCAAACGTGGCGTGTGTCGTGGAGACAATGCCAAGATCTCCTGGACCCAGGTCGAAACCGGTTCGGCCATTACCTGGAAATACCCCAGCGTTCTGCTTGAAGGTGACTCTTCAGTCGGCGAGTTCTACTCTGTGGCTTTGACCAATCACTGCCAACAGGCGGACACCGGAACCAAGATGGTGCACATCGGCCGCAATACCTCCAGCACCATTATCTCCAAGGGCATCTCTGCCGGGCGTGGACAGAATGCCTACCGCGGTCTGGTCAAGGTGCTAAAGGGTGCCGAGAACGCGCGTAACTATTCCCAGTGTGACTCGTTGCTGATGGGAGATCGTTGCGGCGCACATACTTTTCCTTACCTCGAAGTAAAAAACCCAACAGCCACGGTCGAGCATGAAGCGACAACTTCCAAGATCGGTGAGGATCAGCTGTTTTACTGTCGCCAGCGGGGTCTTTCAGAAGAAGACGCTGTGTCGCTGATCGTGAACGGCTTTTGCAAAGAGGTGTTTCGTGAATTACCGATGGAATTCGCGGTCGAGGCACAAAAACTGCTCAGCATCAGCCTGGAAGGTGCCGTTGGCTGACCCCATATAGGGGTCTTTCGGTCACCACATGGCTAACGCGGATTGCGCCGGGCACAGTCCGGGCCCTGCACAGTACAACCCCCAAACCCAGATACTGGAGAACCTGACGATCATATGTTGAAGATAAGCAAGCTGACCGTAACGGTCGATGGAAAGACGATACTCAATGGTCTGGACCTTGAGGTTGGACCCGGTGAGGTGCATGCCATCATGGGGCCCAATGGCTCAGGCAAAAGTACCCTGGCCAATGTGATTGCTGGCCGCGAGGGTTACCAGGTGACCGGCGGATCGGTCAGTTTTCTTGGCCAGGACCTGTTGTCGCTGGCACCGGAGAAGCGTGCCCGTGAGGGGGTTTTTCTTGCTTTTCAGTATCCGGTAGAAATCCCTGGAGTTGCCAATGTGTACCTGCTCAAGGAGGCGGTAAACGCTACCCGCCAGCACCGTGGCGAGGAAAAACTGGATGCCATGGATTTTCTGAAACTGGTGCGCGAGAAGCTCAAGTTGCTGCAGATGAAAGAAGAATTCCTGTACCGCTCGGTTAACGAGGGCTTTTCCGGAGGTGAGAAAAAGCGCAACGAGATCTTCCAGATGGCGATGCTTGAACCACGTCTTGCAGTGCTCGATGAAACCGATTCAGGATTAGATATTGATGCGCTGAAAGTCGTAGCCGGTGGCGTCAACGCGCTGCGTAGCCCGGATCGCTCGGTGATCCTGGTGACGCATTACCAGCGACTGCTTGACTACATCGTACCCGACCGGGTGCACGTGCTGGCCGGGGGGCGCATTGTGCGCTCTGGAGATAAGCGCCTGGCACTCGAGCTCGAAGCACAAGGTTACGGCTGGGTTGAATCGGACCCCAGTGCGGTCTCGGCAGCGTGAGCCAAGGGGCAGCAAATGTTGCGGCCTATGTGGCGGCCCAGCGCGAACAGGCGCCGGCACTGCCGGCCTTTGGAACGCCATCGCTTGATGCCAGCCGGGCGCAGGCACTGGAGTCTCTCTGCCAGCTTGGCTTGCCCAGTCAGCGTGACGAGGACTGGAAATACACCTCGACCCGGGCGATTACGCGCGCTGCGTTTACCCCAGCCGTCGCTGGTGCGCCGTGTCCGGGCGAGTTTGTCAGCCAAACGACAATCGATGGCCTCGATGCCTGGCGGCTGGTATTTGCTGATGGGTTTTGGCAGCCAGAGCTGTCGCTGCTCGATGACCTGCCCAAGGGTGTACAGATATCAGGCCTTGGCCAGTCGCTGGGGAGCGAGCCACAGCGTATAGCCGCCCTGCTCGGCAGCGCGCTTGGGCAGACCCCGCATGGCTTTATTGCCATGAATTCGGCATTCATCGGCGATGGTGCGCTCATCGAGATCGCCCCGGATACCCGGGTCGACAAGCCCATAGAACTGCTTTTCATCTCCGGCTGTAGCGGTGAGGGTTTTCTCAGCCTGCCGCGAAATCTGGTGGTCATGGGCGCAGGCAGTCAGGCTACGGTTATCGAGCGCCATGTCTCACTGGCCGACGAAAGATTATTAAGCAATTCGGTTTCAGAGCTGATCCTCGCTGACAATGCGTCCCTCAACTACCAGGGCGTACAGCAGGTAGCCCCACGTGGATTCCATGTGGGCGGCATGTTTGCTCGATTGGGTCGCTCGGCACGGCTCCAAGCAACGACAGTGACGATGAGTGGCGCCCTGGTGCGAAATGATGCCTTGGTCAATCTGGATGACGAGGGTGGTTTTGCGAGTCTTGATGGCTTGTACCTGGCTTTTGGCCGCAGCCACGTTGATAACCACACACACATTACGCATAACGCACCTCATTGTGTCAGCCGCGAACACTACAAGGGTGTTTTGGGTGATCGCGGCCATGCTGTATTTCATGGTCGTATCGTGGTGCAGCCGGGCGCGCAGAAAACCGATTCGGTGCAAAACAACCAGAACCTGCTGCTCTCCGCCGATGCGGAAATCGATACCAAGCCGCAGCTGGAGATTTATGCTGATGACGTCAAATGTGCTCATGGTGCGACGGTTGGACAACTGGACGAAACCGCGGTGTTCTACCTGATGTCCCGCGGCATCGACCGTCAGGCGGCCCGGCGGATGTTGACCCAGGCTTTTGCGGCTGACGTGCTCAATCGTATTGAGCTCCCGGCACTGCGCTCCTATCTCGAAGCCCAAGCGGTGCAACGCCTTTCACCGGAGCAGGTTCGCGAATCTGAGTCCTGATGAATTCGGCTGCCCTTAACCAAAACCCGCCAGCGCTCGATGCGTACGCGTTGCGTGCGGATTTCCCGGCATTGGCCCAGCAGATAAATGACCATCCGTTGGTCTACCTGGACAACGGCGCGACTACCCAAAAACCCCAAGCGGTCATCGATGCCGTAGCAGATTTCTATTCCCACGATAACGCCAATGTGCATCGCGGTGTGCATGGTCTGAGCCAGCGCGCCAGCGATCGTTTTGACGGCGCCCGCGAGAAAGTGCGCGCTTTTATCAATGCGCCATCGTGCGCCGAGGTGATCTTTACCCAGGGCACCACCGGTGCTATTAACCTGGTGGCCCAGAGCTACGGCCGGTCAATACTGAAAAAGGCAGACGAAGTGCTGGTCAGTGCGATGGAGCACCATGCCAATATTGTGCCCTGGCAATTGTTGTGCGAGGAAACCGGTGCGACCCTTAAGGTGGCGCCAATGAACAATAACGCAGAGTTGTTGCTTGAGGATTTTGCCAACCTGCTCTCAGAAAAAACACGCATCGTTGCGCTGACCCATGTCTCGAACGCGCTCGGCACCATCAACCCGATCCAGCAACTGACCCGACAGGCGCACCAGGCCGGCGCAGTGGTGCTGATCGATGGCGCCCAGTCGGTAGCGCATGGGCCGGTCGACGTGCAGTCTTTAGGCTGTGATTTTTTTGCGTTCTCGGGGCACAAACTTTATGGCCCGACCGGCATCGGGGTACTGTATGGCCGCGAGGCGCTGCTTGAGGCGATGCCGCCCTGGCTGGGCGGCGGCGACATGATCCGCACGGTCAGTTTCGAAGGCTCCACCTGGAATGCATTGCCTTACAAGTTCGAGGCGGGAACCCCGCACATTGCCGGGGTAGTAGGCCTGGGCGCCGCCATCGATTACCTTGAAGCCATTGGGCTCCAAGCGATTAGCGCCCACGAACAGGCGCTACTGGCGCTGGCGACGCAGCGGGCCCACTCGCAACCGGGCATGCGTATTATCGGCAACGCGAGCGACAAGGCCGCCATCGTGTCCTTCGAACTGGAAGGTATTCATCCGCATGATGTAGGCACGATTCTTGACAGTGTCGGCGTGGCTATTCGAACCGGCCACCATTGCGCTATGCCGGTAATGAAGTTTTTCGATGTGCCGGCAACGGCCCGCGCCTCTTTCGGCCTGTACAATACCGCCGAGGATATCAACGCGCTGTTTGACGCCATCACCAAAACGCAGTCCCTGTTTGCCCGATGAACGACCTGCGCGATCTCTATCAGGAAGTGATCTTTGATCACAACCGTAGCCCGCGCAATTTCGGGTTGCTCGAGCATCCAACACACCAGGCACACGGTGTTAATCCTTTGTGCGGCGATGAACTCACGGTGTCCCTGGTATTAGATAAGGACGGGGTGATCGAAGACCTGCGTTTTGAGGGCCGCGGTTGTGCGATCTCTACCGCGTCGGCATCGATAATGACAGAAACACTGAAAGGGCTTTCCGTACCGGAGGCCGATCGTTACTTCGACGCTTTCCATGCGATGGCAACCGGCCAGACCCCATCACAGACGGATCTGCCGGCTTTGACCAAGCTCGAAGTGTTAAGCGGTGTACGTGATTATCCAGCGCGGGTTAAGTGCGCAACCCTGGCCTGGCATACTGTTCGCTCGGCACTGCATAACGCCAGTGCCAGCGTGACCACCGAGTGATAGCACCCGCTTGACTTACAAGCTACGGAACTACAGATGATAGAAACGCCAGACGAAGCCAACCAGCCTGACCCGGCAACGACTGCCCAAGTGCAGGCTGCCGATATTCAATCTGACGCCACCGACGCCACCGATGTCGCCGCTGACAACCCGCCTTCGATCAGCCTGCAATCGGTCGCCGAGGATGATTCGCTTTTGCAGCGGGTGATCAGCGGGGTACGGGGGGTATTCGATCCCGAGATTCCGCTCAACATATATGACCTGGGTTTGATTTACCGTATCGACATCAGTGCTGATAACCAGGTGGCCATCGATATGACCCTGACCTCCCCAATGTGCCCGGTGGCAGGCTCCCTGCCAGGCGAAGTCGAGAATGCAGCACGCGAGGTTGCGGGAGTTGCCGATGTGGTTGTTGAACTGGTCTGGGATCCGCCGTGGGCCCCCGAAGTCATGAGCGAGGCGGCGCGTCTTGAACTGGGATTTTTCTGATGGGTGAATGGGCCAGTGTCGCCCGGGTAGATGAGGTGAGTGCGAGCGTTCCGCTGGTGGTAGATCTGGATGACGCTGCGGTTGTACTTGTCCTTGTTGATGACGAGATAATCGCCATAGAAGATATCTGCACCCACGACGGTGGCGAGATCTCCGAGGGCTGCATTGTAGATGGGGCGATAGAATGCCCCCGCCATGGCGCCCGGTTCTGCCTCAGAACAGGCAAGGTATTGTCACCTCCGGCCTATGAGCCGTTACACGTGTTCCCGGTGCGCATCGAAGACGGTAAAGTCAGCGTGCGCGATGACCGCTGGGACTGATCTACGACCGCATCTGGTTCAGCGCCGGCTGCGCCGCCGCCGATAGCGCGTCACCAGCCACAGCACGGGTCCCAGCACAGCGATTTCCAAGCCAATGGCCAAAAGGTTGTGCCCCGAGAAAACTTGACCGATGAAGTCAGCCAATCCCGCGCCAGCACCGCCATGCTCAAAATTGCTGAATATCGGTACCGGAGATATAAAGTAGGCAGAACTGAATGGCCACAGGAGTGGGATGCCAAACGGCGCACCGGTATCGGCAGCGAGCCAATCACCCAGGAGATGACTCAAGTAGATGAAAAAGACCCCCACCACCGCGCGCATCGGCAACGCCCGGGCGAACGCTATGGCAAAAACCAGCGCTGCGGTAATCGAGTGCGAGGGCCCGTGATGAAAGCGGTTGGGATCACCCATCAGGATGCCGGGCAGAAAATCGAGGTCGGCTGCGCACGCTGCAAAAATCACCAACACCGGCCACCAGCGTTTGCGGCCATAGGGCGCCCGGCGCAAGCCGGTTACGATGAATGCAAGAATTGAATGTCCAACTGGACTAGGCATCAAAGAGCCCCAGGAGAATGAGCGAAAGCCAGTTGAAAACTAGCCGTGAGCACTATGCACTGCTGGTGCGGATCACCACGCGCTGGAGTGATTATGACATGTTGGGTCACCTCAACAACGTGGAGTATTACCGTTACTTTGAGAGCGCGGTGCTGACTCTGCTGCGCGAGACCGGCCTGGACTGGCGAAGTGATCCGGTGATTCCTTTTGCCGCAGAAAACGGCTGTCGATTTTTGCAGCCGGTAGCGGTATCAGGGCATGTCGACGTGGGTGTGCGCATCACTAAACTGGGCAACAGCAGCGTGCGCTATGAAGTCGCCATATTCATGCCGACACAGGACGCGCCCAGTGCCGAGGGCTTTTTTGTTCATGTGTTTGTCAACCGAAAGACCGGCCGGCCAACACCGCTGCCCGAACCGGTACGGTTGCATTTTGCCCAACAGATTGATGCGCTGAGCCGCGGCGAGTCGCGCCGGGTCGAGCATGCCCAGCTACTGCCGACAACGCCGTTGGCCAATGCGTAACTGAATGTAAACGAATATAACTGTATAACCAGTGTTAGGATTTTCCCAATTGAGGCCAAAGCCCGGATCTACCCAGCCATGACCCGCAAGCTGTTCATAAAAACATACGGTTGCCAGATGAACGATTACGACTCTGCTCGTATCGCTGATCTGATGGCCTCTTCACATAATATGGTGCTCACTGATCAGGCGGAGCAGGCAGACATGCTGTTGCTCAATACCTGCTCGGTTCGCGAAAAAGCTCAGGAGAAAGTTTTTTCCCAGCTGGGCCGTTGGCGCGAGTGGAAAAATGACCGGCCAGAACTCGTGATCGGGGTGGGTGGCTGTGTCGCCAGCCAGGAGGGTGAGCTCATACTGCGCCGGGCCCCCTATGTGGATCTGGTGTTTGGACCTCAGACTTACCACCGCCTGCCGGCAATGCTGGACGCGTTGACGCGTGAGCGCCGACCGCGGGTGGATATCAGTTTCCCCGAGATAGAAAAGTTCGATGCCCTGGTGCCACCGAGCAGTGACGGGCCGCGTGCCTTTGTCTCGATCATGGAAGGCTGTAGCAAGTACTGCACCTTCTGCGTGGTGCCCTATACCCGCGGTGAAGAATTCAGCAGACCCTTTGACGAGGTCATCACCGAGATTGTTGAACTCGCCGAACAGGGTGTTTGCGAGATTACCCTGCTGGGGCAGAACGTAAACGCCTACATTGGTGCCCGTCACGGTGGCGGGGTAGTGGATTTTGCCGAGCTGCTGGTATATGCCGCCGAAGTGGATGGTATCGAGCGTTTGCGCTACACCACCTCGCACCCGGTGGATTTTTCACAGGCCTTGATTGACGTCTACGCTGAGGTGCCACAACTGGTAAGTCACCTGCATCTTCCGGTGCAAAGTGGTTCGGATCGGATTCTGGAGGCCATGAAGCGTCGCTATCAGATTGCCGATTACGAGCACATCGTCGAGCGCCTGCGCGAGGTGCGACCTGATCTCAGTTTGTCATCGGATTTCATTGTTGGTTTTCCGGGCGAGACCGAGGCCGATTTCAGTGCCACCCTGGCGTTGATTGAGCGGGTGGGTTTTGATCATTCTTTCAGTTTTATTTACAGCGCACGCCCCGGGACACCGGCAGCGGAGTTGGCTGATGCTGTGCCAGCAAAAGAAAAGCGCCAGCGCCTGGCGCGCTTGCAGGATCTGGTTTCCCGCCAGGCCGGGGCCATCAGTGCGGCCATGGTCGGCACCTGTCAGCGAATCCTGGTCGATGGTGTATCACGCAAAAACGCCGGGCACCTGAGCGGCCGTACCGAAAACAACCGGGTGGTCAATTTTGGCGCCGATGATGCCCGCATCGGACAGTTTGTTGATCTGCGTATTACCGAAGCTTTGCCCAACTCGCTGCGCGCTAAAGCCATAGCGGCCGGCGGCGCCAACTCTGCTATTATGACCTCTGTCTCCGTGGGAGTCGCAGCACCGGATTGAACGACCCAACCAGCCCTATTACCTTTCTTCTGGATCCCGAGGACAACGAGCGCCTCGCGGATCTTTGTGGTGAGCACGACACCTACCTCAAGCAGGTCGAAGCGGGGCTTCGGGTGCGCATATCACACCGTGGCCACCTTTTTTGTGTCGACGGGGGTGACCAGGATGTGCGCAATGCGCAGGATGTGTTGCTGGCCTTATATGCCGATACCGGCGTCTCCGGCACTTTGAGCCCAGACGGGGTACACATGGCGATAGCGAACATCCCGAACGATAAGCTCAAGGGTGGCCAGAGCCCAGACGACATCGTCATACGTGTGCGCAAGATCTTGATCCGCGGCAGGAGCCCCAGCCAGAAGCTTTACCTCAATAACATACTCAAACACGATATCAATTTTGGTGTTGGGCCCGCCGGTACCGGCAAGACATTTCTTGCGGTGGCCTGTGCGGTTCAGGCGCTGGCGGATGAGCAGGTCGAGCGCATCGTTCTGGTGCGCCCGGCAGTCGAGGCCGGCGAGCGGCTGGGCTTTTTACCCGGTGACATCGGGCAGAAGGTCGATCCTTATCTGCGACCCCTGTACGACGCGCTTTACGAGATGCTTGGGTTCGACCGGGTTGTCCGGCTGATGGAGCGCAACGTCATCGAACTGGCGCCACTCGCCTACATGCGTGGGCGGACTTTGAGCGACGCTTTTGTCATATTGGATGAGGCGCAAAATACCACCGAGGCACAAATGAAGATGTTTCTCACACGCTTGGGCTTTGGTGCGCGCGCGGTGATCACCGGCGATCCTTCGCAGGTGGATTTGCCGAGCAGTACCCGCTCCGGGTTGGTCCACGCGGTGTCGTTATTGTCTGCCGTTGAGGGGATCAGCGTGACCCGATTTACACCCAGTGACGTGGTGCGCCATCCTCTGGTGCAGCGCGTGGTAGAGGCTTATGACGGTGAGGGTTGTCCGGCTGAGTGAACCCACAAACTGATGTACAACTGGCCAGCCGCTGTGAAAACATGCCCTCACCCGATCAGATTCGCAACTGGACCGGTGCGGCTTTGCGCGCCCTGCAGTGCGATCAGTCCTGCCTGACGGTGCGTATGGTAGATGAGCCTGAAATGACCCAGCTCAATGAACGTTTTCGGGGCCGGTCGGGCCCGACTAACGTATTGTCTTTTCCTTTTGAAACGCCACCGGGGTTGCCGGAGCCAACGTCACAGCTGGGAGATATCGTGGTTTGTGCACCATTGGCCGAGCGCGAAGCGGCGACCCAGACAAAAACTGTCGAGGCGCATTTTGCGCATCTGGTGGTTCATGGCGTGCTGCACTTGCGTGGGCACGATCACCAAGAAGAGCGCGAAGCACAAGAAATGGAAACACTCGAAAAAACGATCCTCGCCGGCCTGGGTTTTAGCGACCCCTACCAGGGGGCTTGAGTTTTTCATGCCTATTGAGATCAAACCATCTGGCGAAGCCGCTCGGGGCAACGTCTTGCAACGCCTTGGCCATCTGTTGCGCGGCATCCCTTTTACCCGTAGCCAGCTGTTCACCACGCTGCGTGAAGCCCGGCAGCGTAATCTGCTGGATGACGATACCCTGCAAATGATGCGCCGGGTGGTCGAAGTATCAGACCTGCAGGTTGAGCAGGTCATGGTATCGCGCGGGCAGATGGTAACTGTCGATTCCCGGCAGACTCTGGACGACGTGCTGCCGGTGATTACCGAATCCGCACATTCGCGTTTTCCGGTAACCGATGGCGACAAGG
>JABINT010000137.1 GCA_018698075.1 Acidiferrobacteraceae bacterium
GGCGGCCGTTCTCGGCTATCCTGAACAGAAACTGCTACACCGAGTTGGGCCAGGTAACAGGCACTCGAATAGCCCGACGCACCCAGCCCAAATACTGTGGCCCTTCGCCAGGGAGGTGCATTTGCTTTGATCGCCAAGGCTATCTCCACGAATGGTTTACCTGATCTTCAGCGTTGCAAGCCCAACCAATACCAGGATCAGACTGATAATCCAAAAGCGCACGGTGACCTGAGGCTCTTTCCAGCCTTTTTGTTCAAAGTGATGATGTAATGGCGCCATGCGAAAAATCCGTCGGCCCAGCAACCGGAAGGACGCTACCTGCAGCACGACCGATACTGTTTCCATGACAAAAAGGCCGCCCATGATCGCAAGCACAATCTCCTGGCGTACCACCACAGCGACCGTACCAAGCGCAGCACCCAGAGCCAGCGCACCAATGTCCCCCATGAATACCTGCGCTGGATAGGTGTTGAACCAGAGAAACCCTAAACCCGCGCCAACCAATGCGGCACAGAAAATCAGAATTTCACCGACTCCGGGTATAAACGGAATCCCAAGATAGCCCGAAAAAAGAGCGTGGCCAGTGAGATAAGCAAACACACCCAGTCCACCAGCCACCAGGACGCTTGGCAGTATTGCCAAACCATCCAGGCCATCGGTCAGATTGACAGCATTGCTGCTTCCAGTGATTACAAACCAGGCCAGCACTACAAAACCAAAACCCAGATCCAGTGCCACGTCCTTAAATAACGGTACGATCAGTGTTGTCTCGGCGGGTGACTCAGCCGTCAGATAAAGCGCCAGCGCAGCGATAAAAGCTGCCAGGCTCTGCCAGAAAAACTTCTGGCGTGAACCGATACCTCGTGAATTCTTGCGCGCGAGCTTCTCGTAATCATCAACCCAGCCAATGACGCCAAAGGCGATGCAGGTCAGCAGGGTGATCCAGACAAAACGATTACCGAGATCGGCCCACAACAAAGTAGAAAGAGTCACCGCTGCAAGAATCAGTACGCCACCCATAGTCGGGGTGCCAGCTTTGTCCAAGTGGGTCTGCGGACCATCTTCTCGGATCGGTTGGCCCGCGCCGATTCGCTCCAGGCGTCGGATCAATGCTGGGCCCGCAATAAAACTGAAGATGAGCGCGGTCAACACCCCGCAAATTGCCCGGAACGTCAGATAGCGGAATACATTGAAGAAACTGTAATCCAGCGCCAGCTGCTCAAAAAGGCTTTTCAGCACGCAATGGCTCCATCATGGGTCACACAGATAAGCGCATCCGCGACTACTTCCATCTGTGCGCTGCGTGAGCCTTTCACCAAGACCGTCAGACCCGGGCTGAGCAGCTGGCAAGCGCCATCGATCAGCGCTTGAGATGAATCGAAATGGCAGCCGTTCTTGCCGAATGCCTCGGCTGTCAGGCCTGCCAACATACCGCAGGTCAGCAGATGGTCAATCCCGGCATCACGCGCCTGGCGGCCGGCCGCGGCATGGAAATCCTCGGCCCGCGGCCCCAGTTCTGCCATATCTCCCAAGACCAGTGCAGTCCGGCCAGGCCGATTCGCCAACGCGCGGATGGCTGCTTTGAGCGATGCGGGATTAGCGTTGTAGGTATCATCAATCAGGCATGCGCCGCGAGCGCCCGCGCGCACTTGCAGTCTCCCCGGCTGAGCCTTGACCGATTCCAGGCCAGCGCGAATTTCTGATTGGCCAGCGCCGCAGGCCCAGGCAGTACTAGCCGCGGCTAGCGCGTTCAATGCATTATGTCTGCCCAGCAGGTTAAGCCGTGCCTCGAAAGATTCGTCCGGCAGATGTATTTCGATAAGCTGGGTGTCACCTTCTCCAGTCACTTCAGCTGAAATCCGGGCTCGGTTGTCGACACCAAAGGTAATAGTCTGAAAGGCTTGGCTTCGGGCAGCCCAATAAGCCGCAAAACGATCATCGGCGTTGATAATGGCGGCGGCGCCATGGGCCATGCCGTGAAAGATCTCAGCCTTGGCTCGAGCCACACCCGCTAGATCACCGAGTCCTTCCAGGTGTGCCGATGCAGCATTGGTAATCAACGATACGGTTGGTCGTGCGATTCGCGACAGATAATCAATTTCCCCTGGGTGATTCATACCAATTTCAATAACCGCGAACCGGTGCTCAGGCTGCAGGCCCAACAGAGTCAACGGTAGGCCGATGTGGTTATTGAAACTACCTGGGCTGGCATGTACTGGGCCCAGTTGCCCCAGAATCGAGGAGATCATTTCTTTAACTGTGGTTTTGCCGTTACTCCCGGTCACACCGATCACAGGAATATCGAATCGATTGCGCCAAAATCCAGCGAGTTGCCCTAACGCTACGGTCGTATTTTTTACAACCAGGCCCGGCAGCCCTCGAAGCGCGGGGCGGTTAGAGACAATGGCTGCCGCACCAGCACCGTGCGCTTGCTCGACAAAGTCATGGCCCTTGAAATTATCCCCATCGAGTGCGACAAAAAGGGCTCCCGGCTGAAGCGTTCGGCTGTCGGTCGATACCGAACTAAAGTCAGCATCCTCGCCTGTCAGTTGCCCGTCGATAACAGTGGCGATCTCTTTCAGGCTCAACATGGCATATCTCCCAGTATGTGCTCGGCAACACTTTGGTCCTTGAAGGGAATGGTCTGGCCGGCTGCGATCTGGCTAGTCTCGTGACCCTTGCCGGCTATCAATATCAGGTCTCCTGGAATCGCGTGCCCAATGGCATACGCGATCGCCAGATGCCGCTCGGGAATGGTCGCTTGGGCAGGCACGCTCATGCCTTGACCAATGTCACAAAGAATCTGCATCGGGTCTTCGTTCCGTGGGTTGTCATTGGTCAGCACCACTCGATCAGCCAGGCATGATGCACGCTCGCCCATTAATGCCCGTTTGCCGCGATCACGTTCACCGCCGCATCCGAAGACACACCACAACCGTCCGTCCGTATATGGGCGCAGTGCCGTCAGCGCCTGGGACAAGGCTTCGGGCGAATGCGCATAATCCACGACTACCGTCGGCCTGGAACCGCCTGAGCCGGGGCAGAATTCCAGGCGGCCCGGTACCGGCACCAGGTCTGTCATCACCTGACTGATATCTTCGGGCGAATAACCCAGTGCCAGCAGCGTGGTTGCCACTGCCATCAGATTGGCCGCATTGAAACGTCCACGTAAAATCGATTCAAAAGCGATCTCGCCACTGGGGCTTGCGAGGTGCAGCGTGATCCCACTTCGATGAACATCTATAGCGCGGGGATATACATCGGCCTTGGCATCTTCTCCAAATGTCCACAGTTGCGCCAAAAGCCCGGAAGCTGCAAAGCGTTCACCGAAGGGGTCTGCCACGTTGATAATCACACTTTCCAGTTCGTAGCGCTGAAACAGCAATAGTTTGGTCTGGGCATAACGATCCATGCTCGCGTGATAATCAAGATGGTCGCGACTGAGGTTCGTAAAAAGTGCTGCATTGAACTCGACGCCTTCGACACGGCCCTGTTCCAGCGCATGAGACGACACCTCCAGGCAGACGCTGTCAGCCCCCTGGGTCGCCAGTTCGGCAAGTTGTGCCTGCAAAGTGATGGCGTCGGGCGTAGTCAGGTCGGTGCTTTGCAAAGCACCGGGAAAACCCCAGCCGGGCGTGCCGATAAAACCGCTGCGCCGACCCAGCGCACTGAGTGCCTGTGCCAGCAGGGATGCACAGGTCGTTTTACCATTCGTACCTGTCACACCAATGACGCACAAAGCACTGGAAGGTAGGCCAAAAAAACGACTGGCAATCCGCCCCACCCATTTTCTTAGATCATCTACCGGATAACACCGCGCGGAATCTATCGGGACTGAATCCTGACGCTCATATAACGCGACTGCGGCTCCGGACTCCAGCGCCTGGTCAATAAACACACGGCCATCGTGGGCCTGCCCGGGTACGCCAAAGAACAGACTGCCGGGACGAGCCTCTCGACTGTCCAGGGTCAGTTCTGAAATGGGCAGGCTCTCTTGCTGTGGCTCGACTTCTACGATCCCCTTGACCAGTTGGCCAAGCAGTCGCGACCCATGCTGCACTGATTGCATCATGCGCCAGTCTCTTTGCCTACAGTATGGGAAACGATCGTGACTCCCGAATCCACTCCGGCATCAGGCCGGATCCCGTACATGCGCAAAGCGTCAGCCATGATTCGGGCAAATGCCGGCGCAGCCACTTCGCCGCCGTAATGCTTGCCTTGGGGCTCATCAACCATGACTGCCAGCACAAAGCGCGGCGCAGATGCCGGCGCGAAGCCGACAAAAAGAGACTGGTAACGATCTTCTTCGTAACCGCCTGTGGGGCTAGGTTTGTGTACCGTACCGGTCTTGCCTGCCACGCGATACGCGGGAACAGCGGCCCGCCGAGCGGTACCCTGCGGGCTGACTACCTTTTCCAACAGGAAATTGATCTGCCGGGTAATGTGGGCAGATAACACCCGCTGTCCTGCCACCGGACGGTGTTGGCGCTGCAGTGTGACCGGGCGCAGGATGCCGCCAGACGCCAGTACACTGTAGGCGCGTGCCAGTTGCACTGGCGTAGAAGATAAGCCATAACCATAAGACAGAGTCGCATGCTCACTGGGGCGCCAGCGCTTACGTTTGAGTAAGCTGCCGCCTTGCTCTCCGGGGAGTTCGACTCCGGTCGGCTGACCGAAGCCGACCTTCGTCAGAATGTCATAAAGCTTTTCGGGTGCGAGCTCCATGGCAATTTTCGCGGTACCAATATTGCTCGACTTGATCAGCACCCCCGAAAGTGTCAGTTCACCATAGTCGTGCACATCCCTGATTGACCAACCGCCCACATAATGGATGCCCGGGCTGGTAGAGACCGGTGTATCCAGCGAGAAACGTCCACTCGCCAGCGCCATCGATAAAGTAAACGGCTTGACCGTCGATCCGGGCTCGAAAACATCTGTCACTGATCGATTGCGAAATCTTTCCCCCGAAATATCGCTACGCTTATTGGGGTTAAAGTCAGGAACATTGGCCATTGCCAATACTTCCCCGGTCTGCACGTCAAGCATTACCGCTGAAGCGCCAGCAGCGTGGTGCTCGTGTGCTGCCTGGGCCAGATGTCGCTGGGCAGAAACCTGGATACGCAGGTCTAAACTCAGCTGCAGGTCACGACCGTGGTACACCGGGCGGATGCTCTCGATATCCTCCACCACACGACCCTTACGGTCGCGCAATACCCGCTTGCGACCCTCGATACCGGCAAGGTGATTATCAAAGGCCCGCTCGATACCTTCTTGCCCCCGATCGTCGACGTCGGTGAACCCCAGCACATGGCTGGTAATTGGCCCAGCCGGGTAATAACGGCCATATTCGCGCAGAGACGATACACCCGCAATGCCCAAGCTTTCAATGCGGGCCGCCTCGGCCGGGGGCAAGTGGCGGCGCAAATACACAAACTCACGATCCTGATAACGATCCAGTAGGTTGTCTATCTGATTAACACTCATACCAAGCGCGTCAGCGAGACGCGACCGGCCAGCGACGGACTGAACCAGTGTCGGTGGATGTGCCCAAATCGCATCGAGCGGTGTGCTTACCGCCAGGACATCGCCATTGCGATCAACAATTCGCCCCCTGGCCGGCTTGACGGCAATGCTACGTAATTGCCGTGCTGCGCCTTCAGCCTGGAGCCGCGGACTGTCGAGAATCTGGACCTGGAAGGTTCGGCCCAGCAGCACTGCCATACCCAGACTCAAGATACCCACAACAAACCACTGGCGTCCACGGGAGAAATTAGCAACACCGGCTGGAAGGCGGGACGCAATCACTGTGCCGCCTCCAACTGCACCACAACGATGTCGGTTGGCCCCGGAGTGACCATACCCAACTCCTGTCTTGCGGCCTGCTCCACCAGGTTATGCCGTGACCAGGTAGCCTGTTCCAGTTGCAGGCGACCCCATTCATCGTTCAGCCGGTCACGCAGCTTTTCGGCTGCGCGAACCTCTCGAAACTCAAGCCGGTTCTGATGGCGAACCACAACCACCGCCAGTGCTGAAACGAAGGTAAGCAGACTGAGAAAGGCTATCCACTTCATTGCAGCACAGTCCCTTGGGATTTTTCGGCGCAACGCAGGATCGCACTACGCGCTCTAGGATTAACCTCGATCTCGTGTGCTGATGGGCGCGTGGGCTTACACAACCGGGCCAGTGTGGGGTGCAACCTATCGTGAGTCACTGGTAGATCTGGCGGAAAAGGGTCGCCCTGTGCAGCCTCACGCAGGAAATGCTTGACTCGACGATCCTCCAAGGAATGAAAGCTGATGACTACCAGTCGGCCGGTCGGCTCGAGCATATCAAGGGCCTGGGGCAATACCGCATCCAACTGTTCAAGTTCCTGATTGATATGCATCCGTACTGCCTGGAAGGTGCGCGTAGCCGGATGTTTGCCTGGCTCGCGGGTCGGCACACAGTCGCTCACCAACTGTGCCAGTTCAGCGGTAGTGGTGAGTGGGCGGTTTTCCCGGGCGGTGATAAGCCCGCGGGCGATACGCCGGGCATAGCGCTCCTCTCCCAAGGTGCGCAGAATTCTCGCGAAGTCGTTTTCCCCAACATCGGACAACCACTGCCGGGCAGAGATGCCAACTGATGGATCCATCCGCATATCCAACGGACCATTTCGCATAAAACTGAAGCCACGCTCTGCATCATCCAACTGCGGTGAAGACACACCCAGATCCAGAACGATTCCGGTCACCCGGCACGCAACCCCGGCATTGCTTAATGCGAAGGACAGTTCAGAAAAAGGCGCCTGGATTACGGTCAGGCGAGATTCACTCGTGGCCCACTCCCTGGCGATGGCGCAGGCAGCCGGGTCACGATCAATGGCGACTACACGGCCCTGGCGGTCCAGACGGTCGAGAATAGCGCGGGTGTGGCCACCGCGACCGAAGGTCGCGTCTACGAAGATGCCATCGGACTTAGGGTTCAGTGCCGCCACGACCTCCGCTGTCATGACCGGGGCGTGGGCTGCAGCCAACACGTTCCGGATTTCCTTACAACGAGAGCGATTCGAGTTCTACAGACAGGCGTTCGTCACCAGTCTGTGCCGCAAGCCATTCATCACATCTCGCCTTCCATCGGGATTCATCCCAAATCTCAAACTTGTTGCCCTGACCGATCAGAACGATGTGCTTCTCCAGCGCGGCAAACTCACGCAACGGCGTCGGTATCCGTATGCGACTAACACTGTCCAGTTCACAATCAGTGGCATAACCGATGAGAAAACGCTTAAGCGCCTGGGCAGCAGGATCGAAGCTTGGCAAATCGACTACTTTCTGCTCGACGCGCTCCCACTCGTCCTGAGGGTAAACCCACAGACACCTTTCCCGGGTATTGTTGACAGTGAGTACCAGTCGCCCACCACATCGCTGCACCAACGGTTCGCGATGCACCGTAGGCACGGCGAAACGGCCCTTGGTATCAAGATTGAGCGTATTAGCGCCTCTAAACATGCCGTTTTGCGTCTCCTTCAGCCAACTTGCCTGCCGTCACCGGTTCTACGCCAAGGCCCAACTCAAAATTCGACACCCTCACTGCCCCATCTTCTGAAAAAAGATCCCGGCCCCGCAAGGGGCCGGGCAATTACCAAAGGAGGATGAGGATTGAGGTGGATTAGCCGCCACCCACGGCATCAGAAAAGTTCTCATCGTTATTGCGATGATCATTTGGGAAAATGCTGTTGGTCGACTTCTTTTATTCACATTTTCTAACCTTAAATTACATCTTTTCCCACAAATTACCACTAAACAACACTATAGGGACGAAACAGAGAGGCTGTCAACCCTCAATTGTCTGAAAAGACTGAGTTTTCTGGAATTTTTTTGCGGCCAGAGATGGTTCAAAACAGCCGAGACTAGCAATCAACGGCTGCCTGGAATTGGCGCGGCAAATCTACAAACTTAATGGAATATATGTATAACTGTAATAAGAATATAATTTAATTGAAAAATAGGAGTCAGCCTATAAGCCGGGTTCTGTCGAGGACAACCATTCATCTGGGACGTGCGTCACCGCACGCCTCTTGCGACCTACCCGGATCCGACGCGGGCCGCGCCAAAGGATCCCTATTTGGTCTTGCTCCAGGTGGGGTTTACCCTGCCGTTCACGTTACCGCAAACGCGGTGCGCTCTTACCGCACCTTTTCACCCTTACCGGCGAAAGGCCCAAAGGCCAGCCCGCAGGCGGTATGTTTTCTGTGGCACTTTCCGTCGGCTCGCGCCGCCCAGATGTTATCTGGCACCTTGCCCTGTGGAGCCCGGACTTTCCTCCGCCCCGTACCACCTGCTGCCCCGAAGGGGCTAGCGGCAGACACCGGGACCGCGGTTGTCCGGCCGACTCCCGGGCGCAACTTAATCGCAGTGTGCGGCTAATGCAAGTGCTGATCACTCACTGTCTGTAATAGTGCGGGTACGCTGCAGCATCCTCGCGTAGTAATCGTTCTTGCGTCCCCCGGTCAGGCGGGCCGCAACCTCACTAGC
This sequence comes from Acidiferrobacteraceae bacterium, assembly GCA_018698075.1. Taxonomy (GTDB): domain Bacteria; phylum Pseudomonadota; class Gammaproteobacteria; order Arenicellales; family UBA868; genus UBA868. The sequence continues at coordinate 8,514 of JABINT010000137.1, forward strand.
GACACGCGGCGCGAGGACCCCCGCAAGCAGATCGAGCAGTCTTTCCTCATCAATGTGGGTCCTGACAGCCGCTTGGTCCGCCCCGCCGACTACCAGAACCATCTCGCCCCGACACTGGTCGGAGTCATTGAGCAATATTGTCGAAATCTCGGCAGCTGACCCGCGTAGAACCGTCTCGAAACGTTTGGTCAATTCCCGGCACAGTGCAAGCGGTCGCTCAGGCCCGAAGATCGATACCATGTCGTCGATTGTGTTGCAGATACGTCGGGGGGATTCAAAAAAAACCTGGGTCCGAGTTTCACTCGACAACGCCTGAAGACGGCTGCGACGCGCAGCAGCTCGTGCGGGAAGGAATCCTTCAAAAACAAAGCGGTCTGTCCCCAAACCCGACACCGACAGAGCGGCGGTCACTGCGCTCGGTCCGGGGATTACGTTCACCGGCAGGTTGAGCCGTCGAGTTTCGCGAACAAGACGATAGCCCGGATCGCTGATCAGGGGTGTCCCTGCATCACTAACCAGTGCAACCTCCTCGCCACTTTGCAGTAAGCGCAACACCCTCAATACCTGGCGAGCCTCGTTATGTTCGTGCAGCGCGATCATTCGCGGTTGGTGAATGCCCAAGTGGTTCAGCAGAATTCGGGTATGGCGCGTATCCTCAGCTGCGATCACCTGAACACAAGAAAGGATCTTTGTGGCTCGGATGGAAATGTCCCCGAGGTTGCCGATCGGTGTCGCCACCACGTACAAGATGCCCTCTTGCGGCGCCTGCGTTTCACTTTTGATCACTTAATTCGCTCGCTTGAATATCGTCCGACGGCTATCACCGTACAGGAAATAGAGGTGCTCCGCTATACTGAGCCCATGCGTGTGCATCCTGCCGTTCGGCCGGCACTCATCGTGCTTTTGGCGCTTTTTGTGATGTTGATCACCGGCTGCGTCAGGATAAATAATCCAGCTGGAGTCAGTGCCGCACCCGATATCAGCAACAAAACCGCGCCAAGCGCACCAGCCCAATCCCCGACCCCAGGCAAACTCGTGCCTGTGGAACGCAGTTTGGCCCAAAAAGAGCCTGACACCTCCGGCTGGACCTTTCTAAAGCGCGCCCTTAACGCCACCGGACCAAAAGCGGACGCCAACTTTCTCGGTGCGGCCCAAAGATTCCTGGAATCCGGTTTCACCTCTCCAGCCAACAGCGCCCTGGACAATGTGACGAGTAACGATCCAGGCAGTTGGCCAGATAACCAGCGCCAATTGCTGCGCGGGGCTCTGGCACTGGCCAATCAGAAACCCGAAGGCGCATTACGGCTGGTCGAGCCCCTGAGCCCTGACGCAATGGATTCACGCCAGCATCTGCTGATGATGGAACTCCAGTTGCGCGCGTTCTTTGCGACTGGTGAAATCCACCAGGCCCTGATCCTCATGAGGACAGGGTCAGCCGAGCGACCTGTACCGAAAGGGATCAATCCTTTGTACCGACTGGCCTTCTCGCAGTTGGCCCGCTTAAGCAGCAGAACCCTGGCAGAACTTGACGCAGACCCCGCGCTGACTGCCGAGGATCGAGCCTGGATCACCCTGGCAAGTCTTTACGCCCGCGATGGATGGAATCTTTTTGGCCTGCGCAATGCTTTTTCAAAATGGGTAACCCAGCACCAGCAACATCCGGCGACGAACAGCGTACTGACTACGCTTGCACCCCCTGAGTGCACGAGCACTGACGGCGCCCAGGTCGCTCTGCTACTACCGTTGAGTTCCTCTTACCAAGAAGCCGCCAGTGCGTTTCGAGATGGCTTTTTCAGCCTGCACGAAGCTGATAGCGATCCGGCAAAACCAGCCATAAAGGTTTATGACTTTGGCGATCAGATCGAGTTGGTGCCGGACTATTACCAGCAAGCACTCAAAGACGGCGCAAGTCAGGTGGTCGGCCCCCTGGGGCGTCGCGCCGTCACAGCGCTGGCCCAATGGCAACGTTTCCCGGTTCCAACCCTGCTGTTGGGATCAACTGGGTCGGGCTTGCGTCCGGGTGGATTTTCCCTGGACTTGTCACTACAAAATGAAGCGCGCGCTTTGGTAAACCACGCCCGGGGGCGCGGGCTACGCCGCGCCTTGATCCTGCACGGTTCTGATCAGCGAAGCACGGCATCCGCCAATGCAGCGGCAACTGCGTGGGCACACCAGGGTGGAATCATTATGGGAACAGCAAAGATTCCCAAGGGGGTTGATGATTACTCCACTACTCTCGCTAAGCTTCTGGGCCTTGCTGACAGCGCACGACGCGGCGAGATGTTGCAGGCACTGCTGGGCAATAGCACCCGCCTTTACACCGTGCCTCGCCGACGGCAGGACTTTGACGTTATTTTTCTTCTCAGCGATCAGTCGATCGCGCGGATGTTAAAGCCACAAATAGATTTTCATCGCGCCAGTTCGGTGCCGGTGTACTCGATGAATACCATCTTTAGCGGCAAACCCAACCTGGTCAATGATCTCGATCTTGAGGGTATTGTGTTTTCTGATATGCCCTGGCTCGTGCGCACCGGCGGACGTTTTGATCGAACTACCCTGCCGTTTGCGCTTAATACGCCTTACCGGCATTCCGTCACCGACCGACTGTTTGCTCTGGGTATGGATGCATACGTACTGAACCGCCTTGCCACATGCATGCGCGCCGACCCCCAGCAGATTTATGCCGGGGCCAGTGGCTTGCTATCGGTAGGCTGGGATGGACGGGTCCACAGGACCTCAGACTGGGTCAGGTTCACCGATGGACTACCCCAGGCGTGGGAGCCACCCCTCAGCCCAGGAAAGGGCTGATGTGACCTACCAGAAGCACACTGACAGATGATCAGGCTGTGAACCGCCACTGGTCAGAAGATCTAGCCCTGGAGCAACTGCTTGCCAGCGGACTGAAACTGGTTTGCCGTAACTACTGGACCCGTCGGGGTGAAATTGATCTGGTCATGCGAGACGGCAATGAGCTGGTATTCGTCGAAGTGCGGCAAAGAACAAATACAGCTTATGGTCGACCCGAGGAAACCGTGAACCGAAGTAAGCGCGCCAGATTGCGCCTGGCTGCGGGCCATTTCCTGCAGCAGTATGCTGAATTTCGCTCACAGCCGTGTCGATTCGATATCTTTGCTGTGACTGGCAATGATGTTGACAATACCTGCCGATGGATCAACGATGCGTTCTGACCGGTCATCTCAAAGAGCCAGCCATAAAGTAGCGAACAGCGCCGGGGTCATCGCCAGTAGACCGGTTGCGCCAGCGGGCCACTCACGCTACCGTCTGCTCCTGGAACGACCGTTACCCATAGATCGGAAAAGATAAGAGATGCAACCCATGGAGCAGGACATTCGTGACCAGTTCGGCGCCAGTGCGCAGATCGCACTCGCCAGCGCTGATCGGCTGGCGGGCCCTATTGCCCGGGCTGGGCGGGCCATTATTGAAACACTAGGCGGTGGCGGCAAGGTGCTGCTTTGCGGTAACGGTGGCTCCGCCAGTGATGCATTACATTTCAGCGGCGAACTGCTGGCGCGTTATGAAAAAGAACGTCAGGCCTTGCCGGCTATTGCACTGGTTGCCGATACCGCGGCCTTGACCGCAACCGGCAACGATTACGATTTCACCCAGGTCTTTTCACGACAGGTCGAAGCCCTGGGTCGATCAGGTGATCACCTGATCGCTATCACGACATCGGGTAACTCGCCGAATATCCTCGAGGCGGTACGTGCGGCCCAGAACATCACCGATCTTACTATCACGGCATTCACCGGGCGTGAGGGCGGTCAGCTGGGCAATCTGCTGCGTGATACCGATATCGAGCTACGCGTACCGTCCGACAACACTGCGCGAATCCAGGAAGCTCACGCTATAATCATCCACTGTCTATGTCGACTGATCGATAAACACTTCTGCGGATAATCTTCATGATCCAGTTTCGTTACGCCATTCCGAAAAGACCCTTCAGGCATACCTTGTTAGCACTGCTGGTCGCTGTTACGGTCAGCGGCTGCGGTATCGTCGTGGCTACCACCGCTGTAGTGATCGCCGTCGACGTTGCCCGCGACCGGCGCGGTGTGAGCGTCTACTGGGACGACAACAAAATCGAGTTCGATATTCGCGGCTCAATAAGTGACCAAAAAGAGATCCAGAATGAGAATGTCAGCGTCACCGTATTTAATGGAATTGTTCTGCTGACCGGTGAAGTGCCCGACCAAAGAGATATCGACAAGATTCTCGATCTGACCAAGGCGCATAAAGGTTCACAGCAAGTTATCAATCGACTGGAGCTTGCGGGCAAAACGAATCTCACCAGCCGTGCCAACGATGGCTGGATCACCACCCGAGTTAAAACGGCGATGGCAACGTCCGGAGCATTGGACCCTACCCGGGTCAAGGTGGTAACCGAACGGGCGAATGTTTATCTGATGGGGCTGGTGACCCGCGCCGAGGCTGAAGCCGCTGTCCAAGTGACCCGATCTGTGCCAGGCGTCGTACGTGTGATCAAAGTATTTGAGTACATCTGAATATCAGCCGGTGTCATTCTGGGGTGAACAGCACCCGTAAAATCATCCTCGACCCAAAAGCGCTGAAGCAGCGGGTCGACTCCGCCCAGCGGCCACTGGTTTTTACCAACGGCTGTTTCGATATTCTTCATCGTGGCCACATCACCTACCTTGAGGAAGCAGCTGGGCTGGGAGTCACACTGCTAGTGGCCCTGAATACCGATGACTCGGTACGCCAACTGGATAAGGGGCCTGGACGGCCGATCAACTCACTGGAAGACCGCATGGCACTCGTCGCTGCGCTTGAGTGTGTCAGTCTCGTTACTGCGTTTGATGAGGCGACCCCGCTGGAGCTTATCCGCCAAATCAAACCGGACCACCTGATCAAAGGTGGTGACTGGAGTCAGGGGGAAATTGTCGGGGCTGATATCGTGCAGGCAGCCGGCGGCACCGTCCACAGTTTGCCTTTTCGCTACCAGCGGTCAACCACTGAATTGATTCACCGACTGCGCGATCCAAATCGGAGTTGAAGCGGCGACCTGATCACAGCGAGCCCAGCGGTGCAATCTAGACCCGCTGTAGTAGAGGCTCCAACTCAGACAGTGCCGTCTCGTACACCGTACGCTTGAACGCCACTACCTGTTTGACTGGCAACCAGTAATCCACCCACTGCCAATAATCGAACTCGGGTACAGCGCTATGGTCCAGGCAGATTTTGTCGTCTGCCGCAAGCATGCGCATCAGGAACCACATCTGCTTCTGCCCACGAAAGGTGGTTCTGCGTGACCGTAACTTGCCCGGCACATCGTAACGCAGCCATTGGCGAGTTCGGCCAACCAGTTGCACATTCTGTGGACGCAGTCCAACCTCTTCGAAAAGCTCCCTGTAGGCCGCCTGCTCAATTGTCTCGCCTTGCTCGACGCCACCTTGAGGAAACTGCCAACCATCATGGCGCGTACGCCGCGCCCACAACACCTGCCCGAGGTTGTTGAACAACACAATGCCGACATTGGGCCTATAGCCGTCGGCATCAGAAACATTATGTGTGTCATCTGACATGAACTGTGATCCGGATCCGTTACCTAGTTAGCGACACCGATTCTTTCATGTTTTTCGTCATTCAGGCAATGCTGAACAAATAAAGGATGACACCCAGCAATGCAAATTGACTCGTTTCAGGTCGATTAACGTTCTTTTTTCAGCGAATCTTCGTAACGGCCACTAAAGAGGGTCTCCAGTTGATCAATAGTCGCATCTGCCTGTGAGCCTTGAAGCACATGCTGGGTCATCAGGGACGAAGCTTCGTTAAAAAGTTTAGCCCGATCAAGCATGGGATAAGTTTCAGATAGGCGACGAATTGCCCCAATTACGCTTTCGCCTTGCGGGCGGGGAATATCAGCAACTTCAAGCTCTGTCGGGGCCGAGTCCGGTTGGCACGATTGCAGGTATTGGGCAAAATTCAGCAGGCTTTGCCGGTGCTCCGCTGTCAACCTGTCAAATAGAGCCTGCCAATGCTTGCGCTCAGGATCAGCCATCAGGTACCGGACTCAGGCTGATCGCCTGGCCGTCAATATGATTCACTGGACCGATTGCTTGGCAACGCAATGCGCCTCGGTAAAATCCAGAAACTCATCCATCGCCCGCAATCGGAACTTCTGCCTCTGATAAACAATTGAAAAGGGTCGAGTCAGGGGTGGATCAAGGCTAGCCTTGGCCAACATGTCAAGCTGTAGTTCTTTGTTCAGTGTGGCAACAGACAGAATTGAGATACCCAGGCCAGCAACAACAGCACTCTTGATTGATTCAGGGCTGCCAAACTCCATGGTCAGGTTAAGGTCAGAAAATTCATGGCCCCTGCCACGCATATAATCCGCAATAACATTACGGGTACCCGATCCTTCTTCGCGGCTGATAAAGGGGTACTCCAGGATTGCTTCGATAGCCACTGATGATGACTTTGCCAGCGGGTGTCCAGGCGGCATGACGATGACCAATTCATCATCCCAACATGTCTTGGATACCAGGTTCTGGTTACTCACTGGCCCCTCGACAATACCAATGTCGATCTCGTTGCTTTCGACCATGTGGATAACACCTTCCGTATTAGCCACATGCAGGCGTACTAACACGTCAGGAAACTTCGCCTGATATTCGCCGAGAATGCTGGGAATAACATAGTCACCGATGGTCGTGCTGGCCCCAAGCACAAGGGGGCCCAGCACATCGCCCGTCAATTTGCGAACCTCGTTATCCATCTCGTTGTACAGCGCGATCACCTGATCGGCATAAGATTTGACGAGATCCCCAGCCGTGGTCAGGCTGATGCGATTATGTGTCCTATCGAACAATCGAGTATTGAAGTAATCCTCCAGCTGGCGAATCTGGAAAGTCACTGCGGGCTGCGTCATATGTAGCGCCTCGGCTGCCTTGGTAAAACTGAGTACCCGTGCCACCGTTGTAAAAACCTGTAGTCGTCGATCAGCCATCTTGTGTTCACCTTGCCGCGGGCTGGGCCCGATATGTGTACATCCCGAAAATGCGTGACGAGACTCCATTAGGAGTTTGTAGCCTTTAATAAGTTAATTTTATGACTTCCGGGCACAAATTGACACACCTACTTGCCACTATCAAAAACGGACCTGGCAAACAGCCAACGCTCGCTCCAACAGGGCGAGAAAAGGACTGACATAACAGTGCATCACCAACCGCTGTCGGCGTGTCGGTGAGGGAGTGAACCACCGGCCCGGCTGAGGTGGCCAGGCCGGCGCGTTCTATCAGGGGCAGGTAGCGGTATCGCTCGGAACAACGCCTACTAGTAGCAGAAAACTGGAAAACGGGCCCATGTTTTTCATGGCTTCCCATTTCGGACCCGAAAATTTCAGTCGCATAAAGGACATGGCTTTCATGGGTCCGTATTCGCCAGAGCCCATTTCAATCCAGCGCGAGGTTTTGGCATGCATCCGGTAATCCACTTTCTTGTTCAGGGTTGTGGTCTCAACCGCACCCCCGTACACGCACTGCGCTTTACCATCGACGGGTGCAATTCGGATCTCGGCGGTTGGCTCATCTCCACAATCGCTACGATAAACGTGCATGACCTTGGATGGGCGACCCGCATTGTTATCAACCCAGCCCGAGCTTGCCAACTCATCAGTCAATACCGAATCCTGGTTCCAGGCATCGCACACTGCGCTGCCCCACTCGCTTGACATCATGACTGGTGCGGCATGGGCGGTTACTGCGAAACTGGCCAGAAGTGCAAAGTTGCCCGCTACCAAGCCGGCTTTTAAAACAAACTTAAACATGGATAACCTCCGTGGGAGTGCTGTCAATCAAACCATAAGGTCGCTGAATTATCCTTTAGCACACCGCAAAGCGGCATTACGTTTCTTTATCTGCAGGTAGAAAGTGGTTATATGCTTTGTCAGCGCTAGGCGTAGCTCTTAGCTGGCCTTGGCCCCGGTCTCAAGGACAAACTTGCGAAAAGCCTCGGCTGTCGGTGACAGGCGCTTGCCGCGTCGGTGCGCCACATACCAGCGGCGCATGATCGGAAACCCCTGCACATTCAACTGAATGAGACGCTTGAGGGTGAGTTCTAACTCAACCGTATGGGCCGAAACAATCGCCAAACCCAAGCCTGCCTCGACGCTCTGCTTAATCGCCTCGTTACCCGTCAGTTCTATCCCTTTTTGGTAATCAAAATCGTTTTCAGCAAAACATCGCTCCATGGCAATCCGCGTCCCTGATCCTGGCTCACGAACCAGGAATTTCTCCTGGGCCAGGTCACTCAAAAGAATTTTGCGACGCCCAGCCAGCGGGTGATTCAGGGCGCTGATCACAATCAGCGGATTATCCATGAACGACTCAGATACCAGATCCATGTCCTTTGGGGGCTGACCCATCAGCACAAGGTCAGGTACGTTTTCGTCAAGGCGGGCCAGAAGCGATTCGCGGTTGGCCACATCCAAAGAGATTTCCACCGCAGGGTGTTCACGAGCGAAAGTCGCAAGCAGTCGGGTAGCAAAATAATTCACGGTAGAGGCAATAGCGATCCGCAAACGTCCAGAGTCCACGCCAAGAAGTTCGTTCATCTCCTCGCCGGCTACGGCCAGGTGCTGCATAATGGTTCGAGCATGCACCAACATGGTTTCACCGGCCTGAGTCAGGTAAATCTTCTTGCCAATCTGCTCGAACAGCGGTAACCCAGCCGAGCCTTCCAGTTGCTTAATCTGCATAGAGACTGCGGGCTGCGTTAAATACAGTTCCTCTGCAGCGCGGGTATAACTCAGATGCCGGGCAACCGCCTCAAATACCTGTAATTGCCGAATCGTTATATGCATAGACTCTCCCTGGCCTGGGGCTGTACCTAGGAAATAGCAGGCCAGTCTAACGATAAGTTTAACCTTATTTATGAAATAAAATAAATTTGCTTATTCTGATGATACCTATCCCGTATAGTCGCAGTTATTAAATCGGTTACACCTGTTGCCTGGCAGTTCTCTACCCGGCTCAGGGGAGAAAAACTTATGTCCACTAGAAACCCCGTCATTGCCGTGACCGGCTCATCAGGTGCCGGTACCAGTACCGTTAAAACTGCGCTGGAGCATATTTTTCTACGTGAAAACCTTAAGGCATGCGTAGTCGAGGGTGACAGTTTTCACAAGTTCGATCGTTACCAGATGCGTGACGAGGTTGCCAAAGCACAAGCTTGCGGCGAGAACCTGAGTCACTTCGGTCCAGACGGAAATCACTTTGAGAAACTGGAGAGCCTTTTCCGGGATTATGGTGAGACCGGCACCGGAAAAATACGCTATTACCTGCATAACGAAGAAGAGTCGGCGCCTTATAAACAAAAGCCGGGGACCTTTACATCTTGGGAAGATATTGGTGATGACACCGACATGCTTTTCTATGAAGGCCTGCACGGCGGCGTAGTGAACGACAAGGCCAATATCGCCCAGCACGTCGACCTACTGGTGGGAGTAGTCCCTATTGTGAATCTTGAGTGGATTCAAAAAATTCACCGAGACACAGCGAGCCGTGGCTATGAACCAGAAGCCGTGACTGAAACCATTCTGCGGCGGATGCATGACTATGTGCACTACATCGCACCCCAGTTTTCTCGCACTGACATCAACTTCCAGCGCGTACCAACGGTTGACACATCAAACCCCTTTGTCGCTCGAGACATCCCAACGCCTGATGAAAGTTTCGTCGTGATCCGTTTTCGTGATCCGAACAAGTTCGGTGTGGATTTTACCTACCTGCTGTCCATGCTTCATGACTCTTTTATCTCACGGCGAAATACCATTGTGGTGCCCGGCGGCAAGATGGGCCTGGCAATGGAAATCATCCTGTCGCCGATCATTGACACCATAATTGAGAACAAAAGAGGATTGGAGCGCAGCGCGCGACGCACGGATTACTGAATCACCGCCTCGAATCGCCGCATGGCCTCACCGCTATCCAGCACTGAGCGGACTTTCTCTGATGCACTGGCGGCATTTGCCTCCAGGCCAAGTTGGCATAGGCACAGCGCGGCACCGTAGACCAGGCTATCCCTGACCGGCCCATCGACCCCCGCTAACCCCTGCAACCCGGCCTTTGCTGAAGAGGCTGCCAAGGCATCCGGATCCAGCGCTGTCATGATTTCGTCATCAGCGTCACCGGCCGGGGTTATCTTTGGCAGAGGCGCACTGCGCACCGTCGCGTTTATTCCGTAATCCGACGGGTCGAGTCGCACTTCTTTGTCCAACTCATCCCCCTGGTAAACAAAAAGTTTCGACGGCTGATTAAGCGATGGAATCACTCCACCTTCGACCCCACGCACAATCATCGCCGAGGTATAACCTGATTCACGAGCAAGAGCTGTGTAAACGGGTGGATAGGGCTTGTGCACATAACCGGTCAATAAATGGGTCCGGCTGCGACCACGCACCGGCCCCAACAGCACTTCCAAGGTGGTAAGACACGGCCGCTTGACAATGCGGGTACGCAGTTCGGCAAGTTCATGTAATGATGGACAAGAAAACCTCTGGTCGACGTAGGCCCAACCGACAGCCGGATCTGCGATTTGTTCAGCTGCCTGATCCGGGCTCAGATCGACATCGATACCCGCGCTGCGCAAGACTTTGCGATGGGTGGCACCAAATTTTGGACCAATCGATTCAGCACCATTGCTGACCGTCGCGATGCCGCAAGCCGCAAGCACTGCGGGCAGGAAAGGTGCCACCGGCATGCCCCGGGTAAATCCATCAAAAGGATCTGACAGGTCAAGCACGTCATCCACTTTAGCGCTCGCCTGATTGGCATGGGCCAACAAGGCATCGAGCACTCCCTGGTTTTCAGCCATGGTTTCGCGCTTCATACGCAGTGCGATCAGAAAAATAGCCGCCTGGACCGGGTCGGCCCCACCGGACAGAATCTCGGTCATTGCTGCACGAGCCTCATCGCGGGACAGATCCTTACTGAGTTCTGGTCCGGTGGCAATTTTCTGAAGGTATTGGCGCATCTTGCAGGCTGTTGCGTTATCTCGGTGGGAGTAATCCCACACCGCTTAGTCACCTAGAAGCCGATAGTCTAGGTCGTGAGCTGGGCAGGCTTCCATATCCAATTGGATAGTGTCCTTTGCCAAGTGTACTGCTACGCTTTGCAGACTGGGTCTTCCTATCTGGGCCAAACAACGGGCCTGTAACAGAAAAACCATACACCAGACCATGAATACACCTGAAGATATCGCACTACAACTGGCCAGCGGCATTGCCGCCTTTGAAGCCAAGCATTTTTCCCGGGCAATGCAGCTGCTGTCGGGGCTCGCTGAAAATGACAGCGCCGAGGCTCAATATCGCCTGGCCATTATGTACCAGAATGGTCTTGGCCTTGTCCGTAACGAACAGCTTGCCTACAAGTGGATGCAGCGTGCGGCTGCCCAGGAGTATGGCCTTGCCCTGCATGGCCTTGGCTTCATGTATATGGATGGCGACTGCGTTGAGCAAGATGACGCCCGGGCAGTGCACTGGTTTGAGGCTGGGGGAACTCAAGGTCTCGAAGGGGCGATGGTAGCGCTGGCACAGATGCTTGAGCAGGGTCGTGGGATCGAACACGATCCAGTGCGAGCGCAGGCGCTTTACGCCAAGGCCGGATTCTAGCTGCTGTCAATTTTTCTGGGTGCGCTCTCCTCATGGGACCTGACCGGCACCCTTAATCAGCCAGAGCATTGGACGCATTACACCAAACCTTATTTTGGCTGCTGCCTGGGGTGAAAGCCTATATCAGCATGAGGGGAAACAATGCCGAAGCAAATGCCGGCGCTGATGCGGAATTTGCTTGTATTGCCATCTGGATATAGCACCCAGCCAGTGCGGCACGCACAATGACCACTGCCCCGTAATAAACTCTGATTCATGGACGCCCTTCCAGTCTTTCTCAAACTGCGCGACATACCCTGCCTGGTTGTGGGTGGGGGAAGGGTCGCCGAGCGCAAAATAGACCTGCTGTTGCGCGCAGGAGCTCGGGTAACGGTTGTGGCTCCACAACTGGAAACCACGCTACAAGCATACTTCGCAGCCGGCACACTGACATGGATTCCAACATGCTTTGATCCGGCGCAACTTGAAAATGCCCGGATTGTCATTGCCGCCACGGACGATCGTGCTGTTAACCAGGCAGTGTCACAGACTGCGCAGGCAAAACAAATCCCGGTCAACGTAGTCGATCAACCGGACCTTTGCACATTTACCGTGCCCTCTATCGTCGATCGCTCACCGGTCATTATTGCAATTGGCACCAGCGGCGCCTCACCGGTTCTTGCCCGACTACTCAAGGCACGCCTGGAAACCCTGATCCCCGCCGCTTATGGGCGCCTGGCAGGCCTCGCCGGACAGTTTCGCGATAGCGTCAAAACGGCACTAGCCAAAGCCGACGCGCGACGCGCCTTCTGGGAGGAGGTCTTCCAGGGTCGCGTGGCCGAACTGGTGTTTGCAGGCAAAGACCGCCAAGCAAAAAAAGAGTTAGAACGCATGATCAGTGTCACGTCGGACAATGACTACAGCCGCGGCGAGGTCTACCTCGTTGGCGCCGGCCCGGGAGATCCAGACCTGCTGACATTCAGAGCTCTACGGCTAATGCAGCGTGCCGACGTGGTGCTGTATGACCGACTGGTGGCCCCGGCTATTGTCGACCTGGTGCGCCGCGATGCCGAGCGGATCTACGTGGGCAAAGAAAAATCCAATCACGCAGTGGCCCAACCGGATATCAATCAACTACTGCTGACGCTGGCCCGCCAGGGCAAACGCGTGCTGCGCCTCAAAGGTGGTGACCCGTTTATCTTCGGGCGTGGTGGTGAGGAAATCGAAGATCTGGTGACACATGATATTCCTTTCCAGGTCATTCCAGGCATTACCGCTGCAGCGGGCTGTGCTTCTTATGCCGGGATTCCACTGACCCATCGGGATCACGCGCAATCCTGTCTTTTCGTGACGGGACACCTTAAAGATGGCAGCGTTGATCTTAATTGGGATGCGCTGTGTCAACCCGCACAAACGGTCGTTGTCTATATGGGACTGACTGGCCTGGATACCATCTGTCGGGAAATGATCAATCATGGACTCGCGCCGACCACCCCCGCAGCACTGATTCAGCAAGGAACCACAGTGAACCAAAAAGTGATCAGCGGCACTCTCGATACGCTGGCCGAAACTGTCTTTGCTGCCAAAGTTAAAGCGCCTACGCTCCTGATTATCGGCAGCGTTGTACGCCTGCATGACCAGCTTGCCTGGTTCTCACCCGAAACGGCTGCACATGAAGGATCCGTCATTGATACCCCAACCCGCGAACCAAGTGATGGACTCTGACGAACTGAAGCGGGAAGCCGCTTCATGGGTTGATGCCGGACGACTGGACGATCTGCCACCGGGGAGTATGCGGCGTATCGATGACGCCAGCCAGAGAGTTCTGATCGCCAACGTCGCCGGTACGCCATTGGCAGTTGCTGATACCTGCACTCACGAGGATGCTTCGCTATCGATGGGTGCGCTGGATGGAGAAACCGTACGCTGCCCGCTGCATGGCAGTCGGTTCTGCCTGCGCGATGGGCGCGCGATGGATGAGCCGGCTGAAATCGATCTTGCCTGCTTTGCGGTTCGCGTCAGCCACGGCCGGCTACAGGTGTGCATACCGGATTCGGATACCCCCCGGTAGGGCGCGACGAGGCGATTATACCGGGGCAATGACCTGTATCAGGGACAGGTGTGGATCATGTGGTAGAGAATAGGCGCCAACCACACACCCTTTGCTCACACCGGTATGCAAACCCTTAGCCTGATCAACCTCTTCCTCGCCATCACGCTGGCTGGCACACTGGCAATTACAATCGCGCGTCTGGCCCGGGCTATCCACCTGAACATCCAGGCAGGCTGTCGCTACCGTACCCAACTGACTCAAGAGTTAGGCCGCCTGCCACTATCAAAAATGCTTGGCGTGAAGGGCATCAGCACCAGATACTATCTGCACTATCAGTACGGCTACAAAATAGAGCAGCAACTTCAACACTGCAAAGCCTGTGCGAGCCAGAAAATCTGTCAACGGGATCTGCAACAGGGCAAGCTCGGGGAAATCCCGGTTTATTGCCCGAACCACCGCACCTTGGCATCCCTGGCAGCCTGAGCACCAATCTCATACCGTACTTCAGTGTGAGATCTGATGATATGACTCCTTCACTCACCAAGCTGAATGACCTGATCCATGACCAACTGAAAAAATCGTACATCGTTTTCCTTGAAGACCTAACGCGCCTCGATGAACGAGCGACACGCGCAAGTTTCACAGCGTTTGCACAAGTTCTCGACCGTCATCGCGTCTTTGAAGATACCGAAGTGTTACCCCTACTGAGGGCCAATACTGATATCGATCCCATAGAACTTGCACGGATATCAGGAGATCATAAAATTATTGAACGAACCCTAGCCCGGCTGGTCGATATCATCGACACCATATTCAATGCCGAAAAAAAACGGCGTACCCTGGTGTGCCAGCTGTCTGGACTCGCCAGGATGCAAGGCTTGTTAGAGCATCATACCGAGAGGGAAACCCGGTTTGTTTACCCGGTACTCGACCAGAAACTCTCGCACCGGCAGTGGAACACCCTGGCCCAGGGCGGGCTTGGGGTGATCGGGGAAATAGCTAATGAGCCAGAGTCGGTTCTTCGGCCCCATCGATAGCGCCGAACTCGCACAGCGCTGTCAGAAGTTCCAAACGGTCCCCGATAACGACTTCCTCGACCAAGCCCTGCTTTTCTTCTGAAGAGAACGGCAGGCTGCTGGCCAGGGTATCAACCAGTTCTGGCAAGGCAAGGGTATCCAGCGCACTCCAGTCGACCGAGAGTTTATGGCTCTCGGTAAAACGCCGTGCCGAGGTCAAAAGCGCAGCGCAATCAATCTCCAGGTCTTCCTGGGCCAAATCATTGGCGAAGCGATCCCATGACACCCGGAAACGACGATAACCCCTGACCGGGTCGCATTCTTCCTGAATATCGAAGCGGCACACTCCGGCCAGTACTATCAACAGCCGGTTGTCCCGAGTCTCACTAAAACTGACAATCCGCCCTGCGCAACCGGTGCTATAGAGTTCCGGAAGATTCACGTTATTGTCCTCCCGAGGCTGCACCATTCCAATCAGTCGAGAGTCAGCCAGTGCGTCAAACACCATATTCAGGTAGCGCTTTTCAAAAATGTTGAGCGGCAGTTGGCCATTGGGCAGAATCACTGCCCCGGGCAATGGAAACACGGGCAACTCATCAGGTAATTCGTTAAAGGTTGGAGTGAAACTGTTGCGCATGTCTAAAAAGTAAGAAGTCGTGGCGGGAACCCAAATTTGGATCTAAACCATACTCTGAAACCCATTGAACAGATAAGATAGCACGAGTGTCCGTATACAAACGTCAATACCGCATCAAAGTCGGGGGGTCAATCTGCTTTGATCCTGCTAACTTATGACTCGACTGGCTGTCATCGGTTTTGGCTCTTTGATCTGGGATCTCGATGATCTTGCACCACATGTGACAGGTGACTGGCAAATGTACTACGGCCCTAGCCTGCCGCTGGAATTCTCCCTGGTATCCCGCAAACGCCAGCACGCACTGGCACTGGTAATCGACCATACCGACGGGTTGCCCTGTCCAACCTGTGTGATCGACAGTACCCGCGAAACTCTGGAAGAGGCGGTAGCCGACCTGGCCGCCCGCGAACGAACCACCATCGACAATATTGGTTTTGTTGACTCGATTACGGGCGATTCGCATTCAGCTCATGA
>JABINT010000148.1 GCA_018698075.1 Acidiferrobacteraceae bacterium
AATTGGCTGGGATATCGAAGATCTGCAAATCGTCGAGGGGGCCAGCGAAGAGCGATCAGCAAAAGAGGGAGCGGCACTGGCCCGCTCTGGTGCAGTGCAGATGGTCATGAAAGGCCATATCCACTCGGATACTTTCATGCGTCCGTTACTGGCAAAGGATACCGGAATCAGGGGCAAGCAGCGCCTATCGCATGTTTTTCATATGACTTTGCCGGATACTGACGAGGCGATCATGCTCACCGATTGTGCCGTGAACGTTGCACCAAACATTCCCACCCGGTTAGCGATTATTGAAAACGCTGTTGCCTTGGCGCACAAACTTGGGCAGCAAAGGCCTCGGGTTGCACTGCTTGGGGCATCCGAAACCGTCAGCGATGCTATGCCGGTTACCGGGCAGTGCCAAGAGATCACCGCGCATTTTGGCGCAACCGAATTGCAGGCCGATGTTTTTGGCCCGCTCGCTTTTGACAATATTGTGTCCGTTGCGGCGGCCCGGATGAAGGGTATTGAACACCCGGTAGCCGGTAACGCAGATATCGTGGTTGTGCCAACCATTGAGGCCGGCAACGCGTTGTTCAAAATGATGGTTTATCTTATGAGTGCCTGCGCGGCCGGCATTGTGCTCGGCGGGTCGGTGCCGGTATTGCTGACCAGTCGCGCGGATCCACCCGCAGCACGTCTGGCGAGCGCAGCACTGGGTGCTATCGCGGGAAGATAACCGTAGTATCATGCGCCTGTGACAGTCTTTTTGCGCGACTGTACGACGGTAGTGGGCCAGGATTTACTTAAGTTCATTGATCAGCAAAAACCGAAAAAAGAGGGAGCTATGGCGATATCAGTAGGCGATCGAATTCCAACATCGACTTTACACAAAATGGGTGAATCAACCCCGGAGCCGATTCAGTCAGAAGAACTGTTTTCGGGGCGAAAGGTGGTGCTTTTTGCATTGCCTGGCGCCTTTACACCCACTTGCTCTGCTAAACATTTGCCCGGGTTTATTGAGTTGGCCGGGGAGTTTCGGGACAAAGGTATTGATGAGATCGTCTGCCTGTCCGTGAATGACGTTTGGGTAATGAATGCCTGGGGTAAGGCACAAGGCGCCGTAGATAAAGTATCGATGATCGCTGATGGTAACGGTGCATTCACCCGTGGTATGGGCCGCCAGGCAGATCTGAGTGCGGCCGGCTTTGGTGAGCGTTCAGGCCGCTACGCCATGATTGTGGATGATGCGGTTGTTACCCATTTGAATATTGAGGAGCCACGAAAATTTGAAGTCAGCGACGCCGCTACGATGCTGGAATTGCTCTAGTAGAAAAATGGGTCGACTATATGATCTATTGTCACGTGATGCAATCGGAAGATATCACCGAATTTATTAGGACTTGAGTCAACTCCTCTATAGCCGCAGCAAGACGGTTTGCAAGGTGCTAGGGGCTTGGTAAGAGTGTGGCACCAGGCTTTGAAAAAATCTGACCGAACCCCTCAATCGTGTCGGTGATGCCGGCACGGCGCAGACAGCTCCACATCTGTGCCTGGTTGCTTGTAATCACGGGCTTACCCACCACGGTTTCAATTTCCTGTGCGACCTCGGCTGAGCGGATACCTCCGCAGCTGAGAAAGATCGCATCGGCATCAGCACAGTCGATCTCAAGAGCAAAGCGCTTCCAGTACTGCGGCGTGACTTGACCGAACTCGATTCCGGTCTCAAGGTTTAGCCCCTGTATGTCCAGCACCTCAAAACCCTTGGCGAGAAGAAACTCGGCTTCTGCGGTATTGATTTCATCAAGGTAAGGTGTACCGACGACGATCTTTTTGGCTTTGAGTTCACGCAATGCATCGATTACGCCCGTCACCAGCGTCATGGGTTGCGCATATGGAGCGCCTTTTTTGATCTCAACCATGATCCGCTCCTCGCCAATCACAATAGAGCCGCTGGTGCAGCTGTAGCTGATCACATTGGGCTTGGTATCCGGCTGGATACGTGCCGCCGCATCGGCCATGGCCTCTATGTGTCGGGACAAGGTCTCGTTGGTCGTGTAGTCGTCCGTCTTAAGCCGTGTAATGTGTACAGCCACCCCTTCGGGTGCCATGGCAAAAAAATCCGATTCTGCAGCCAGGTCTGGGGACATCAGAATGAAGCCCAGCTTTGCCCGCCAGTGCTTGCCTGCATCGATTTGTGGCCTGCGCTTTTTCGATACCACCTTGTCACCGGATTGAAACATGCTTGTTCCTCTGATCAGACGATAACGTCTGCAAGTGCTTTGGGGTGGAAGGTGATCTGCTCATACCCATCCTCGGTAATGATAAAGCTATCGCCGACCTGGGCGCGGAATTTGCCCGGCACGGTTACCGAGCCATCTACCGCAAATACCATTCCCGGTTGCAGTACCGTCTTGTCACCAAAGACCAGTTGCGGGCGCTCAAGAAAACTGAAACCCGTGGCCCGACCGCAACGGAAAGGGTACTCGTACCCCGCAGATTGGATCACTTGTGCATAAGCGCTGTGCACATCTTCTGCGCAGACTCCGGGACCAAGAACCGCAAGTGCTGCGGCCTGACTATCTACCGCAGTCTGGTAGGCGGCCTCCTGCGATCGATCGGCAATTTCCCCCAGCCAGAAGGTACGATCGAATCCCAGCTTAAAGCGGTGAAAATTGGTCATCCCGCAAAAGCACAAAAAGACCGGCTCGCCGTATTTAAGAGGTTTGGTGCTGGCCCGATGA
>JABINT010000150.1 GCA_018698075.1 Acidiferrobacteraceae bacterium
ATCGAAAGTAACCGAAACTGACAACGGCGTAGGGTTTTATCTTTGCGCGCGGGTGGCAACCGTAGCTCAATAGGCGTTTGCACCTGGTCCCTTACAGAGAAGTGGTTGTTGCAAAGCCCCAGCCCAGCGCTGCTCGCAGAATTTCAAAGCGTGGCGCCATGTTCTTTTACGCCGTACCGTGACAACTGTTCGGTCAGGTAGTCGAAGGCGACATCAACCGAATCAGTCATCAAAAACAGTTCCAGATCGCTTCTGTTTATGGTGCCATATTCAATCAGCATCTCGAAATCGACCGCGCGTTTCCAGTAGTCGGTACCAAAAAGGACCAGAGGCAGGTGCTTGCGGATTTTGCCAGTCTGCAGGAGAGTAAGTATTTCAAAAAGCTCGTCCATAGTGCCAAAGCCGCCAGGAAAGAACACCACGGCCTTTGCCATGTAGGCAAACCAAAATTTGCGCATGAAAAAATAATGAAACTCCAGTGACAGCTCACGGGTGATGTGGGGATTGTTCCCTTGTTCGTTCGGCAAGGAGATTCCAAGGCCGATGTTGATCCCGTCGGCGTCCGAGGCACCCCGGTTAGCGGCTTCCATGATGCCTGGACCGCCGCCAGAGCAGACCACAAAACGCCGATGGCCTTCGGGCAGGTTCTTAGACCAGTTGGTGATCCTTTTGGCCAATTCACGGCAATCCTGGTAGTAGCGGGCCATCGCCTTCCAGTGTTTCACCTGGGTATCATCATTGGGCGCTGGTCCAGCTTTGGCGCCATCAACAGGTTCAGGGGCTCGGGCCGAACCCATGAACACGATAGTGTCTTCGATTTCGTTTCGGCCAAACCGCGCAGCGGGTTCAACAAATTCGGCAACGATGCGCAATAGCCGTGCATCCGGGCTATCGAGGAATTTGGTGTTCTTGTAGGCTTTCATTTTTTATTCCTCAGGAAAACTATTTTTCATTGCCAAGGTGGGAACCCACCGATCGCATGTTAACTTAGGCTATAAAGTGAGGTTCAGGGTTTTAATTTCTGCGTATAATGTATACCAGTAGTTGAGCGTACTAGGGGGCGACGCATGTTGCTACCCGGTGCCCAAGTCCTATATCCAGTCAGCGATCGTAGAGTAGGACGCCAGTAGCCTAAGCCAGTTCTGTTCTGGCAAGAGTGGACTTCACTTGGAGTATCGCGAAAGGCGGAGTCGAACCTGATGAAAGCAATTGTCAATGATAGCTTTGGCGGCCCTGAAGTCATGCGGGTGGCATCCGTTCCTGAGCCGACCCCCGGGCCAGGGCAGGTATTGGTACGAGTGGCCGCCACCAGCGTTAACCGGCCGGACGTGATCCAGCGCCAGGGCAATTATCCACCTCCACCGGGGGACTCAAATATCCTGGGGCTGGAAATCGCGGGTACAGTTGCGGCCCTTGGGGACGGGGTAGATCAGTGGCGTTGTGGGGACCGCGTGATGGGCCTGGTGGGTGGTGGAGCCTACGCTGAGTTTTCGGTTGCCTGGCCTGGGCACTTAATGCGAATTCCAGAAAGTATGAGCTGGGAGAAGGCTGCTTGCGTAAGCGAGACCTACATCACGGCCCATCTTAATCTCTTTCAATTTCCCGGACTTGTTGGTGGGCAGCAAGTGTTGCTTCATGGCGGCGGCGGCGGAGTGAATACGGCCGCTATCCAGTTGTGCCGCGTGCTCGCACCGTCAGTGACGATTCTGGTAACCGCGTCGACAACGAAAGTCCAGCGGGTAAGAGATCTCGGCGTGGATCTTGTCATCGATTATCAGCAACAGGACTTCCAAGAAGAGGTAGCGAAGCTGACGGACGGTCGTGGGGTAGACGTTATTCTCGATCACATTGGCGCGGCATACCTGCATGCGAACCTCAAATCTCTTGCTGTGAATGGCACTTTGATGCTGATTGGTGTGATGGGCGGGGCAAAAAGCGATCTCAACCTTGCGCAACTGATGGTAAAACGGCAGAAGATTGCAGGCTCGGTCCTGCGCCCAAGGCCGGTTGACGAAAAGGCGGCCATTATCAGCCGTTTTGCGAGTGAGACACTGGGATTGTTTTCCGATGAGAAGATAATTCCCCTGGTACACAAGGTATTCCCCTTGGAGAAGGTTGTCGAGGCTCACAGATTGATGGAATCGTCTGGACACTTCGGGAAATTAGTGCTCATTGTCGACAGTGAAGCTTCGCTGTGACCATCCAGATTTTTGCAGGTCCGGTCGCTCGGCACCTGTGTTGAATCGTCATGTACCTTTTTGAGTATCAGGCTAAGGATCTTATGCGCCAGTGGGGTATCCCGGTGCTGCCCGGGTCTGTCGCGATCACAGGGGTTCAGGCCCGAGAGATTGCCCAGGAGCTGGGGTGCGGCCCTTGGGCGGTCAAGGCACAAATTTATGCGGGAGGCCGTGCTCAAGGCAGTTTTAGTGATGCGCCCCGCTCTGGAGGAATTCGCTTTTCGGACTCACTGGACGATGTTCAATACGCCGCCGCTTCGATGTTGGGCGCAACCCTGGTTACCCCGCAGACGGGGGCCGCTGGTCAATGCGTCAGCGCGGTATACATTGAACCCCAAGTAAAGACCCAGGGGGAATTGTTTGTTGCACTGCTGGTCGATGGTGAGTCTGGAGAAATTGTCTGCTTGGCGACCACCCGCGGTGGGGAGAGCATCGAAGAACAGGTTCGCTATGCCCCTGAAAGCCTCATCAAGACACTGCTGGGATCGGGTTCTGGGATTGCCGAGAAAGTTGGCGTGCGAATAGGTTCGGCACTGGGGCTTGAGCAAGCCTCTTGTACTATTTTTGCCGATATCCTTCAACGTATGCACCAGCTGTTTGTGACTCACGACCTTTCACTGATTGAGATAAATCCGCTCGGCATACAGGAAAACGGTCGGTTGATAGCACTGGATGGACGAATGGCTGTGGATAACAATGCGTTGTTTCGTCAGCCAAAGATGGCTTCACTCGGCTCGCGGGCTGAAACCGACGCTATGGAGGAGTCTGCTTCACGTTACGGTTTTAATTACATTCGTTTGGATGGCAACGTGGGTACATTTTCCAGCGGCGCGGGACTGGCTATGGCGACCCTCGACGCCGTTGTTGACCTTGGTGGCAAGCCTGCGAACTTTCTCGATGTGCCCCCTGTACTTGAAGCTAGCCGAGTCAAACAGGCATTTCTGTTAGCGTTGACAGACTCGCGTGTACGCTGTTTGCTGCTGAATATTTTCGGAGCCGGCATTATGCGCTGCGATACGATTGCCGATGGTCTACTGCTCGCGCACCTTGAAAAACCGATAACCGTGGATGTTGTCGCGCGCCTCGCGGGCACCAATGCGCAGTTGGCGATTTCCCGCCTTGAGCGATCAGGTTTGCCGATTCATTTTTCGCCGGATCTGGCATCTGCGGCAAAAATGGCCGTTGAGTTAGCCGCTACGCCAGATCGCCCAAAGTCTCGTGGTGCAATCACCGGCCAGATTGGCCGTTGGTTTAACACTTTGGGGCATCGCGGGCGATGAGCATACTTGTTGATAGTGCGACCCGTGTAATTTTCCAGGGTATTACCGGCCGACAAGGTTCCTTTCATGCCGAGCGGGCGTTAGCCACTGGCACCCGGGTTGTCGCCGGCGTGCGCATGGGGAAAGGGGGCACGAGTCACTTGGGTATCCCGGTTTTTGATCGGATCGATGACGCGGTCAGTGAGACTGGAGCCACAGCCAGCGTGATTTTTGTGCCGCCTGCGAATGCAGCCGATGCGATTGAAGAAGCCATCAATGCAGGCATTGGCCTGGTGGTCTGCGTCACAGAACGAATTCCTATACTAGATATGGTTCGGGTTCGTTCACAACTTAAGAGCTCAAATACGGTGTTGGTGGGCCCCAATACCCCAGGCATCGCTGTGCCGGGGCAGTGCACTCTTGGGATAATGCCGCAGGGCATCTTCCTGGCTGGCCGTGTCGGTATCGTCTCGCGATCCAGCACGCTAACCTACGAGGCGGTTGAACAGACGACTCGTAATGGCCTTGGCCAGTCGACTTGTGTTGGTATCGGTGCAGATCCGGTTTTTGGTCTCTCATTCGTGGATTGCATTGAACGATTCAACGCGGATCCACAGACCGACGGCATTATCCTCATAGGGGAGGTTGGCGGCAGTTCAGAGGAAACCGCTGCCGCTTATCTGGCCGATATCGAAGACTCCAAGCCAGTGGTTGCTTACATTGCCGGGCAGTCGGTTCCTGTTGGTCGCCGCATAGGCCACGCGGGCACTATCATGCATTATGGCACCGGCACTGCCGAGTCTAAGATGAATGCTTTGGCTTGTGCCGGGGCTACGATCGTTCGTTCCCCCGTGCAGATCGGTGAACAAATGGCGAGCCTGATAGACAACGGTTTGTGATCCAAGGATGTTGCCAACTGAACGCCAGTGGAAACTAAACAGAGGTTGAGTCCCACCCCGCGAGAGCTTTCTTGCAAAGTGGAACTAACTCAGTGAGTTGTTGTTACGGCCGTTCGCCACGACCCAGGCGGATGTTTACGTCTTCTATAACCTCGGGGAGCTGGTCGAAGGTATCAATGACGTAGTGTGCTCCGCCCTGACGCAGTTTTTCCCGGGTCAGGTTGAGCCGGCGCTGCAGGTCATCCCCGGCGAGTTGCTCACCCTGCTCAAGGGAATCAACATCGATGTAGTTGCTGTAACGAGCGATGCCTACGCCCCAGCATCCTGCCTCGAGTGCTTCGCCAATTCCTGAGACTGTGTCATCAACCTTAACGACGGATTGGACCGGGTGCACGTCCATCAGCTCCAGATTTCGATACACCATGAATGGCTTGGGTCGGGCGCCGTTTACCACTTCGTCTCCAGCCGCCGATGCATCCGGAACATAGCCCTGGGTTTTGGCGTCCGCCTCCAGAATATCGACCATGCTGCGTACGAAACCAGTTGAACTACCGATCCGAACCCCTTGTTTTTGCAGGTCCTGGGTCACTTCGGCTACATGTGGCAGCAAGGTGGTGTAATTACGCAGGCAATCAAGCTGCATCGGCACAAAATCTGCAAACATCCGATCTACATCGGATTGGTCCGGATTTTTGCCGTGCACTTCATGCCAGCGGTCTCGGATATACGGCTCCTGGGTCAAGGCTTGAATGTGTAGGTCTTTGCGCAGGCCCATGGGTCCGCGCGCTATTTCAGCATACGACGAGCCTGTTTGAGACTTACGCACAGATAGACAACCTACTGGTATCAGCCTATGGCTTGGTTACTGGTGAGCTCAAGGTAGGGGCCGATGCGCCCTATCATGTACTGCCGTTGCTCGCGGGTTTCGCCCGGCGCTACCCGGGTGTTACGCTTTCCCTGGCCTTTGGCAATTCCCAAAACGTGCTCACGGGCCTGCGGCGTGGCGAATATGATATTGCGGTCTTACCGAATATTACGCCTGGCGATCGGCTGGTCGCAGCGCCACTGGCAAGTGATCATCTGGTTATTCTGGCACCGCTGGCACATCCATTCGGCGCGCGGCGCAGTGTGAGTCTGCGGGAGATCGTCGGGCAGGCGCTGGTATTGCGGGAGAAAGGGTCCACTACTCGTGCGATTTTTGAAAAGGCGGTCAGCGATTCCGGCCTCGTGCTTGAAAATGTGATGGAGATCGGCAGTCGGGAAGGGATACGCGAGGCCGTGGCTGCCGGTTTAGGCATCGGAGTAGTTCCCTGGTCTGAGCGCGGCAATGACAATCGGCTTCATTATATTTCGGTTCGTGACGCCGACCTCAAGAATACCGAATATGTCTGCTGCCAGCGGGCACGGCGGGCACGGGCACCAATCCAGGCGTTTATTGACCTTGTGCCGCCGCTGGGCATCACTTAGTCTTTTCCCAGTCACTCAAGCATTGTGCTGTGGCTGAGTATCACGGTCGCCTTTACCTTACCGTTGTGTTCCTGGCGCAATTGGATCGATGTGAAATGTGGTTTCGATGCAAACCAGTAATACAGCTCGCGCGAACTGCTCCGGTCAATAAAGAATCTCATGGTCGCAACAGATTGCCCGGCAATCTCAAGTGTCTCAGGCTCTTGCTCAACAAATACGTAGTCACGAATTCGATGGCCCTCGTGCACAAGATAGTGCGGTGCCCGTTGACCCCGCGAGAATTCGAGGCGAGCCATCAGTTCAAAGGTAAGCGGATCCTGCATGCCTGACTCAAGCGGAAAAGTCTGCTCTTTATTTTTGGCGAACCCTCGGCTGAGCCCGGTCTTCCAATCGAATTCAATACGGATATCACGCTTGTGTTTGTTCTGGCCGTCGCCAACGGTATAGAGCAGGGGGCGGATAACGCCATCGTGCATTTCGAACCGCGAAACCTCGTAAACCGGGCCAAACCCCGACAACCGGGCAAAACCTTTAAGCTTGGTCGTTGAACGCAGAATATAGTCAGACCCGGTGCGTTCCAGGGATACTACCCGTGATGCCCTAAAGCCAGAGTAGTCGACAGAGTAGTGGGATTGGAACGGGGCCATGACGATACTGCTGGCAACTGTCGAGGTGCAAAAAAGTGCTAGCAGGGCCGCAGTTATTAACGCGGCAAGCTTGTGAACGAGATGGGGCAGCACAAGGCGGATCATGGGGCTGACGGTTTGTTGATCAAAGGTGCGGGAGGTAGACTGGTAGGCCCTTAGGATCACGCTGGAGACCTGTAAGGGCGATATACAGGAGTTGATTGTACCGTGAAAATTCGACTGGTGATTTACAACATTCATAAGTGTATTGGCGGAATCGATCGGCGCTACGATCTGCCGCGTATTGTCGAAGTGATAAATCATTACCGCCCGGATATCGTCCTTTTGCAAGAAGTGGTCCGATATAGCAGGTCGTCTGCGAATATTCGTCAGGTTGATGTGCTGGGCGAGGCGATTGGATTGAATCATCGGCTTTGGGTGGCGAATGTGAAGGCTCGAACCGGCCACGGTTACGGTAATGCGATCCTTAGCCGTTGGCCACTGCTTGACAGCGACAATATTGATCTGACCATTGGCCCAAAAAAGCGTCGCAGCGCCCTTCATGCTCGAGCACGGGTATCATTAGATGATAACGCCCCGGGTGAGGCTCGAAGTCGCACCCTGCATCTGTTTAATCTGCACCTGGGCCTGTCGGGAATCGAGCGAAGGATGCAGTTAAAGAAAATGCTAGGTCATTCGACCTTTGTCCGAATCGCCGACGACACGCCCACCCTCGTTGCTGGTGATCTCAATGACATTTGGGGCACTTTAGGGCGCCAGGTAATGCATCCGGCAGGATTTTTTGGCACCGGGCGAATGCCGCGTACCTTTCCAGCTTACGCGCCGGTACGGCCACTGGACAGCCTTTATGTGCGCGGCGCCCTGGAAATCGATAGCTTGCTGCCTTCACGACTGAGCCTCGCACGACAGGCTTCGGATCATCTGCCTTTGATTGCGGACCTCCGATTAGTCTGAGATCAGGATTGCAGTCCGAGAATCTGGCGGGCTTCTACCGGGCTTGCTGGATGCCGATCGTAATCGGAACACAGGGTCGCCACGCGCTCGACAAGTTCGGCGTTGCTTTGGGCGAGGCGCGACTTATCAAAACGCAGATTATCTTCAAGCCCTGTTCTGCAGTGGCCGCCCATCTCCAACGCCCAGTGATTAACCTCGAGTTGCCCGCGGCCAACCCCCGCCGCAGTCCAGGTTGCATCCGGCATGACAGTCGATAGTTGGGCAAGTTCGAAGTCAAGAATCTCTCGTCGTGGTGGCAGGGCGTTTGGCACTCCCATCACAAACTGCACGTGAACCGGGGCTTTGATCAGGCCCCGTTCCACCAGCGCAGCGGCCGAGTAAAGCATCGACAGATCGAAGACTTCGACCTCCGGTTTGATGTGGTGCTTCAGCATATTGCCAGCCAGTTGATCAATGAGTTCCGGGTGGTTCTCATAAATCATCCCAGGAAAATTCACCGAACCGGTTGCCAGAGAGGCCATGTCGGGCGCAAGGTGCAGCATGGAACCGCGCTGGTCAGCCTCACGGCCACGTCCACCAGTGGAAAACTGAATGATGATTCCAGGGCAGTGCTTTTTGATCCCCTCTTGCACGAGGGCAAAACGTTGTGGATCCGAGGAGGGGCTCTCTTGCTCGTCACGGACATGGATATGCACCAGACTCGCGCCGGCTTCAAAGGCAGCGTGAGTCGATTCCACCTGCTCGGCGGTACTGATCGGCACAGCAGGATTGTCCTTTTTTCTGGGGACTGCACCAGTAATGGCAACGGTAATAATGCAGGGCTGAGTCATATCGATCTATGCAAAAATGGGAAAGGGCAACCATACACGGACAAAGCCTCGTAGCAAACCCCGTTTTTCAAAACGCCCGTATCAGGTTGAAGCTTCCGAAGCGGGTCAAACCCAGTTCGATCACCAAGGCGGGCTATAAAATGGACCGTTGGATCAGACGTATCGCCCGAGTGAGCCGTCTTAAACTCATTTTTCATGTATCCTTCTGTCATTCATGATTAACCTGCAGGTCGCTGTGCAACCTGATCCAGATGAGCAACAACGCATCACGATGGTTTTTGAATTGCCAATGGTGATCAGTTGATTCCTTTACTTGCCCAGGGGCAGTGGGTTCTGTTCATAGTAATTCTTGTGGCGCTGGTTGTGTCCTTGTCGTTCCATGAGTTCGGCCACGCTTTTGTTGCACTTCGATTCGGCGATGACACTGCTCGTCGTGCCGGGCGTTTGACCATTAACCCGCTGGCCCACATTGACCCTATGGGCCTGTTGATGGTGGTTTTTATCGGCTTTGGCTATGCCAAACCTGTGCCGACCGACCCTCGCCGATTTACCTCGCGCTACGCCGACTTGCTGGTGGCTGCTGCCGGGCCTGCCATGAATTTATTGTTGGCTATTATCAGTATCAATGCTTATCTCATATTGTTGGATTGGGGGTGGGTGGATCTTTCCAGTCCGGGTCCTCGCCTGTTTTTCATCTATCTTGCGCAAATTAATCTGTTGTTAATGATGTTTAACTTATTGCCCGTCGGCGCGCTCGATGGACACTACATTCTTCCTTACCTGCTCCCTCGCGCTTTGTCCCAGGCTTATCGTTATTACAATGGGCGCTATGGCAATTTTGCTTTGTTGGCTCTGATCCTGTTAGCCTTCATGGGCGTTCCGATTTTCTCAACCATCAGTGGGTTTAGCGCGGCTTTGTTGCCGCTCATTGCGTGGGTTTAGGATGGGGTCTAGCGCTTTTGGGAAAAACCGTGCCTGAGGATTCGAAAGAAAGCGATATCGCCTCGCAATCGTCTGAGACGCTTCTGGCACGGGCGTATGGCCTCAAGAGCCCCGACCAGGCCCGGGCGTTGTATCGCGATTGGGCCGGGACCTACGATTCTCACCTGGAGAATGGGCTGGGATATATCGCACCCGCACACATTGCTGCAATGCTCGATGAGGTGCTTGAGGATCGCGCTGCTCGAATTCTGGATGTGGGATGTGGTACAGGGCTGGTTGGGGAACGCCTGACGACTCTTGGATTCAGTTCCATCGATGGGCTGGATTTTTCCCCCCAGATGCTGGCGGGGGCGGCTGAAAAAGATATTTACCATGAGTTACTTGAGTCTGATCTCGAGGGAACATTGGGTATTGCTGATGCCATCTATGATGCGGGGATATCCTGCGGCACCTTCACCCACGGCCATGTCGGCCCCGGGGCACTGAATGAGATTTTCCGAGTGCTTCGTAGTGGAGCTGTATTCGCCTGCACGATTCATACCCATCTGTGGGCTGATGCCGGTTTCGCCCAGCACATCGCGGCACTCGAAGCCGGCGGGATCATTATTGTCGAAAAACTTGTCGACAAGCCCTATTTTGAAGCCGCAGAGCCCGACGGAAAATTCTGCCTGATGCGAAAACTCTAAGGGCCTGACAGACAATTGCCTGTAATGGCTTGGCCCGGTGTTAAAATTGTGGGCATGCCGGGATCAACGCCTGGTGTAAATCGATATGGCGGCGGCGGTCGGTCTCCCCGGTGGCGGAAGGTTGTGAACCCGGTCAGGTCCGGAAGGAAGCAGCCGTAGCATCCGAATCGGGTGCTGGGGTCAGGCTGGCTGGCGCCGTCTCCAAGCAGATACGAGGCAACCATCAAGCGTCAGGGGCACGGATGCGTTTCTACTTTTCAATCAAGTTCTCATGAGTTACCAGGCGCTTGCCCGAAAGTGGCGACCTCGGCGGTTCACCGACGTTGTTGGCCAGGCTCATGTGGTGGGAGCCCTGACCACGGCATTGGAGCAGAACCGGGTTCATCATGCCTTTCTCTTTACTGGCACCCGAGGTGTCGGAAAAACCACGCTGGCACGACTGCTGGCCAAAGCGCTCAATTGTGAGCAGGCGCCCTGCGCTGAGCCCTGTGGGTCGTGCCCGGCGTGCACCGGCGTTGACGAAGGTCGCTATATAGATTTGCTTGAAATCGATGCCGCCTCGAGGACTCGAATCGACGATACCCGAGAAATCCTGGACAACGTGCAGTACGCCCCGACCCTGGGCCGCTATAAGGTCTATCTGATTGACGAGGTGCATATGTTGTCCGGGCACAGCTTCAACGCCTTACTTAAGACGCTTGAAGAACCTCCGTCACATGTAAAGTTTCTGTTGGCCACCACCGACCCGCAGAAACTGCCGCCAACGATTCTCTCACGCTGTTTGCAGTTCAATCTGCGCGTGCTGAAGCCCGAAGAAATTACCGGCCAACTGCACAAGATAGCCAACGCAGAGGACCTGGAGGTCGATGAAGTGGGACTGGCAACCTTGGCCAGGGCGGCATCTGGCAGCATGCGCGATGCCTTAAGTTTATTGGATCAGGGGATTGTCTTTGGTAACGGCCGGGTTACCGGCGCCGAAGTACGCGAGATGCTCGGTATGATCGAGCAACAACAGGTTGATACGATATTACGCGCACTGGCGGCGGCTGATGGGTCGACACTGATTGATACTGTGGCGCAAATGGCGTCCCGCGCGATTGATTACATGGCGGCCCTTGATGACCTGTTATTGGTGCTGCACGACGTCTCGCTCTACCAGATTTTACCCGAGGCAGCGTCAGCCAAGCAGGCGGATTCAGATTTGGTGGTGCATCTTGCCAGTGCGATGACTAAGGAAGATGTGCAGTTGTACTACCAGATTGGCATGTTAGGTAAACGAGACATGCTGCTTGCGCCAGATCCGGTATCGGGCTTTGAAATGACTTTGTTGCGGATGCTGACCTTCCACCCGGCGGGTGAAGGCGGGGCAGGGTCGAGTGGTGAAGCACCTGCCCAAAAGGCCCCAACGGCACCGGTTCGCAAGCAGCGAACTCAAGGCCAAGGTGTGGTCTCAGGTGCGGCCTCAGTTCGCGCGACTGGCGCTTCAGCAGATTCAGCCCCCCCGGCTGAACCCGCTTCACTCCAGAGTCCGGCGTCCTCACCAGAAACCGACCTGGCCGACCCCGACCTGTGGGCTACGTTCGTCGACGACTCAGGGTTAAAAGGCGTGAGTCGGGAATTTGCCATGAATCTCTCGCCGCAGAGCTACGATCCTCAAAAAAAGGTGTTGATCGTGTCGCTGAAACCCAATCTTGCCAAACTGCATAGTCCCTCCCGTCAGGCCTCTTTAGAGAATGCGTTTAGCCAGTTCAATGGCTCGCCAGTCAAGTTAAAACTGATCGACGGGAGTGAAGATTCACCTGAGACCCCGACCCAGAACCGGGCCCGCCATGATTCCGAGGAAAAGGCCGAGGTCTATCAGACGTTAATGGAGGATCCGATGGTCAAGGATATTATGGAGCGGTTCGATGCAACCGTGGTTCCGGACTCGGTCCGCCCCGGTAAACAACATAAGGAGAGCTGAATGAAAGGACCTTTGGGTAATATCATGAAACAGGCTCAGGAGATGCAGGAGCAACTGAAGAGCGCGCAGGAAGAGCTTGCACATATTGAAGTCACCGGCGTCGCCGGCGGCGGTATGGTCGAAGTGATAATGACTTGCCGGCATGATATCCGCCGGGTAAAGATAGATGACGGCCTGTTTAGTGACGACAAAGAGGTTCTGGAGGACCTCGTGGCGGCTGCCGTGAATGATGCAGTTCGCCGGGTTGAGAAAACAACTCAGGAAAAAATGGGTGGATTGGCCGCGGGGATGAATATCCCAGGCTTGAACCTGCCTGGCCTCAATGGCTGACGGCCATGCCATAGATCAACTTAAGCAGGCGTTGCGTCGTCTGCCTGGGGTCGGGCCGAGGACCGCTCAACGGATGGCTTTCCACCTGCTTGAACGGGACCGCGAGGGTGGGCAGATTTTAGCTGACGCCCTGAGGGACGCGGTGTCGAGCGTAAAACACTGCCAGCGTTGTAACAATTTCAGTGAGCAGGCGCTGTGCAGTATCTGCGAGTCAGGCAAACGCGACGAAACCTTACTATGTGTCGTAGAGACTCCCGCAGACCTGGATACCATTGAGCAGGCAGGAGCCTATACCGGCTACTACTTTGTGCTAATGGGACACTTGTCCCCGCTCGATGGCATCGGCCCAGATCAGTTGGGGGTCGAACGGTTGTTGCAGGTCGTTTCCGAGCGAAGCGTTCAGGAGTTGATCCTGGGGACTAACCTTACGGTTGAGGGCGAAGCGACAGCCGATTATCTATGCGACCTATTTGAAGGCAAGCCTTTGACGGTCAGCCGTCTGGCCCGCGGGGTCCCATCGGGGGGAGAACTTGAATACATGGACGCCAATACGCTAGCCCAGGCATTCAGTGACCGTCGTACTCTGCACCAGCATACGGTAGAGGAGTCCTGAGTCAGCTAACGAGTAGATTCCGGCTTCAGAGCGGGGTGTTTATCTGTCAAAGGCGTCAGTCCAGAGGTGCGCGAAGGGCTTTTTTGTGATAACCCCGTCACGATTATCCACCTCAATCGAACCGTAGCGATCTTCGATAGAGCCCGTGCACGTGGCGACCTGATTCTTGGGAGAGTAGGCACGCCCGGCTTGAGGGCTGGCCAACCAAGTGGCCCGCCTTAAGCCGTTATCTGGGTTGCCCCACTGGTTTACATGAGGGCGTTTGGCGCAAATTTAGCCCGGCCTGGAAAATTCCAGGGCTCTGCCAAAAACACCTGGCCGAATCCGGCCATTGTCGAAAACCACCTGGCCACCGACGATGGTGTAGCTGGGCCATCCAGTGAGCTCGCGGCCAGCGTAAGGGCTCCAAGCCGCGCGGCTGAACACTTCATTGTCACGAACTGGCCGCGTCGTTTCGATATCCACCAGCGCCAGGTCTGCATCGAAATCCTCAGCCAGCTGCCCCTTGTTTTTAATGCCGTATACCTGCGCCGGACCCGAACACATCCATTGCTGTACTTGGGCCAGAGTGCACTGCCCGGCCTGCATTGCTGTCAGCATTAAAGGCAACGACGTTTCCACTCCGGGCATTCCAGCAGGAGAGTTCGGGTAGGGTTGGCTTTTTTCGGCCAACGTATGTGGCGCATGGTCGGTGGCGATAATATCGATGATGCCTTGATGAAGGCCAGACCATAGCCCTGACGCGTTGGCTGGATTGCGAATCGGGGGATTCATCTGTACTCGTGATCCTAACTGGGCGTAATCATCGGTATTTAGAAAAAGATGGTTGGGGATCACCTCACAGGTTACCTGGTCGGGCTTATGGCGGCGCAGCCGCTCGACTTCCTCTGAGGTCGAAAGATGCAGGATATGCAGGCGCCGGCCATACTTTTCAGACAAAGCCAGCGCCCGCTCGGTCGCAATCAGGGCCGTTTGGGGGTCCCGTATTTGTGAGTGCAGCGCATAATCGGCAACTTCACCTTCTTTTAGTAGGGCCCGCGTCCGATCCTGGATCCGGGTCTCATCCTCAGCGTGGACGGCAATTAGGCGTTGGCCATTGCCGAAAATGCGTTCCAAATGCTCTTGCTTATCGACCAGTAAGTCACCGGTGCTGGATCCCATAAAGATTTTGATTCCACAGGCGGGGTGTACATTGTTGAGTGCCTCGAGATTGTCGCAGGTAGCGCCTATAAAAAATCCGAAATTGGCTGCACAGCTTGAAGCCGCACGGGCCAGTTTCCAATCCAGTTGTTCCTGGTCCGTGGTCGGGGGGTTGCAGTTGGGCATTTCCAGGAAACTGGTGACTCCTCCACGTACGGCAGCCCGTGACCCTGAAGCCAGATCCTCCTTATCCGTGGCGCCCGGCTCGCGAAAGTGCACCTGGGGATCGATAACGCCCGGTATTAGTAATCGGCCAGCGGCGTCTATGTGCTCGCGCCCCACAGCGTTGATCATGTTATCAATTTTCGCGATACGGCCGTTCTGGCAAGCGACGTCGCCGGCAGCAGTAGTGCCGTCCGGGTGGGCAATGGAGGCGTTGTGGATGACGAGATCGTACATGGATTCGAAGCGAGTCTAGAAATATCACCTGTAGTGTACCGTTCGAGTCGGTTCCAGGTCAGCGTCTACCCAAAAAAAACCGCGCCACAGCGCGGTTTTGTGAAAGCGTCAGGAAATAGCGGTTCAGGCGTTTTGCTTTTCGCGAATCTCACTGAGGGACTTGCAGTCGATGCACAGAGTTGCGGTGGGCCGGGCTTCAAGGCGCTTGATACCAATGTCTACACCACATTCTTCGCAACTACCGTAATCGCCGGTATCAAGATCGGCGAGTGATTCATTGATTTTCTTAACCAGTTTGCGTTCACGATCCCGGGTGCGAAGCTCCAAAGAGCGGTCAGTTTCCTGAGTTGCGCGATCGTTAGGGTCAGGCAGGTTAACGGTTTCGTCCTGCATGACCGTCACAGTGCGTTCGGAATCGTCTATCAGTTCATTTTTCCAGGCGTTGAGGATTTCCCGAAAATGCGCTACCTGGAGTTCACCCATATAGCGTTCGCCCCGCTTGGGCCGATGCGGTTTAACTCCGTGGATCAGATCTACTTTAACTTTCTTCTTGGTGCTTGCCATTGGTTTACACTGGGCCTGTGATATGAGTCGAATAGGCCCGAAATTTTGAAAGGCGCGGCAATCTAACAGTTTCCCGTAGTTCCCGCAATACCGCGGGCCCTTATAAGCAAGGACTAAATAGTGATGATGCAGCTGCGATACTCGCCGACTTCGCCTTATGTGCGTAAAGTCAGCGTTATGACGATAGAAACCGGCCTTAGCAGTCAGATAGACAGAGTTTTAACCAATCCTTGGGATCCGCAAACGGATCTGGGGGCTACCAATCCACTCGGTAAGGTGCCCGCCCTAATTACACCCGACGGCGCAGAAATATTTGATTCTCGAGTGATTTGTGAGCACCTTGACGCAATGCACGACAGCGAACCGTTTTTTCCGCTTGAGCCAAAAACCCGGTCGATAGCGCTTCGCCTTCAGGCGCTGGCCGATGGCATCCTGGATGCGGCAATTCTCCGGTTAATTGAGGAGCGTCGTCGACCGGGAGAATACTGTTGGCCGGTGTGGTGTGATCGCCAGGCTACGACTATGAATCGAAGCCTCGACTGGCTAGAAGAGCGGCGTTCGCTGCTGGATAGCCGACTGACAATCGGCAGCATTGCAGTGGGCTGCATGCTTGGCTACCTCGATTTTCGGTACGCTGATGAGGATTGGCGTGAAGGCCGTGATGGATTGGCAAGTTGGTACTCAGCTTTCGCCCAAAGGCCATCGATGCGCGACACAGTGCCAGTGGAGTGATAAAGGCCCGATGTTAAGTCCAAGTCCGATATAATTCCCACTCAAGTTGATACGCTTAATTTCTTTACTTTCACGACCCCAGAAGCGACTTACCGAGCCGCCCGGCGTCACTGCTCCAAGCATTCGTCGGCCTGGCTATGTTTGGCTCGGGTCAGCCACCTGAAAGATCCGATGCGCCTAAAAAGAATCCAAGTTTCGGGCTTCAAGTCCTTTGTCGATCCGACCGTTATCACTATTCCGGCCAACCTCACCGGCATAATTGGGCCTAACGGCTGCGGTAAATCCAACGTTATTGATGCGGTGCGCTGGGTAATGGGCGAAAGCTCGGCCCGCAAACTGCGCGGCGACAGCATGACTGACGTGATTTTTAACGGTTCTGAGGCACGTAAGCCTGTCGGCAAGGCGTCGGTTGAGCTGGTTTTTGATAACACCGACGGCAAAACGCCACAGGCCTACGCGCGCTTCAGTGAGATCGCTGTTAAACGCACATTATCTCGTGATGGCACGTCGGAATACCTGCTGAACAAGGCGCGTTGCCGTCGTCGGGATATCACTGACCTTTTTCGCGGCACAGGGCTTGGCCATCGGTCCTACTCGATTATTGAGCAGGGCATGGTCAGTCGAATCGTTGAGGCCCGGCCCGAGGATTTGCGGGCCTTTGTCGAGGAAGCAGCCGGCATTTCCCACTACAAGGACCGCCGTCGTGAGACCGAGACCCGGATGCGCCATACCCGTGACAATCTCAGCCGGGTAGATGATATCCGTAAGGAGCTTGATACGCAGTTGCGTCGTTTACAACGGCAAGCACAGGCAGCACGACGTTACCAGAAACTTAAAGATGAAGAGCGCACGGTCAATGGCCAACTGCTGGGACTTCGTCATCTGGTAATGCAGTCTCATATCGACGCCCAGTCCGCCCAGACTGCGCACGCGCAGACTGAGGTTGAGTCACACCTGGTTCGTCAGCGAGCGTTGGAAAGCCGGATCGAGGGGGCTCGCGCGAACGAGATGAGTTCTCAGCAGCAGGTCAGTGATCTACAGGCTGAATTTTATGCAGCCGGTGCTGATGTTGCCTCTGTTGAACAGGCAATTGAATATGCGCGTGAAACTGGCGAGCAACAGCGGGCCGAGTTCGAACGTCTGGAAACGGCTCTGACCGAGATTGGTGCCGAGTCTCAACACGACGATCAGCGCATTTTGGAACTTGAGGCAGAAGTGGTTTCGCGTCGGGGCCAGCGTGAGGCGCATCTGGCCGTGCAGCGCCACTCGGTAACCCGCCAGGCCGAATCTGAACAGGCTTTGGATGCCTGGCAGGAGCACTGGAACGATTTCGCCCAATCTACAGCGACTCCGATCAAGGATCAGGAGGTGCAGCGATCACGCATCGAGCAGCTTGAATCTGCCGATCTTAAGGCGCAGCAGCGCCTCGCCCGCCTCGACCAGGAGTTGGCGGCGCTGCTCGCTGAGGAGGAGGCGTTGGCGGTGGATAGCGCCCGCAGTGACGCGCGGCAGAGCGAGGCAGAAACCCGCGAATATGAAAGCCGTGTCGAGCAGGCCGCGCAGCAGATTAGCGAGTTGCGGCAAGAAATTGAAGGCCAGGTAACGGCAGTGGATCAGCAGCGCCAGCAGATGCATGCGGCCCGCAGTCGTCTCGAGTCGCTTCAGGAATTGCAAGAAGCATCACTGGGACGGGATGATGAGTATGCCGATTGGCTGGAGCGCAGAGGTCTTTCGCATGCCCCGGTGCTTGCTGGCGAAATCCGCGTTGCTAAAGGTTGGGAGCGTGCTGCTGATGCGGTGCTCGGCCCGCGCCTGACTGGGTTGGGTGTTGGTGATCTCGATGGGGCTCTGGCGCATGAGGCAGAACTGCCCCGCCGGGATTTATTCCTGGTCCAATCGGGTTCGTCATCTGCACTGGGTGCTGCAAATACCCTGCTGGCACAGTTGCGTTGCGCACGCTATGACCTTGGCCCGCTGCTGAGTGGAGTGTACGTGGCCGATGACCTGGCCGAGGCGCTCATCCGCCGCGCAACCCTGGATCCAGGCGAGTGTGTGGTGACCCGTGACGGGGTAATCGTTGGGACGAACTGGGCCCGGGCGCCGCATGGGCGCGATTCTGGAGACGGGCTTCTGGAGCGGGAAGAGGAAATCACGCGGTTGCAACAAAGTGTGACCACTTTGGTGGACGATACAGCGCAACATGAACGATTGTTTGAGAGCTTGCGTGAGACTTTGCGCGACCTGGAACAAAAGCATGAGTCCAGCCAGAAAACACTCAATGACAAGCTGGAAACCCAGACGATGATCCGCCAGGTGCTTTCGGAAAAGGATGCACGATTTGCGCAAATCGAAACTCGTCGTGAACAGATGGCGGTAGAGACTGACGAGATAATGACCGAACTGACCGGGACAGGTGCAGCTCTGGATGAGGCTCAACGGCATTTTGCTATTGCTGAAGACGAGACCGGGGTGCTCGAAGAAAAACGCCTGGCATTGTTAAATGAAAAAGAAGCGCTCACGAGAGTTTTGGCGGGCTCCCGCACTGATACCCAGGCGGCTCGGGAAAAATTGCACGACACGGAACTGGCCCTGCAGCACAGCCAGGCGTCTCTGGATTCATTGAAATCGAGCCTTAACCGTCTTGAGGTGCAGGGCAGCCGCATGCGTGCGCGTCATCAGGAACTCAAGATCCAACTGGCAAAAGGAGATGATCCTGGAGAGGCGCTGAATGCCCGCTTGAAGACTCTGCTCGACCAGCGGGCATTGTCAGAAAGCCAGCTGGCCGATACTCGCAATGCGCATGCAGCCATTGAAGAACAGATCCGTGATCTGCAGGCGGGCTTGTCAGAGTGTGAACAGGAGGCAGCCACCGCGCGCGATGCGCTCGAAGGTGAGCGGTTAAAGGCACAGGAGCTATCAGTGCGCTCGGAAACTCTGCTGGAACAGATTAATGCCAGCAACTATCAGCTAGAGGAGATTCTAGCGAACTTGCCTGACCAGGCCGTTGAGGCTGACTGGCTCGTACGATCCGAGAAGCTGGCCGAGAAGATTGACCATATTGGACCGGTGAACCTGGTTGCGATAGAAGAGTACGAGGAGCAGGCCCAGCGCAAGGAATATCTGGATACACAACATGCTGACCT
This sequence comes from Acidiferrobacteraceae bacterium, assembly GCA_018698075.1. Lineage (GTDB taxonomy): Bacteria > Pseudomonadota > Gammaproteobacteria > Arenicellales > UBA868 > UBA868. The sequence continues at coordinate 18,866 of JABINT010000150.1, forward strand.
GATTGAAGCGCTGGATACGCTTAGCGGCGTCATACGCAAGATCGACCGCGAGACTCGAGAACGTTTCAAGGTTACTTTCGATGCCTTAAATGAAGGATTTGCCGAGTTTTTCCCACAGATGTTTGGAGGCGGTAGCGCGGTCCTGACATTGACCGATGAAGACATGTTGTCTGCGGGGGTAACGGTTATGGCGCGGCCTCCGGGCAAAAGAAACAGCACCATACACCTCCTGTCGGGGGGTGAAAAAGCACTGACTGCAGTAGCGTTACTATTTGCCCTGTTCCGGCTGAATCCGGCACCTTTTTGCATTCTTGACGAGGTGGATGCACCACTGGATGATCGTAACGTTGAGCGTTATTGTCAGACTCTGCGTAGTCTGGCGGAGGTATCGCAGCTGGTGGTAATCACCCACAACAAGATCACCATGGAGTCGGCTGATATTTTACTCGGCGTAACCATGGTGGAGCCAGGTGTCTCATCTATCGTCTCGGTCGATATCGATGAGGCCGTTCGGTTGGCGGCACGGTAAAATGAGCCTGCAAATGGCATTGATAACGCTGGGCCTGGTGGTATTGGGCGTAGTTGCCGTACTGTCATTTCTTAAGCGACGCCCAACACCGGCATCTTGGCTGGCGCGACTGCGCGCTGGTATCGCGTCACAAGCTGCAAATTTCCGCTGGCCAGTGGCACTCAATTTTTTTCACCCTGATCGCTTGATTAATCGGGTGCGCCAGCGTGAGCCGTCATTGATCGCATCTCATGATTTCGAGGGGCAGGCGAGCGCCCGAACGAAAGGAGACGGTTTGAAGGCAGCCGACCAAGCCACTCCAGTTGAGAGTTCAGATCAGCGCCCCGGCGAACCGACCCGTGTACTTGATTCTGAGATTGGTTCTGCACCGATCAAGATCGACTACTGGGTGCGCCTCCCTGGACAGACTCCCGTAACCCGTGATCTTGCCTTGTCGGTATTCCGTGAGCACGAGATAAACCTATCGCACCCAAGGGCGATTCATGGCCGTACGGAGCCGGGTAACGCCTGGCTTGATCTGCGAGATACCCCGGCCGGAGAGATCTTTACCGACCTGATTGTTAGTATGCAAATGGCAGACCCGGATCGTTGTGTCGATGAATCGGAGCTGACGCGTTTTAACAATCTGGCCTATGCTCTCGCAGAGACCCTGGATCGACCGCTACAGTTTGAATCCAGCATTGAAGAGGCCTTGCCCGAGGCGGCTCGGCTGGAGAGATTTTGCCACGAGTTTGACCTGCTGGCGGTTATCAATATTGAACCAGAACCCGGTGCTGGGTTTTCCGGGCCCGACGTGGCGCGGGTGGCGGAGCGTGCCGGTATGCGCCTGGGCGAGCAAGATATCTTTCATTTCTTTGATTCACGAACCGGAGTCAGCCGCTTTGGGCTCGCCAATCAGCGTGAACCAGGGAGTTTTAGTTATGCAGATCTGGAATCAGGCATGTTCCGAGGCTTGGCGCTGTTTATGAATATACCGCGGGTCGAACACCCAGCCCGGACTTTTACCGAGCTCAGGTCGGTTGCGCAGTATGTTTCAACCGAACTCAACGGTTCACTGGTAGACCCGGATGGGGTGATCCTTTCAGCTGCGCAATTCGATTCGATCCGCCGACAGATTCAATCGATCGAGTGGTCGATGAAGAAGTACGGGGTGGAGTCGGGCTCGGATGAAGCCCGACGCTTGTTCTGAGCCGGGCACGTCAAAAAGGAAGAATGATCTTGCGCCGTGAGAGCTCGGTTACGTGACCAGGCGAAAAAAACAGGTAGTTATCGAAATTAACGATCTGCGCAATGAGCTCGGTGAACACAACTACCGTTATCACGTGCTCGACGCACCTGTAATTTCAGATGCCGGCTACGATCGCATGTTACGCAGGCTTGAAGCGCTTGAGCGCGATAGCCCGGAGTTGGTTACACCGGATTCGCCCACACAACGTGTCGGTGCTGCGCCGTTAGCGCGCTTCGAGACCGTCAATCATAGTGTAGCGATGCTGTCGCTCAATAATGCTTTCTCGGTAGAAGAGCTCAGCGAGTTTGATCGGCGCTGTCGCGAGGGTACCGGGCGAGAAACTCTGGTTTATAGCGCTGAGCCAAAACTGGATGGTCTGGCAGTGAGTTTGGTTTATGAGAAGGGCGTACTTCAAAGAGCTGCGACCCGTGGCGATGGCCATCACGGCGAGGACGTGACGCTAAATGCCCGTTCGATCCGGTCAGTACCTCTGCGGCTTCTGGCGCCCGAGTGTCCTGAGGTCCTCGAGGTGCGCGGTGAGGTTTATATGCCGTTGGCCGGATTTAAGGCCTTGAATCAGGAGCAGGTTAAAAAAGGCGAGAAACCTTATGTCAATCCGCGCAACGCGGCGGCCGGCAGTTTGCGCCAGTTGGACCCAAGAATTTGCGCCACGCGCCCGCTGGATTTCTTCTGTTACGGTATTGGCTTGTGGCGCGGAGGGGAGCTACCCCAGACCCAGATCGCAACACTTGCCACGTTGCGACGTTTTGGTTTGCGCACCAACCCGCTGGTTCGGCAGATGCTGGGGATTGGACAGTGTCTCGATTATTACCATGAAATTCTGGACTGCCGCCAGACCTTGAATTACGAGATCGACGGTGTTGTATACAAGGTGAATGATCTTGCCGACCAGCAGTCACTGGGCGCGGTATCACGGGCGCCACGTTGGGCCCTGGCCTACAAATTTCCGGCGCCCGAAGAAACGACTATCGTCCGTGATATTGACGTCCAAGTGGGCCGCACCGGCGCCATTACTCCGGTAGCGCGGCTTGAGCCGGTCTTTGTGGGTGGTGTAACCGTGGCTAATGCCACATTGCATAACCAGGCGGAGATCGAGCGGCTCGATGTGCGGGTAGGGGATACGGTGACAGTGCGTCGCGCGGGCGATGTGATCCCAGAGGTGGTGTCGGTCGTTCGCGAGAAGCGCCGACGCGGTGCGCGACGTTTTGTTTTTCCAAGCGAGTGCCCAATCTGCGGGTCGCAAGTGATGGTCGCCGATGGCGGCATTATTCAACGGTGTATCGGAGGGCTTTACTGTTCAGCCCAGGTCAAGGAATCGATAAAGCATTTTGTTTCACGTCGCGCCCTTGATATCGAGGGCCTTGGAGCCAAGCTGGTCGAACAGCTGGTCGACAGTGGGCGGGTGCGCCACGCTGGGGATCTTTTTACGTTATCGCATGGCGAGCTCGCCGCAATGGATCGGATGGGAGCAAAGTCGGCCGATAATTTGCTGGGGGCGCTTGAATCAAGTCGCGAGACAACGCTGGCCCGTTTTCTTTATGGTTTAGGGATACCGCAGGTCGGTGAAGCGACAGCGCAGGCGCTTGCCCAATATTTCTCCGCCCTGGAGGCGCTTGCCGACGCGTCGACAGAGGCATTGGAAGCCGTACCTGATGTCGGCCCGGTGGTTGCCTCTGAAATACGGCTCTTTTTTGAACAGAATCATAACCGTGAAGTGATCGACGCACTTCGCGCTTCCGGTGTTGTTTGGCCCGCACCGGAAGGATCCACTTCCAAGCGGGTAGGCCCTTTCGCCGGGCGTACTGTTGTGATCACCGGGACACTGGGCGAAATGAGTCGTGATCAGGCCCGCGACTGGCTTGCGGCTCGTGGCGCCAAGGTTACCGCAAGCGTATCGGCGCGAACCGATTTTGTCGTGGCAGGCGCTGATCCGGGGTCAAAATATGATAAAGCGCTTGCGCTCGGTATCCCGGTGCTCGACGAAGCCCAGTTGTGGGCAATGGATGAAACCAACGGTAATTGATCTTGGGATATGAGGGTGTGTTCGCGCCTGCGGTAGAATCCCAGCCCGCCACTTTTCGTCATTTAAACCAGGGACGACTGCGTCAACGCCCCCTGATCCTCACGGACAGCTTAAGGAGTACAGATGAATAATTCTTTTAATGCCAAGACTTCGCTGGATGTTAACGGCCGCCGTTACCAGATTTTCGCACTGGATGCTTTGTCCGATCAGTTCGACCTGGCGCGACTGCCCGTGACTTTAAAGATCCTGTTGGAAAACTTGCTTCGTGCAGAGGATGGCGTCGATGTTGTTGCTGGTGATATCGAGGCTTTGGCCTGTTGGAGTCCGGGTTCGACGAGTGCGGCTGAGATAGCCTTCGCCCCGGCCCGGGTTTTGATGCAGGATTTGACAGGGGTGCCTGCGGTTGTGGATCTAGCCGCCATGCGCGAAGCTATTGCAGCGCTGGATGGGGATCCCGAGCGTATAAATCCTTTGTCGCCAGCCGATCTGGTGATCGACCACTCGGTCATGGTTGATCATTTCGGTACAGCCGGCGCACTGCAGGCTAATACCGATCTCGAATACTCCCGTAACGCGGAGCGCTACTCATTTCTACGCTGGGGCCAAGCGGCCTTCAGCAATTTTCGTGTGGTCCCTCCATCTACTGGTATTGTTCATCAGGTAAACATTGAGTACCTGGCCAGTGTGGTCTTTAGTCGTGACTCTGACGGGGAGCTACTGGCCTATCCTGATACGGTGGTCGGGACTGATTCGCACACGACCATGGTTAATGGCCTGGGGGTGCTCGGTTGGGGTGCAGGTGGAATCGAGGCGGAGGCCGCAATGCTCGGCCAAGCAGTGACCATGCTGATTCCCGATGTTATTGGATTTGAATTGCACGGCACCCTTCCCGAGGGGGCCACAGCCACCGACCTGGTCCTTAGCGTAGTCGAAATTCTGCGCCGTCAGGGCGTCGTTGGGAAATTTGTTGAATTTTATGGCGATGGGTTGGACCATCTTTCGTTGGCGGACAAGGCCACCATCGCTAATATGGCACCCGAGTACGGGGCTACCTGTGGATTTTTCCCCGTTGATCAAGAAACGCTCAATTATCTGAGGTTGACCGGGCGATCCGAAGAGGACATCGCGCTGGTAGAGGCGTACACGCGACGCCAGGGATTGTTTCGGGAACCCGGGGCGGTACCGGCGCATTACAGCGAGACCGTCCACCTTGATCTTGGCAACATAGTTGCCAGCATTGCCGGACCAAAGCGGCCACAGGACCGCATCGCCTTGACTGAAGCCCAGCAGGTGATTAACGACGCTGCGACGGAGCTGCGCGGTAACAGCGAACGTCGGACCGGCAGGATTACACTTGATGGCGAGACAATGGAATTTCCTGATCTTGGCGTCGCAATTGCCGCGATCACGAGTTGCACTAATACCTCAAACCCCGGTGTGATCATGGCTGCTGGTTTACTGGCCCGCAACGCGCGGCAACGCGGCCTTACTGTCAAGCCTTGGGTCAAGACCTCCCTGGCGCCGGGCTCTAAGGTGGTGACGGATTATCTGAGTGACGCTGGTCTGCTCGACGATCTGGAAAATATTGGCTTTTCTGTAGTCGGTTACGGCTGTACCACTTGCATCGGTAACTCCGGCCCCTTGCCCGGGCCCGTGAGTGAAGTGATCCGGGAACAGGGCCTCATTGCCTGTGCAGTGCTCTCAGGTAATCGAAACTTCGAGGGCAGGGTGCATGCCGAGGTGCGCATGAATTTCCTGGCTTCACCGCCCTTGGTGGTAGCCTACGCGCTGGCTGGCACAACCGATATCGATCTTGTGAATGATCCCATCGGAGTGGATGGTCAGGGTAGCCCGGTGACTTTGGCTGACTTGTGGCCGCAACAACTCGAAATTAACCAGGCTGTTGCCAGACATGTGACACGGGAAATGTTCCGCTCCCGCTATTCAGATGTTTTTCGCGGCGACAGCCAGTGGGGCGAGGTCCCCGTGAGCGCAGGCAATCGCTTTGCCTGGGATGAGCATTCCACCTACGTTCGCCGCCCCCCGTACTTCGATCACATGGAGCGCACGCCTGGCCAGCTAAAGGCTATTACCAGCGCTAGAGTCTTAGCGTTACTTGGCGATAGCATCACCACCGATCATATCTCTCCAGCGGGGGCCATTCAGGCCGACAGTCCAGCTGGGCAATATTTGCAAGAGCATGGGGTGGAGCGAGCTGATTTCAATTCTTATGGATCGCGACGCGGTAATCACGAGGTGATGGTGCGTGGAACTTTCGCCAATATCCGGCTACGCAACGCTATGGCGCCCGGCACTGAAGGCGGTTGGACTACCTTCCAACCTGGCGGCGAACAGATGACCATTTACGACGCCGCGGTGTCTTACGCGGCAACCGGTACAGCGTTGCTGGTTATTGGCGGCAAGGAGTATGGCACCGGGTCCTCGCGAGACTGGGCAGCCAAGGGCGCTTCTTTACTGGGCGTCAAGGCGGTACTGGTCGAAAGCTTTGAGCGTATCCACCGCTCCAATCTAATAGGCATGGGTGTATTACCGCTGGAGTTTGCGGATGGCCAGAGCGCTCAGAGCCTGGAAATTTCGGGCACTGAAGTGTTTGATCTGGCCCAGCCTGTTGTCGGTGGGACCGAGCTTGAGGTACGTATGACCCGAGCCGATGGCATCATCAGATCCTTCATGACGAAGGTCCGTATCGATACCCCTAAGGAGTGGGATTACTACTGCAACGGCGGCATTCTGCCTTACATGGTGCGCCAGTTGCTTGATTGATCAGAAGGTCTCGCCAAGGTCAATCTTCAGCGCCCGGGCATGCCTTTGCGAACGATAGTGATGGCACACAGCACTAGCGCCAAAGCGGTCAGCAGACGCCACGAGGCAGTCTCACCTAAAAAAATCACACCCCACAGTGCGCCAAGCACTGGTATGAGGTAGTTGATCTGGGCGAAGTTGTTTGCCCCGAGGCGAGGGACCAGGTAAAAGAACAGTAGTGCTGCGAGGGCTGTAGGCAAAAGACCGAGATAGGCTATCGCGGCCAGTCCGCCAATGCCTGGATGCATCTGCCAGGGCTGCTCGAGAATTAACGTCACGGGTAACATCCATAGCAAACCGGCCAGCATGGCTCCCGTAGCCAGTATTCTGCCGCTACCGTGGCCAGCATAGTAACGGGTAAAGGTAGCGGATGCGCCATAGCAGATGGCACTGGTGATCACCGCCAGTTGGGCAAGGATCGGCGCGGTCAACCCGGCTCGTGCCTCGGCCCCGATCAGGACCAGAAGACCGCCAAAGCCAATCGAGATTCCGATCGCGGTTTGGGTGGTAAATGGCTCGTCCCGGATAAACAGGTGAGCCAGAACTGCCGTAGCCACCGGCATGACGCCCATCAGCACGGCAGTCAGACCGCTGTCAATATGAATTTCACCCCAACTGATCAAAGTGAACGGTAATGCGTTTCCAAAAAACCCAATGAATGCAAAAATCTTTAACGAAGTCGCATCTCGCGGCAGTCGCTCACCGTTGATTTTCAGCCAAAGGTATAGAACAGCTGCGGCAATCCCCAGGCGAGCCGCGGTCAAGGTCAATGGTCCGACCGTATTGACACCGATTTTGATGAAAACAAAAGATCCGCTCCACATCATGGCAAGCCCTAGTAAAAGAGCGTAGTCTTTAGGCGCACGGGAAAGATTCATTTACTCAGCTTTGATTGGGGATTGGACTCAACGGGCGGTGCGAGCATAACCCAGGTCCGTCGATTGGTATAACAGGGGAAAAAGTTGGATAAGCCTATCAATCATTCAGGCCTTTTACCCTTGCTTGGGGAGGATGAGACCCCACCGTTTGAGATTGGTAATGCCGGAGGTTGCTCCCCATTGGTACTGGTGTGCGATCACGCCCGTAACGTCATTCCGCGGGCGCTGGCTGATCTGGGGTTGGATGCAGATCTTCGGGCCCAGCACATTGCATTGGATATCGGCTGCGAGATGCTGGCTCACCGCCTCGCACATCTGCTCGACGCTGTACTGGTGCTGGCACGGTTTTCACGGCTGGTGATCGATCTTAATCGGCCTCTTGATGATCCAACTTCTATTTCGCCCTGTAGTGATGGCTTTATCATACCGGGCAATCAGAATGTTTCGACCGAGCAGCGGCTGTCCCGCGAGGAGGAGATCTTTATCCCTTACCACAAAGCGGTTGCGGCCCAAGTTAAATGTGTACATGCCAAGCATGGCGTACCAGCATTGATCGCACTACATAGTTTTACCCCAGCGATGGCGGGCAAGCTCAGGCCCTGGCAGATCGGAATACTATGGAACGATGATCAGCGCATGAGTCTGCCGTTACTGGGCAGCCTTCGAGGCGATCCCGATTTGTGCGTTGGAGACAACCAGCCCTACGATGCTCGGGAGCATGTGGGCTATACCATCGAGACCCATGCCGGGGTAAATGGTTTCCCGCATGCCCTGATCGAGGTGCGCCAGGACCTGATCGCGACTGAGGCCGGAGCTATGGGCTGGGCGGATCGGTTGGCGGGGCATCTGGGGCCGATTCTCGCCAACGATAACTTGTACCAAAAGCGAGTCAGTGACTAAAGCAAGCGCTGGATCAACTCATCGCAAATAAACAACAGGTGCCCGATGGTAGAGCGGGCGGCACGAGCGCCGATTCGAGCTAGTACAACTGAACTGACAGCCGCGCTGTTGTACAAAGTTCAGGTACCCGGTAATCCCCTAGGACACATACCTCGATACAAGCCGTAGTGATTGACTGGTTAATCACTACGGCTATGCGGGCTCGGATTTAAGCCCGACTCGCTGGCAATCGATCTCGAAGTCATCCAGAGCATCGAGGTACTCGCGTTTGCTCTTGGGCATGGGTACCCGGACGCCAGCCATGTAGGAAATGAGATCAGTGCCGTCACTGAGTAGCCCACAACCCCGGTGCAGCTGGATCTGGGCTAAAGCACTCAGGCCTGCAGGGGGCGTCGGTTGGAACGCCTTGATCTGCTCCTTGAGGGTCACAAACTCGGGCCAGTTGCCGAAGAAATCCGGGTCGCTCTTCATCATCTCGCACTCGACTCGCCCAGCACGTGCAAACTGCAGGACTGTTGCGTCGATTCCATGAAAACTCGACATCTCCCCATAAACTTTAACAATGCGTTTTGTGATTTCGTCAATCGCCTTCATTGTCTGCGAGATTTTTACGTATCGGCTTTCATAGTAGCTGGCGATTGAGTGGGTAAATACTTTGAAAGGCTCCCCCCACAACTCGTCTATGCCTTCGTGTCCGCTTGGATGGCGAACCTGTTTGCCCAGTTCAAGCGCCTCCTCGAAACAAGCGCTGCACTCGCGCATCAGTTCATTATCCGTACTGACTTCGATGCCCTTGCTTTCGAGGCTGACAATGCTGGTAAAAATATCTGTTGCACGGTTAAATAGAGCGCCGGCAAGCATGGCGGCATTGACACGTCTACACGCCGGGTTTCGCTCTGCCTCGTAACTGGAACGTGCAGTTTCTACTTTATTTCCGGGGGTATTAATTCCTGGCTCAGTGTGATGGAAGGTCCGCCGTGTCAGCATCAACAGCAGGTCACGCTTGGCTGAAAGCGTTTCCGCCGGAGGGGCGTAGTAACGGATCCAGTAGCCATCGTAATAGATATGCGGCCGGCTGTTGATATCCTTTCGTGAACCGTTATTGATACTGGTATTCATGAGTGATGCGGTCTAATCTTTCTGGCTGGCCAGATCCGCGCCGGATTGTACGCCTGTCGCCCCTTGGAGCAAAGGTAGTTCGGTCAGGCCCATTGCGGGACGGCCGCTGGCAATCGCGGTGACCCGCCCCTCAAAAAAGACTGTAGCTGGTGAATCCGGATCATCAACGACATCCTGATCACGGGAGACGGTGATCTGGATCTCGTTAGCCCCTGCCATAAGGGCTTTCTTTCGGGCCAGTTGGATTGCCTGGTTTTCGGCATCCAACAAGGCATCGTTGAGATGGCTATGATCTACCGGCCCCTTTGGACCGAATACCCGGAATATTCCCTGCACAGGCTGGGTCACAGTAACCCGCGCACGCTGGGCAATACTACCGGCGACCGCGCCAATGGCATTGGCAACCTCTGCATGTTCAGGCAGGGCCAAAGTGATATTGAGTCGCTGGGCCACCTTCGGGTAGTAGATCGGTGCGGGAGCGCCTACTGCCACCAGGGTGCGCCCACGGTCCAATTGCAACGAGAACAGATCGCCGTCAATACGACTCATCCCGGTGATCCACTCGCTGAAAAGTCGGGCGGTACGCTCTCGCTCCAAACTGTTGCGTTGATCCGGGTCGGTTGCCAAGCAGGCTGAGACGAGGGTTTGGCAGATCACGTTGACGACATAGTCCTGCACCTTCTGACTTGGACCGACAGGGTCTCGTTCCTTAAATTGGCCCCAGCCGTAGACCTCGCGCATCTGCCGAGCCCAAATGATTGCGCCAAGCCGGGCAGCCGGAGTAGACCAGTGACTCATTTTCCCGAGCACATGAGCCGCATCCGTCGGGGTGAATCCACTGTATATGGCGACACCCTCGCGGACCAACCTGGCAACTGCCCGCATCAGTTCACGGTCGTTTTCGGCGGCGGCCTCCAGATCCAGCGGGCCATCGGCGAGTCGCGCCCAGGCGTCGGCCTCGGCTTCAGAGAATCTTTTACGTTGACTGGCTTCAGCGAACAGTCGAACCACGTAGCGGCTGCTTCGTGCACTGGTAGAGGATCTGCTACGGCGCTCCATGGATTCGAGTATCTGAGGAAACCAATGTGCCAGTAGGCTCATAGGGATAACCCGGCGCGGACCAATCGCTAAGCCGACGCCACCCTGGAAGCGGGCTTCACTGTCCCCGCCTAGACCCACGGAGAACACCCGTACTGCGTCTACCATAGGGCGCCAATCGCCAATAATTGCGGCGTTAGCGCTCACCACCGGTTGACCGTTACTGATGATCGCGATATCAGTGGTGGTGCCGCCCATATCTGCAATGATGGCGTTGTCTTGTTGCTGGAGCAAAGCTGCGCCCATAACGCTTGCGGCTGGCCCGGACAGGATAGTTTCTACCGGGCGGGATAACGCAAGTTCGACACTGATCAGTGAACCATCCCCTTTAACCATCATCAGTGGGGCAGTAATCCGGTATTCGTGCAGGGTGGTCTGTATCGCTCGGATCAGTTCATCGATATAAGGAATCAACGACGCGTTAAAGGCTACTGTCAGGGCCCGGCGTGGCGCATCCAGTTGTGAGGCCAGTTCGTGCCCGCAGGTTACCGGCTTATCGGTCAGTGAATGGACGAGATCACGTAGACGCAACTCGTGTTCGGCGTTGCGAACCCCAAACAATCCGGAAATCCCGAAAGCGGCAACCTCATCACATTGGGATTCGATGATCTGATGTGCCTTTTTTATATCCAGCGGTTCGCGCTCGACGCCGCCTGCATCGTGGCCCCCGCGGATCAGCGCACAATGACCCCCACGGACAATTTGGTCCAGTTGCGCCTGATTTACCTGCTGAGTGCTGTAGCCTGCCAGTAACAGGCACACGGCCGTGCCACGACCTTCCACAATCGCATTGGTTGCAAGCGTGGTTGATAGGGAAACCAGTCGGCTCTTGGTCAGTAATTCGCGGGGAAGCTGGCCTAGCACCTCGTTGATTCCGGCCGCCAACTGATGATGAGTTGTCAGCGCCTTCGCCGTACTGACCACCGACCCGGCGCGGTCGAGCAGTACCGCGTCGGTATAAGTGCCGCCGGTATCAATACCTAGTCGCAAGGGTTCTTCATAGCCCCCCGACTCAGCATTTGAGGTGGTAACCAGCTTGACTGTCTGCTGCCGGAAAGCTTACCGGCTGTAGTCGTGGAAGCCACGCCCGGTTTTGCGCCCCAGGTAACCCGCATCGACCTTCTGCTTGAGCAAGGGGCACGGCCGGAATTTGGAGTCACCAAATTCCTGATGCAACACATCCATAACCCAAAGGCAGACATCCAAGCCGATCATGTCAGCGAGAGCCAGTGGGCCCATGGGATGGGCCGCTCCGAGTTTCATTGCCGCATCGATATCCTCTGCCGTGGCGAGTCCCTCGTAGAGGATAAAAGCCGCTTCGTTAATCATCGGAACCAGCATCCGATTGACCACAAAGCCCGGGCTATCCTTGACACTGACCGGTGTCTTTCCCAGATCCCGGGCCAGCGCATCGACTGCTGCGTAGGTCTCGTCCGAGGTCTGCAAAGCCCGAATCACTTCGACCAGGGCCATCAGTGGCACCGGGTTGAAAAAATGCATGCCGATAACGCGTTCAGCGCGGCCACTGGCAGCCGCGATCCGGGTTAACGACAGTGATGAGGTATTTGAAGCGAGGATGGCGCTCTCTTGGCAGATCGCGTGGAGCTTTGAAAAAATTGGCAATTTCACGTCCATATTTTCACTTGCCGCCTCGACCACCAGATCACACTCAGCCATGGCTTCAATATCAGTGGTGGTCTGGATCCTTGCCAGCGCCTGGGTACAGGCCTCCTGGGTGATTTTATCTTTCTTTACCAACCGTTCCAGGCTGGAACCCAGAGCATCCAGGCCTTTTTGTGCCACTTTGTCAGAGACATCCTGCATGATGACGTTATAGCCCCGGATCGCGCAGGTTTGGGCAATGCCATTGCCCATAGTGCCGGCACCAATCACGCCGATATTCTTAAGACTCATGTTAGTTGATAAGGTCCTTTGGCCAGTAAAGTTACTTTAAGGGTCGCCAAGGCTACCGCAAACCATAGCTAACACCAAACCTGGCTCTGGCCGGGGTCGCCAGGATTTCACAATCAGGCGCATTGGGAATAGACTGACCCCTTATGGACAGCGTCAGCATGATTAAAAAGCTCGTCGGGTTCGACACGGTCTCTCGTGAAAGCAACCTGCCGTTAATCGATTTTGTTCAGAATATTCTCGACGATCAGGGGATTGATTCGCGCCGGGTACCCAGTGCCGATGGGCAAAAGTCCAACCTGATTGCCACCGTTGGCCCCTCCGAAGCCGGTGGTGTCGTTCTTTCCGGCCATACCGATGTAGTTCCCGTCGATGGACAGGATTGGGACAGCGACCCTTTTACCCTGATGCGCTCGGGTAGCCGCTTGTATGGCAGGGGCAGTTGTGACATGAAGGGATTTATTGGCATCGCTTTGGCCCTGGTACCCAAGATGGTGAACCTGCGCCGACCAATCCACTTTGCGTTGTCGTACGACGAGGAGGTAGGGTGTTTGGGTGCCCCAGATATGATAGAGGTGATTCGCCGCGAACTGCCCGAGCCCCAAGGTGTCATTGTCGGCGAGCCAACTACCATGGGTGCGGTCATTGGGCATAAGGGTATGGTCGGGCTGCGTACGGTGGTACGTGGCTATGAAGCGCATTCCAGTCTGACTCACCGGGGCGTCAGTGCTGTGATGACCGCGGCTCGATTGGTAAGTCATCTGGAATCAGTGGCCCAAGACCTGGCCAAAAAAACACCTCGCGACAACGGGTTTGAACCCCATCACACATCGGTGCATGTAGGGGTTATTCATGGCGGTACGGCCCTTAACATTATCTCCGGCGAATGCGAATTCATCTGGGACATCCGGAATATTCCAGGGGATGACCCACAATTGTTAATCGATCTTTTCGAGCAGTTCTGTCGAGACGAGGTCTTGCCGGGGATGCGTGCGCGCTATGAGCGTTGCGCTATTGACACCCAGGTGTTGGCAAGGAGCCCAGCCTTTGATGAGTCGGCATCGCCAATACTGAGCCTAGTGCAGTCGCTGATAGGCAGTGACGATACGGCCCGGGTAGCCTACGGCACAGAAGCTGGGCAATACCAAGGGGCTGGATTTCCCACGGTTTTGTGTGGCCCCGGGTCGATTGACCAGGCGCATCAACCCAATGAGTTTATTGAGATGGCTGAGGTGGAATCAGGCGAGCGTTTTCTGAGCGCCCTGATCACCGAGTTATCTCGTTAATCTTTGGTCGAGCCGACTTAGAACAGGCTACTGATCAGGCTCGCACACTCGGTTGCTCCACCAATAACATCCGGGCGGTCAAGCCGCTCCATGGCCAGCAACTGAGGGAGCCGGTCCAGCCATTGGCCGCCAACATACTCGGCGGCTTCGAAGTCAAGGCCTGGTACCTGGCCGCGCAGGAAAGTGACCAATGGTGCCATTTCTGGATAGTGCTCACGCACGAAGTAGCCAAAGGGAACCCCAGCTTCGAAAACTTCGGCGATGGTGCTGTATCCGACCTTACCAATCACGATATCAGCGGCATGAATCAGGTCTGGGTGGTACATAGCAGTACGAGCTGGCAAGAAGGTGACATTGGCGTGAGTTTCAGCGCTCGTGCCGATTCCGGCAACGACAAAATCGATCCCTCGGAAATCCGAACAAAGGCGTTGATGAAAAGAAAAATCCTGCGCAGTGCCGCCCATGCTGATGAAAACCAGTTTCCGACCGCGCCCCAGCCCGAGCTTGCCGCGGGTGGTGGCGCGGTCCTGGCGTTGTCGACGGGCGACCGGACGGGTCGTTCGAGCATGGGAAACCGGAACGCAGACGGGAGTAGTTTGAATACGCAAGTCGGCGTGGGTGAATAGCGGTGCCAGCAATTCGCTGTAGTAGCGAAGGCCTGGCGTGCGCTCTGCAAGCCCGGCGTAGATCCAGTCCCAGGTGAAATTCTCTACCAGCACCGAGGGGATGCCAGCGACCCTTGCCGCCACAAGCCCGAGTGGGGCAATATCACTGATGACAAGTTGACACTTCAGCGCCTGAAATTGTGTCGCAAGCGCTTTGACCTTTTTAGGATCTAGCGGCAGGCGTTTGCTAAGCTCGATGACCGTTGCGCCAACATCCGCATTCAGGGAGTCGGTCTGTACCAGGCCGAGATCGCAGTCTGTTCTATGGTAATTGAAGTTTCCAATACTTTGGGAGAAGTACCAACGAGGGACATGAGTGAATAACTCAACCACCAAAGCGGGGTCCCGATCGCGCATCGCTTCGATGACGGCGCTTGCCCGGGACGCGTGGCCAAAACCGTGCGATGAAATGACAAAAGCAACGCTTCGAGTTCGACTACCAATGTGGGCCATGGTGTTGCGCTGTCAGGGTTTAAAACACGCCACTGGTCGTAGGTGCTACTGGCTGAAATAGTTATCCAGAAAGCTTTCGAAATCCAGAGTGTCGTCTTGCTCGGCTTGCCGTGCGCTTTGGTGAGAGTTAGCCGCTTCCTGGCGCAAAAGAGTGTTTTCCCCCGGATCCAAGGGATAGTTCTTGAAGTAGTTCTCATGGCGTTCGGCCTGAGTCATGGCAAATGTGAAGAAAGCGTTGTTGTGCTCCTTCATTTGCTGAAGAACCTTTGCTGAGGGGGTATTACTGGAATCCTCGAATGAAATGCGGTAGTGCGACAATGATTGACAGTAGCCGGCATCGCCATGTTGATCCATATAAGCCGCCAGCGGTTCCAGCCACTCAACCAACTCAAGCCCACAGCGCGACACGGGGCATTCACGCCCCATACCACTAGTGATTGTCAATCCAGGGTCGCGGCCGAATTCTGCTACACGCGTCCGGGTGTCACGAAGCCCGGCAAAGTCGTCCTCGCTTAGAGGCGGGCTGGGCTCCAACAAGCATGCCAGCATCATGAGATCCAGAAAACGAATTTCGTGCTCGTCAATTCCGATGGGTAGAAAAGGGTTGAGGTCTAATGAGCGTAATTCGATGTATTCCACACCGTGTTCCTGCAGGGAATGGCTAGGCCGCTCACCGGACAGAGCAACGCGTTTGGGTCGCATTGAAGCGTAATACTCATTTTCGATTTGCAGCAGTGAGTTATTCAATTGGCGATACTCGCCATCCACCTTGACCCCGATCTCCTGGTAGGGTGGATAAGGCTCGGTAGTGGCGCGAACTAGTGACTCTGTGTATTCAGCCAAGCTATTCAGGCTCATATGCACTGCCTCCTGGGCTTCACTTTGATAGCCCAGACCCGAAAGGCGCAGGCTGGTAGCATGAGGCAAATGAAAACTGGCGTTACCGAGTTTTTGCAGGTGGTGTGAGCGGCCTTCCAGAAAAGTAGGGCACACGGCGGGTGAGGCACCAAACAGGTAGGGTATCACCCAGTCATGACGATAGAAATTACGCATCAGGCCCAGGTACTGTTCTGACTTGAAATCACGCAGCGGTAGGGTCGAGTTCTTGACCTCCCGATACGGGCCCCAGAAATCATCACTGAGAGAAAAATTGAAATGGATTCCGGAAATAGTCTG
Source organism: Acidiferrobacteraceae bacterium (assembly GCA_018698075.1). Taxonomy (GTDB): domain Bacteria; phylum Pseudomonadota; class Gammaproteobacteria; order Arenicellales; family UBA868; genus UBA868. The sequence goes on from JABINT010000150.1 coordinate 34,976, forward strand.
CATCAACCTGCCATAGCGGTGGGCAAGACCTGTGCGGTAGACGGTTTTCATGCGGCCCGCATTGGAATTACCATAACGGGCAATCGGGATGCTATCTTCGCCATGCAGGATGCAAGGCATACTGTTGACCCAGAGTTTTTCCTCCCCGATATTCTGGTAGGTGAACTGATGCAGTCTCGATAGAAACTCGAGCAATGCCGGCACCTTGTCGAAGATCGGGGTGATAAATTCCAGTAGCGCTTCAGAGTAATCGGTTGTGATGTAACGGTGGCTAAGCGCTGCCCCTAATGCTTCGGGGTGGGTATGCTGCGAGATGACACCAGCGGCATCGATGCGCAGGCTTTCTTTTTCAAGCCCGCGCCGGACTGCGCCCGAGATTGGATCCATCCCGGCATGCTCGATCTTTTGTAGCGTTCGTGTTAGGTTGTTTCCCACTTAGGGTCCTCGACAGTATGGCGTCACCGTTGGTTAATTGAATGACGAAGTGGTTTCAGGACGATCTGCGAGTACAAACCGCTGGCCGGGAAATCCGTGACATTACGCCTTTGATAGCTGAATTGACGGATCGTTCCGGGATTATGACCGGATTGTCCAACATTTTTATCGCCCATACCAGTGCTTCCCTCATGGTAACCGAGAATGCCGATCCTGCTGTTCACCATGATCTGGAGCGATTTATGCAGCGTACCGCACCCGACGGCGATACGCTTTACACGCATACCGATGAAGGCCCGGATGATATGCCTGCGCATGTGAGAAGCGTTCTGACAGATACCAGCTTGAGTGTGCCGGTTGTTAAAGGCCGGCTTGCGCTTGGCACCTGGCAGGGCGTGTACCTTTGGGAGCACCGCGTCCGTCCCCACCTTCGACATATTGTGGTGACAATTTGGGGAGAGCAGTGAAGCTCACAAAAATTTCGATATCGGACCATCACTTCTGTGTTGCGCCAATGATGGACTGGACTGATCGGCATGAACGTTATTTGCTTCGATTACTGACACGCCATGCCCGGTTGTATACCGAAATGGTGACCACCGGCGCTTTGTTGCATGGCGACAGTGCGCGTTTTCTGGCCCATGACCCGGTAGAGTACCCGCTGGCCTTGCAACTGGGTGGCAGTGAGCCCGACGCCATGGCTGTGTGCGCTCAAATGGGAGAGGACGCTGGCTACAATGAGATTAATATCAACACCGGGTGTCCCTCGGATCGAGTGCAGTCCGGGCGATTTGGCGCCTGCCTGATGCGTGAGCCAGACCGCGTTGCGGCGTGCGTCCGGGCGATGTCCAAGGCGATCTCGATCCCTGTCACGGTAAAATGCCGGATCGGCGTCGATTTTGACGACCGCTTTGAGCAACTGGTCAATTTTGTCGAGGTGGTCTCTAGCGCAGGCTGTACGGTCTTTATCGTGCACGCACGCAAAGCCTGGCTTTCGGGCTTGAGCCCTCGCCAGAATCGTGAAATCCCGCCTCTTGACTACCCGCGGGTGTACCAACTGAAAGCCCGGTTTCCTGAACTGACCATTGTCATTAATGGTGGTATTTCTCAATTGAATCAAGTCCAGACCCACCTCACACGAGTAGATGGAGTCATGATAGGGCGCGAGGCTTACCAGAACCCGTATAGATTGGCGACCGTGGACCACGAGCTTTTTGGATTCACCGGCCCTGTTTTGTCACGTTGGCAGATTCTAGAGTTGTACAAGCCGTATATTCGCCGTGAACTCCAACGCGGTGTGCGTCTTAAGCAGTTGTCTCGTCATCTTCTGGGCCTGTTTCACGGTCAACCAGGCGCGCGAAACTGGCGTCGAACTTTGAGCGAGCGCGGAGCACGCGCTGGCGCGGGAATAGAGGTGATCGATGCCGCGGAGGCCCAAGTCCGAAAGGACGGCGACCTGCACTTTGCAAGCCAGGTGAGTCAACCGGTACATTTTGCAGCATGAAAAGCGCGATCAAATTGTTGTTGTGGCTGTTTGGGGCTACGTTTGTCCTGCTGGGGATCAGTTTGGTTTGGCTCGTCATGTTTTTTGAACCTTCAGATTACCGCGATGAAATTGCGCAGTGGCTCGCAGAGCGTACCGGATATCACTTTGTGATCGAAGGTGCGGTGTCGGTCGATTTTGAGCATGAACCGGTACGGGGATTTTTTGTGGATATCGGGGTGCGCGATGCCGAGTTGACCCGGGCGGACGAAATCCTCGGCGAGCAGCAACTACACCTGAGTGCTTTGGATTTCTCGGCGGATCTAGACGATCTGTTTGCCAGCGCCCGTGGCGCACCCCTTGCCGGCAAAGGGCGCTTTGATGTGGTTGATGCAGACTTGCGCAAGCTATTGGCCACTTCTAAAGTGAATTGGGATGCGTTTACGCCGCAGGCCTTCCGTTCGGTTAGTGCCACAAGTGACTTTGTGGTATCAGGCGATACTTTGTCCCTGACAGGCCTTGAGGTGTCGATGGACAAAACCCAGATTAGCGGTAATCTTGAAATTGAAAATTTGTCAGCGGATCAGGCCTTTCACTTCGATCTGAATGTGCCATCGCTGGATCTGGAAAATCTCCTTCAATTGAGCGCCCAGGGGCCTTTTGATGGCCTGATTCTACTGAACCTGCCGGCTATTCTGGTTGCGCAAAGTGAGGTCACGGGATTACTTAAAATCGGAACGCTACGGTCCGGCGGGGTGACAATGAGTGATGTCGTCATGCCCCTTCGTGCCCACGGTGGCGTCATCGTTTCTTCACCAATCACTGCCGGCTTTTACGGTGGTGAGGCGCGCATCGATACGGTATTGCGGGTCGATGGCGCGCTTCTCGATTTTCGCACCCGACAGCAGATCAGCCAGTGCCGCTTGGGTGAATTGCTTAGTGATCTTGAACTCACTGGAGTGATCGAGGCGCGCGGCAGCCTCTCAGCGAATCTCGCTTTTTCAGGTGTGGATAAGGCCAGCCGAATTCAATCCGCCCGGGGCGTGATTGAGTTCGCTGCGGATCAAGGGCGGATCAAGGGCCTTGATCTGTCGACCCTGATAGAGCAATTGGGCCGTAATGCGGTCGGGATCGCCGATGATTCGATAGGCGAGAGCGCATTTACATCATTGGGAGATATTCGAGCCACTTTGCGAGTTGAGAAAGGTCTACTAATTAATGAAAATCTCGCCTTCCAGGCAGGAGGCCTGGAGGTACGCGGGGCCGGCGGATTGGCGCTTTTGAGCGAGCAGCTCGATTACCGTATCTCTTTGGCCCTTAACAACCGTGAGCTCGCGAGCGTGCTTCCGCCGCCGTTCAATAGCGGTATGATTGTATTGCCACTACGGATTAGTGGACAGTGGCATGCACCATCGTTGATGATAGATATGCCTCGGATGTTGCAACTGCAGTTTCAGGCAGCGATGGGAGGGGGCTCTGGACTAAAGACACCCCCGGCGGATGTCCGAGCTGCCCGCTTAGCGAAGGACCTGGACGCAGAGTTAGCCCAGGCTCTGGGTGGAGCACCTGACGCGGCAGCGGAGCAGTGAAGCTTGCGCGTTATGGGCGCTGGGCGAGCGCTACCCACGCCGTTTACATTACACAACCTTAACGGCGTCGGTGCGGCAAGCGCGGCGCTAACACATGTTAAAACCTATGCCCGACCCGGCATTTACTGACAGACGGAGAGATTAATGAGCGACAAGTTGAATAAGGTCAGTTCACGTATTACCCAACCCCGCTCGCAGGGCGCTTCTCAGGCCATGCTTTACGCTACCGGGATGAGTCGAGCCGACATGGATAAGCCACAAGTGGGCATCGCCAGCATGTGGTGGGAAGGTAACCCCTGCAATATGCATCTCAACGATCTCGCAGCCCGTATCGGAGAGGGAGTCAATGATGCCGGCATGATCAGCATGCGGTTTAACACGATCGGCGTGAGCGACGGAATTTCTATGGGCACTGAGGGTATGAGTTACTCGTTACAGTCACGTGATCTGATTGCAGACTCCATTGAAACAGTCATGGGTGGGCAATGGTATGACGGACTTGTGACTGTACCGGGCTGTGATAAAAATATGCCCGGATGCCTGATTGCTATGGGCCGTGTCAACCGCCCATCGCTGATGGTTTACGGTGGCACCATCAAACCAGGCCATGCCAGCAATCAGACAGTGGATATCGTCTCCGCATTTCAGAGTTATGGCCAGTACATCGCTGAAGCCATCAGCGATGACGAGCGTCAGGAAATTGTCACGCGGGCGTGCCCAGGCGCTGGCGCCTGCGGCGGAATGTACACCGCAAATACCATGGCCAGCGCTATCGAGGCGATGGGTATGTCGTTGCCGTACAGTGCTTCGACCCCAGCGGTGCTGCCGGCAAAAATGGAAGAATGTTTTCAGGCCGGCGCAGCGGTGCGTAAATTGCTTGAGCTCGATCTACGCCCGCGCGATATTATGACTCGGGAAGCCTTCGAAAACGCGATGGTTATCGTAACGGTACTGGGTGGGTCAACCAATGCCGTACTGCATCTGATCGCTATGGCTCGAGCAGTCGACGTTCCGTTGGGTATCGATGATTTCCAGAATGTCAGTGATCGCGTGCCCTTCCTTGCAGATCTCAAACCCAGCGGCCAGTATGTAATGGAAGACCTGCATAACGTCGGCGGTATCCCTGCTGTGATGCGTTATCTACTTGCGCAGGGGCTTCTTAATGGTGACGGTATGACTGTGACCGGCCAGACAATAGCGCAAAACCTTGAGCAACTGGCGGATCTGGAAGAAGGGCAGAAAGTGTTCCATTTTCTGGATAACCCAATCAAGGAGACAGGGCACATCCGCATCCTCAAGGGCAATCTTGCCCCCGGGGGTTCGGTGGCCAAGATTACCGGCAAAGAAGGACGCCAATTCAGCGGGCCTGCTCGTGTTTTTGATGGTGAAGAGGCAATGTTGGGCGCCTTGGAAGAAGGTCAAATCAAAAAGGGCGATGTAATCGTAATCCGGTACGAAGGCCCCAAAGGCGGCCCAGGCATGCCCGAGATGTTGACTCCAACCTCGGCCATCATGGGTGCGGGGTTGGGCTTGGATGTGGCACTGATTACGGACGGGCGGTTTTCGGGCGGCTCACATGGTTTTATCATAGGCCACGTTGTGCCTGAGGCCCAGGAGGGAGGGCCGATTGGGTTAATCAGAGATGGTGACATCATCACCCTGGACGCAGATGCCAACACGATTGATGTGACCCTTTCTGATGCCGAACTTGCTGAGCGAAAGGCAAACTGGAGCATGCCGGCGTACAAAACAACGCGCGGTACGCTTCATAAGTACATCAAAAACGTCAAGACGGCGAGCGAGGGCTGTGTGACAGACGAGTAGAGCGCCTCGGACGCAGACGTTAAGTTTTGCTAAAAGCGTATCCGATCGGGTGGGGGCACTGGTAAGCCACCGATGGGAGTATCAAATATAAGAGCGATCTAATATTTGAGCGCATTACCGCTAAAACGCGACACTGACAGGATCTGTCGCAGATGTGCCGGGGCCAATCGAGCGCCTACTGACTAGCTTGGCACCCGGGGTCGGTGCGGCGAGTGCAGCAGCGCTCTTTTTACCAGCCATCCGATATCCTCAGGGGTCAATCATTTCAATACGCCTATTGGTCGTAATGGTCTGCGGGCGCTTGTCGATGTTGGACCTGATGGCGCGATCCTTGGCAGATGACGGCGCTTCGCTTGAGCAAGCTGCAAGCTCATTGGAGCCCAAGGTCTGACTCGCCATGCGCGACACCGGGCAGGCACAGGAAATCGCAGGACGTTAAGGAATCTGACTCAGCCCCAGAGTAATCTTGTGCAGCCGTGATGGTGTATCTGATCGCACGGCCGGTGCTATGGATTTGAGTCGCCTGCTAACGTGGATTCGCAGCGTGGTAGCGAAGATCAGTTCAAACTAATGCGCAATGCAGCGCTAGTTGCCAGCGGCGCTAACGAGAGTGCCAGGACTGCCATCGCGCCAAGAGCGTAAAAGTGTCCAGCCGTAGGCAGCCCGGCCTCAGCGGCCAGAACCACGCTTGCGCCGAAGATCAACACCGGAACATAAAGTGGAAGGACCAACAAAGTCAGGAGCAGGCCGCCGCGTTTCACCCCGACGGTCAACGCCATCCCGACTGCACCAATCAGGCTGAGTGTTGGTGTACCCAGTGCCAGCGCGGCCAGTAGCGTTAGTTGCCCGGTAACGCTCATATTAAGAAGTATTCCGAGCAACGGCGCCGCTATAAGGAGAGGTAAGCCGGTGGCACACCAATGGACGAAAACCTTACTCAATACCAGTGCCGAGAGGGGGTGAAGCCCAAGCGCCATCTGTTCTAGCGTGCCGTCTTCAAAATCGGAACGAAAAAGACCTTCGAGTGCTAACAGGGTCGCGAGCAGCGCCGCTACCCAGACGATTCCCGAGCCGATAAGCGCCAGTTGCGCGGGGTCCGATCCCACGCCAAAGGGAAATAGTGTAACCACGATGATGAAAAACAGCACCGGGTTGGCAATTTCAAAGCGATGTCGAACAACCAGTCGGATATCCCGACGGACCAGGGCGACCAGAGCATTACCAAGCGTGGGCACCATCACGAACTCAATTCGATAGTTGTGATTGGGTGTTGCGCGACCTGAATGGCTTGGTGGCTGGTAAAAATCACCATTCCGCCGGCATCGAGGTGGGTACCGAGCAGGGTTTCAATGTTGCTGACTCCTTGCGAGTCGATCGCAGAGCATGGTTCATCGAGAATCCACAAAAGGGCGCTGGTAAGGTGTAATCGGGCAATAGCGACGCGTCGAAGTTGCCCAGCCGATAGATGACGACATAAAAGATTAGCCGAGGCATCCAGTCCTACGCGTTCGAGCACCTCATCAATGTCCACGTGCTCTTGGGCCGCCTGCAAAGAAAGCGCAAACAACAGGTTCTCTCGTGCGGTCAGGTCGAGTTTTAATCCAGGGGCGTGGCCTACATACGCCAATTGCGCATGGTAGCGGGCGCGATCCTGGTCGATAGGTGCTCCGTCCCACAGTACCTCACCGTGCTCCGGCAGACTAAGACCGCATAGGATACGCAGCAGGCTGGTTTTGCCTGCGCCGTTAGTGCCACGCACTTGGCAGATCTCACCAGGGTGGATCTGAAAACTGATATCCTCGAATAACAGTCGGGTACCCCGCACGCAACCCAGAGAACGGGCTTCAAGCATGTTCAATTGCATTAAGCCTCATTCGTGGTATTGGGCTTTCGGTATCGATCAGTCATGGTGTGAGATGCGGGTTTACGGTCAGATTATGGGGCCAATCCCCTGCACATGCTCCAGCCCGGATTAGAATTGGTGCCGTCCACCGATCTATACTTGAATTGTAGCTACGCTCACACGGTGAAGCACAGACATTATCCGGAGATTTAATCCTGCTGGCCTTAGAAAGTGAGAAGGATCTCATAGCCATCTCAGTTTCTCACAAGGTGGTTATCTTGATGACGTATTCAGACTATCAAACTTCCTCAAGCGCAGCGATGATTTGATTAAAACAGTCTATCAATGTCCAGAGAGTATCCCGCTACAATGCCTCCGTCTGCTCGATCAAGGCTGGAAAATTTATGAAAAACCCCAACACCAAGCGTAATCGCCTTCCCGGGCGCGCTAAGGGCCGCGCTGTCGATGCTATTGCACGAGATGAAGTGCTTGAAGCAATCGACGGCATTAGCCGGGCAGCGGATCAACTGATCGAATGCTTGCACCGATTACAAGATACGCATGGATATTTGTCAGCGCAGCATCTAGTGGCGTTGGCAGATGTGCTGGGGCTCGCGCCGACTGAAGTGTATGAAGTGGCCACTTTTTACCATCACTTTGACGTGGTTCGCGAAGGTGAAACCCCGCCACCCCCGCTGACAGTTCGGGTGTGTAACTCGGTAACCTGTGAGATGTTTGGCGCCACCCAATTGCTGGATGCACTGCAAAAGGGACTAGGAGACGGCGTTCGGGTCCAGGCAGTGCCTTGTGTCGGGCGTTGCGATCAGGCACCCGTTGCCGTGGTCGGTAAGCGCGCAGTGACTCACGCTACTCGGCAGAGCGTATCCGAGTGCCTCGATGCGGACCTGACAGGGCCGGGTACACCCGATGATTGGATTCGTTTTGAGGCCTATTGTGCCGATGGGGGCTATGCTTTGGCGCGTCGTTGTAACGACGACAATCAACTTGGCGAGGTAATCATTAATGAACTCGAGTCCTCCGGGCTTCGAGGCCTTGGCGGCGCTGGTTTTCCAGCCGGGCGTAAGTGGCGCATCCTCAAAGAGCAAGGTGCACCGAGGTTGATGGCGGTCAATATCGATGAGGGCGAACCGGGCACTTTCAAAGACCGCTATTACCTGGAGCGTGATCCGCACCGCTTTCTCGAAGGTGTGTTGATAGCCGCCCAGGTGATTGGCATTGATGCGTGCTATCTCTATGTTCGAGACGAATATCCTGGTGTGATCGAGATTCTCCAGAGTGCGATTAAGGAACTTCAGGACGGTTTCGATCGATCGCTTCCCGAATTGTTTGTGCGCCGTGGTGCCGGGGCCTATATCTGCGGTGAAGAGTCGGCGATGATCGAGTCGATTGAGGGCAAACGCGGTATGCCGCGGCTACGCCCGCCCTATGTGGCCGAGGTTGGTCTGTTTGGTCGTCCCACGCTGGAGCACAACTGCGAGACACTTTATTGGGTTCGAGAAATCATCGAGCGAGGCGCTAAGTGGTTTAGTGGTGAAGGCCGTCGTGGGCGCCAGGGGCTTCGCTCATTTTCGGTCAGCGGCCGGATAAACAAACCAGGGGTGCACCTTGCGCCGGCTGGCATTAGCGTGCGCGAACTGATCGATGAATACTGCGGCGGAATGCCCGAAGGGCATAGCCTTTATGCGTATTTTCCGGGCGGGGCCTCAGGCGGTATCCTGCCTGCCACACTGGCTGACGAGCCATTGGATTTTGATACGCTACAAACGCATGGCTGTTTCATCGGCTCGGCCGCTGTGATCATTCTTTCCGATCACGATCGAGTAAGAGATGCTGCGCGTAACACCATCCAGTTTTTCGCCCACGAATCCTGCGGCCAGTGCACGCCATGTCGAGTGGGATGTAGCCGGGCGGCGCAGTTAATGGAAAGCCCCAGTTGGGATGCTCCTTTGCTTGAGGAGCTTGCCACGGTGATGGAAGATGCCTCGATCTGCGGGCTCGGTCAGGCCGCACCAAACCCCATACGTTGTACGATCCGCTATTTTCCCAAGGAGGTTGGCTGTTAATGAGCCTTTCCGATTCCAGCGTCGACGCCACCGTTAGTTTCTCCTTAAATGGCCGCGAGGTCAGTGCAGGCCCGGGCGAGAGTATCTTGCAGGTGGCGCGCCGGGAAGAGATAGAGATTCCGCATCTGTGCTACGCAGATGGCCTTGCCGCCGCCGGCAACTGCCGCGCCTGTATGGTAGAGATCGACGGTGAGCGGGTGTTGGCACCTTCGTGCTGTCGGACACCGGTCGAAGGAATGCGCGTTGTCAGTAACAGTGCCCGCGCTAAAAGTTCTCAGTCGTTGATACTTGAGTTACTGCGTGGCGAGGTTGGCGAATCCAGCCACACCCAGGCATCTGAACTTGATGAGTGGTGCAACAAACTCGATGTGGGTACAAGCCGTTTTGGTGGCCGAATTCAACCCAGTGCGGATATTTCCCATCCGGCGATCACGGTTAAGCTGGAGAGTTGCATCCAGTGTACCCGTTGCGTCAGAGCCTGCCGCGAGGAGCAAATGAACGATGTGATTGGGCTTGCCTTTCGCGGTGCTCACGCACAGATCGTCTTCGATCTGGGTGATGCCCTTGGTCAGAGCTCGTGCGTTGGCTGCGGCGAATGCGTACAGGCCTGCCCCACGGGGGCGTTAATGCCGGCCGGCGACGTGGGCCTTGAAAATATAGACAAGACGGTCGATTCGGCTTGCCCCTACTGCGGTGTCGGATGCCTTCTGACCTATCATATAAAAGATAACCAGATTCAGTATGTGACCGGCCGTGATGGACCCGCTAATAAAGGCCGGCTTTGTGTAAAAGGGCGTTATGGTTTTGACTATGTCAGCCATGCTGAGCGCTTGACGGTACCCTGGGTTCGAAAAGAAGGAATCCCCAAGGGTTTAAACGATCATTTCGATCCGGCAGATCCGGCAAAAATGTTTCGCCCAGCTTCCTGGGAAGAGGCGCTGGAGATTGCCGCTAATGGACTAAAACATATTCGGGATGCGCATGGGCCTAACGCATTGGCCGGTTTTGGGTCGGCCAAAGGAAGCAACGAAGAAGCCTATCTATTTCAGAAACTGGTGCGCACCGGCTTTGGCACAAACAACGTTGATCACTGTACCCGGCTTTGCCATGCCTCATCGGTGGTAGCCCTGCTTGAAGGCATCGGCTCGGGTGCGGTCTCCAATCAGGTGGAAGACGCAGCTTTGGCTGAAGTCATCGTAGTGATCGGTGCCAACCCCACCAGTAATCATCCGGTCGCCGCGACCTTTATCAAAAACGCGTCCCGGCGCGGCGCGACGCTGATCGTGATGGACCCCCGTCGTACTGATATCGCACGCCACGCAGATCATTTTCTACAGTTTCGTGTGGATACTGATGTCGCATTATTAAACGCGATGATTCACACCATTATCGATGAAGACCTTGTCGATTCGGATTTCATTGCATCGCGTACCCATAACTTCGAAGCACTCAGTGAGAACGTCAAACAGTTTAGCCCCGAGGAGATGGCCCCGATCTGCGGTATCGATGCCGATGTGATCCGCAAGACGGCGCGAGCCTATGCGTGCTCCCGCGGGTCGATTATTTTCTGGGGCATGGGTATTTCTCAGCACGTACACGGTACCGATAACGCGCGTTGTTTGATTGCGCTTTCGTTGATGACTGGCAATATCGGCCGTCCCGGAACCGGGTTGCATCCTTTGCGTGGTCAAAATAACGTACAGGGTGCTTCGGATGCCGGATTGATACCGATGATGTTTCCGGATTACCGCCGGGTCGACGATAACGATGCCAGTGAATTCTTCAGCCAATACTGGAACGCGTCCCTTGACAAGATCCCAGGTCTTACGGTGGTTGAGATTATGGATGCGGCCTGTGAGGGGCGCATTAAGGGCATGTATGTCATGGGGGAAAATCCGGCGATGTCTGACCCAAACCTTAATCATGCCCGCGCCGGCCTCGCGGCATTGGATCACTTGGTCGTGCAGGATATCTTTTTGACCGAAACGGCCGCGTACGCCGATGTGGTATTGCCGGCTTCAGCTTTTCCCGAGAAAACCGGTACATTTTCCAATACCGACCGTCGTGTCCAGATGGGCCGCCAAGCGCTGGGCCTGCCCGGCGAGGCGCGTCACGATATCTGGATCATTCAGCAACTGGCTGCGCGACTTGGCCTGGGCTGGGAATATGATGATGTCAGTGACGTGTTTGAAGAGATGCGGGGGGCGATGCCAAGCATTGCCGGGATGACCTGGCAGCGTTTAGAGCAAGAACACAGTATTACCTATCCGTGCGCCGGTGATCAGGATCCGGGTCAGGGCGTGGTATTTCAGGAGAAGTTTCCAACGGCGGATGGCCGCGGACGTTTTGTCCCCGCCAAGCCTGAGAGCGCCGATGAGATGCCAGATGAGGAGTACCCTTTCGTATTAATCACTGGGCGTCAGCTTGAGCACTGGCATACCGGATCTATGACCCGCCGTGCCAGAGTGCTCGACGCCATTGAACCTGAGGCTGTGATCAGTGCGCACCCCGAAGACCTTGAACGACTCGGGATTAGTGAAGGCAGGGCACTTCGGGTCGCATCACGGCGCGGTGAGCTGGTGGCGCTCGCACGCGCTGATCGCGGACTACAACGCGGCGAGATCTTCATACCATTTTGTTATCGCGAAGCGGCGGCCAACTTATTGACTAACGCCGCTTTGGATCCGTTCGGCAAGATCGCCGAAGTCAAGTACTGTGCAGTAAAAGTTAACCCGGCCTGAAGAATAAGGAGAAACCATGGCGACACGCATTGATGGCAAGGCATTTGCCGCTGGCTTGCGGGAAAAAGTATCCGAGGCGGTAAGCACGCTCACCAGAGACTATGATTTGGTGCCGGGTCTGGCAGTCGTGCTGGTAGGGGAAGACCCGGCCAGTGAGGTTTATGTTCGCAATAAGGGTAAGCAGACACAGGAAGTCGGCATGAACTCGTACGAGCATAAACTGCCGGACACGGCCAGCCAATCAGAATTACTTGCAGTCATCGAACAGTTAAATAACGACTCCAAGGTTCACGGCATACTGGTGCAACTGCCGCTACCGGATCAGATCGATTCACAGGCGGTCATCAATGCCATCGATCCAGACAAGGACGTCGATGGTTTTCATCTGGTTAATGTGGGGCGACTGGCAACGGGCGCGCCCGGCCTGGTGCCCTGTACACCGTTAGGGTGCATGATGTTGCTCAAGGATCAACTGGGTGATTTATCCGGTAAAAATGCGGTGGTGGTAGGGCGCTCAAATATCGTGGGTAAGCCGATGGGATCTTTACTGCTGGCACAAAGCTGCACAGTGACGATTGCGCATTCGCGGACGCGGGACTTAGCTGGCGTTTGTCGTGAAGCTGATATTCTGGTGGCGGCCGTGGGCCGCCCGCAGATGATACCGGGTGACTGGATTAAACCCGGCGCGGTGGTGATCGATGTCGGTATCAATCGGATTGAAGGTCAAGAAGGTAAGACCCGCCTTGTCGGTGATGTAGATTTTGATTCGGCATCAGCGGTCGCCGGCGCGATTACGCCGGTACCCGGTGGAGTAGGGCCTATGACGATCGCCTGTCTTTTGCGTAATACAGTGCAGGCGGCTTGTGCTGCCAATGACATCCCTTTTAATCTCGACTAACTCTGGGTTGTTTGCCCATGGCAAACGGGATAACTCGACAGTGATCGGCTTTTGTTGGTGCCTAGCGAAAATCCCGACTTTGCGTGGTAAGGCTTCCTAGCAGTGCCGTGTAATCGCTCAGCCTGCCGGCAATGACATGGATCACATTGCCATGGCGTTGAATTTGTCCGTGAACGCCAAGTAGTCGCGCCCCGACCAGCACCTGATGCTGGTTTTCAGCCAGACGCTGCCATATCACCAGGTTGGTGTTGCCGGTCTCATCTTCAAGCGTTACAAAGGTGACATTGTTAGCGCTGGCTGGCCGTTGTCGGGTGGTGACGATTCCCGCCGTGTGCACATAGTGACCATCTTTTTTCTGTGCAATACCATCGCTGGTAATGACACCAAGCGTTTGTAGTTGGTTACGCAGCAGAGCTAGTGGGTGTGGGCCCAGGGTTAGGCCGGTGCTGGCGTAATCAGCACAGGCTTCTTCACCCGCGTGTGGTGTATTCAGTAATGGCGTGGCTTCACGGATATAAGGTTGGGGAAATACCGGGGAGGGTTTCTCGATACCGCTAACCAGCCATCCAGCTTGACGGCGGTGATGCTGCACCAGGGTTGATAAGGCATTGGCGCTAGCCAGCGCGCGCAGGTCACCGCGCTCCAATGAGGCGCGATGGGCAAGATCATCGACGCTGGTAAAGACTCGATGCTGTCGCGCATCGAGTAATCGCTTGGCACCGGTATAGCTAAGATGCTTGACCATTCTTAACCCCAGGCGTAATACAAGATCTGCCCCCTCTGATTCCAATGTGCAATCCCAGGCGCTCCTCATAACGTCAATAGGACATACGGCAACGCCATGCCGACGTACGTCCTGCACTAATTGTGAAGGCGTATAGAAGCCCATTGGCTGACTGTTCAGCAAAGCGCAGGTAAATGCGGCTGGTTGGTGACACTTAAGCCAGGCCGAAACATATACCAATAATGCGAAACTGGCCGCATGCGACTCGGGAAAACCATATTCACCAAAGCCCAGGATTTGCTGGTAGATGCGCCGTGCAAAAGCCTCACTGTAACCACGTTCACGCATACCCTCAATTAATCGGGTTTCATAATGCCCAAGCCCACCGTGGCGTTTCCAGGCAGCCATCGCACGTCGCAGGCCATCGGCCTCTCCCGGGGTAAAACCTGCAGCGACCATCGCCAGTTTGATGACCTGCTCCTGGAAAATAGGCACTCCCAGCGTGCGCTCGAGCACCTCGCGGACCGCTTCGCTGGGGTAAGTGACCTCCTCTTCACCGTTACGCCGCCGCAGGTAGGGATGCACCATGTCGCCCTGGATAGGACCCGGCCGGACGATAGCAACCTCGATGACCAGATCATAAAAACAGCGCGGCCGTAAGCGCGGTAGCATAGCCATTTGTGCGCGAGATTCGATCTGAAAAACACCTACGGTGTCGGCACGGCTGATCATCTGGTATACCGTGGGGTCTTCCTGGGGTAGCGTAGCCATGGACAGCGTTTTGCCGCGGTGCTGCTTGAGCAGATCAAATGCTTTATGAATCGCACTCAGCATGCCCAGTGCCAGGCAGTCCACTTTGAGCAGACCCAGCGCATCGATATCGTCTTTATCCCACTGGATTACTGTCCGATCTGCCATGGCTGCGTTTTCGATAGGCACCAGGTCGCACAATGGCTCATGGGAAATAACAAAGCCTCCAGAGTGCTGTGACAGGTGGCGCGGAAAGCCAACCAACTCCTGGACCAATGCCAGCAGCTTTCGCAGGACCGGGCCTTTAGGGTCCAGGCCGATTTCACGCACACGCTGGGGTACAACCTTTCCGTTTTGCCACCAGGCAAGATTACCGGACAGGCGATCAAGCTGGTCTTTGGATAGATTCAGGGCGCGCCCGATATCCCGCACTGCACTGCGTGGGCGATAGGTGATGACTGCGCCGGTTAAAGCGGCTCGCTTGCGCCCGTAGCGCCGGTAAACGTACTGCATCACCTCTTCACGACGTTCATGTTCAAAATCGACATCAATGTCCGGTGGTTCATTACGCTCACGAGAGATAAACCGTTCGAACAGAATCTCCATATGGGCCGGGTCCACTTCGGTGATGCCAAGCGCAAAGCACACTGCTGAGTTGGCCGCCGAGCCCCGGCCCTGGCAGAGAATGCCCTGTGAGCGGGCAAAACGAACGATGTCGTAGACGGTTAGAAAGTAACTTTCGTAATCGAGCTCCTTAATCAAAGTCAGCTCGTGTTCAATTTGTTGAACTACTTTGAGCGATGGACCATCAGGCCAACGCGTGGTCATGCCTGCTTTGGTTAACCGGCGCAGGTACTGTGTTGGCGTGTGGTCGGCAGGTATGAACTTGCGTGGATAGGTGTAGTTCAGCTCATTTAACGAAAAATCACAGCGGCGGGCTATTTTTACGCTCTCATCGAGCAAAGTGCGAGGATAGATGCCCTCGAGAACAGCTGAGGTTCGCAGATGACGCTCGGCGTTGGGTGCAAGGTCATACTTTATTTCAGTCACCGATTGCCTGCGTCGGACCGCGGTTAAAGTGTCCTGTAACGCCTGGCGTGAGCGTACGTGCATGTGTACGCCGCCAGCGGCAACCAGGGGTACGCCTGTTTTTTGTGACAAAACCTGCAGCGCTTTTTGGTGTGCCTGATCACCTCCGTTACTGGATTGCTCGAGTGTCAGCCAGGTTCGCCCAGGCATTAATGATTGGATATGCCTGGCGTGATAAGACAGGGCCCGGTAGCGCTCCGTAAGAGTGCTTGCTGGCGCTGGAGTCGGGTCACACGGCAGCAGGGCGAGGCAGCTCTGCAGGTGCTGGGTGCAAAGGTCGTCAATGTTCAGAGAGTACGAGCCCTTGCTTGCACGCTGGCGCGCCCGGGTAATTAACCGGGTCAGGTGGCGGTAACCTTCTCGATTGGTTACTAACAGAACCAGATTATTGCCGTTTTCCAGAGTGAATTCGCTGCCGATGATGAGCTGTAAGCCTAACTCCTGTGCAGCGACATGCGCCCGCACTGTGCCGGCGATACTGCATTCATCCGTCAGTGCCAGGGCACGATAACCGAGCTCAGAAGCCCGGCGGACCAGTTCAGCAGGGTGTGAGGCGCCGCGTAGAAAGCTGAAATTTGACAGGCAGTGCAGTTCGGCATAGCCGGACACAGTGTTTTCTCTAGTTACTGTAAATTTATACAGTATATAGGAATTCTACCGGTATCGGTAAGTTACGCCGGCGTCATAGGTGATCAGCGTCGTGCGGTTGCGATAAAACCCACTGCAAGTAAAGATAATCCTCCGGCCAGCCCAAAGCTGGCCACAAGACTGAAATCCCCGACCAGGCCTGCGAGCACTGCGCCCAGGGCACCAACGCCGTCGAGCACCACAAAGACAAAGCCCAATGCAGTGGCCTCATGTTTACTGGCGTGATCAACCGCCATTGCCAGGACTCCTGATCGAATGGTTACCAGCACAGCCATTGCCATCGTCAGCAGGCCGATTATCAGCACGGGGGCATCAAACAGGACTACGGTGCCGGCCAACCCTGCAGCAACCACCGAACCGACAGCAAAGATTCCAAAGCGCCCCCGCCGATCCGATAGCCGCCCGACAATTGGTTGGCCAATAGAGCCTGCGAGCATGGCGGCGGCGAAGGCCATGCCGGTTTGCGCTGAGTTGAATCCCAACTCGCGCTGCATAAAGAGCGGTGACATGGTCATCAAGGCAATGAGAGCCATGTTGTAGGTGGCGATTCCGGCGATCAGAAACAAGCCAGTCCGACTACGCCACTGAGTAATGAAAGCGCCAAGATCGGCTCGTGATATGACGGTACTGGCATGTCGACTCGGAATCCGGCGCGCAATAAACAAAAAGGCAATTCCCATTAAGGCGGCGGGTATCACTGAAATCTGAAGCACCACGCGCCAATCCAGAAAAGCCAGCAGAAAACCGACCAGTAGTGGCGAGAGCACCTCGGCCAGAGTTCCTCCAACGGCATGCACTCCTAGTGCCTGACCGCGCTGTTTGGGCATCTGTCTTACCAGTATTCCCGTGGCAATCGGATGCCAGGCGGCATCGCCCATACCGCCGATAGCCAGCAGGATCGCCAGCGACCAGAAGCTTGGGGCCGTTGACGCCAGTAGATAGCCCAGCGCTACCCACCAGAATGTGCCGAGCAGCAATCGCCCCTGCAAACGTGTACGGTCTGCCAGCACACCAGCCGGAAAATAGGCAAGCGACGCACCAATCGAATGAATGGCAAGCAGCAGTCCGACCTCGGAGGGTTTTAGGTCAAAGGCCAGACCGATAGCAGGCGCCAGCAGCCAGATTGCTGCAGGTAGCCAGTCGTTAGACAGGTGGCCAAACACGAAGATGCCTTGCAGTGCTGCCAGGCCCAGGGGTTTTTCGGTTTTATGTTTTTGTGTTGCCAATGGGCTTTAGGTGAAAGGTTGTGTCAGAATCGCATTTACGCCACGAACCAGGAGAGGGTGTCAGAGTCCGCCATGGATGCACCTGCACGCCAGAAAGTTGATCTACCCATTTACCCCTCGCCTGAGGCGGTTGTGGCAGATCTTGATCCGAGCTACCCAATTTTTTGTGTGCGCCCCCATAAGATTCATTCAGTGGCCCGGCGTTTTGTCGAGGGCTTTCCCGGGGACGTCTTATACGCGGTGAAGTGTAACCCTGAACCGCATATGTTGGACGCGCTTTTCGCAGCCGGCGTGCACCATTTTGATACCGCCTCTTTGGTTGAGGTGGCGCGTGTATCGGAGCAGTTACCCGGTGCCACCAGCTACTTCATGCACCCGGTCAAGAGTCGGGCGGCTATTCTTTCGGCCCATAGGGTTTATGGCGTAGACCATTTTGTGGTTGATCACCCGGCAGAGCTTGAAAAGATTGCCCAGATTGTCCCGCCAGGACCTGACACCGTCATCGTGGTGCGCCTTGAGATTCATTACGAGGGCGCAGTGTACGAATTATCCAGCAAGTTCGGTGCGCCGCTACCCGAGGCGGCGGCACTGGCGCGTGACGCCTTGGCCCGTGGCTACCGTTACGGTTTGTCGTTCCATGTCGGCTCGCAGTGTCTGGAAGCTGAGGGTTTTGAAATGGGTCTGGACCTTGTCGGCCAGGTGATTGCACAGGTTGGCGAGTCGCCAGTTTGTGTGGATGTGGGCGGTGGATTCCCAGGTCGTTATCTCAATTCCCAAGGCGCGGAATTAGACGATTTCTTTGTTGCGATTCGCAAGGGCTTAGCGACGCTGGCGTTGCCTGAAGAGTGCCGGGTTTTGTGCGAGCCCGGGCGCGGGCTTTGTGTTGATGGGGAATCTCTTATTACCCAGGTTCACCTGCGCAAGGATGATGCGCTGTACCTTAATGATGGCATGTACGGAAGTTTTATCGAGGAGAAGCTCGGCCTTCAGTTGCCCGTGCGAATGATCGGTTCGCGGCCGTTTGCTTCTCAAACAAAAGAGTACACGCTGTACGGGCCGACATGTGATTCGCTGGATATTTTTCCTCGCCCGATCAGCTTGCCGGTCGATGTTGCCGAAGGGGATTGGATCGAGTTCGACCGTATCGGCGCTTACGGCACTGCGTGCCGAACACAGTTCAACGGTTTTTACGCTGATACCTTTATTAAGGTTGAGAGTGACTTCGGCGACTAAACCGGGAGTATTCTCGCAGCGACACAGTTTATTCGGGGTTTGGGTTTTGGGTTTGGTATGAGGTAGTCCGAAGGTTAGGACTTAACTAAAAGGGGTTATACGGTGGACGAAACAAGTAAGAAAACAGCGCTGAGAATGATTCCATATGGGCTGTATATTTTGACGGCCCAAAGCGAGGATCAGAATATTTCAGCCGCGACTGTTAATTGGGTGACTCAGGCGTCGTTTACGCCGCCGCTGGTGGCTGTTGGTGTGAAAGTCGACTCGCAAATTCATGGGATCATCAAAAGCTCCCAAACTTTTGCTTTAAACATACTGGGCAAAGGCCAGCTCGATTTAGCATTTACTTTCTTTAAACCTGCCCAAAGGGAGGGGCAGACAATTGGAGGGCAGCCTTTCCGGCCAGGGACCACTGGTGCGCCGATTCTTGAAAATACCCCGGCATTTGTTGAGTGTCGCCTGATAGATTCGATAGAGGCTGGCGATCCCTCCGTGTTTGTGGGCGAGGTGGTGGACGCCGGTGTCAGTCAGGAGCCTGAAGGTCGCGCGGATGAGGCGACGTTATGGCTAAAAGAGTTGGGTGAAAAAGCGTTCTATGGCGGATAAGGGGAGCTCAAACATGAGTCATGCTATTAAGATTTACCAGACCGGCGGCCCGGATGAAATGCGCTGGGAGCCAGTGGAGGTTGGTGACCCGGGCCCTGGCGAGATTCGACTGCGTCACAGTGCCGTTGGGCTGAATTTTATCGATGTTTATTTCCGTACGGGCGTTTATCCATCGCCACAGTTACCGTTTACTCCCGGCCTTGAAGGGGCGGGCACAGTAGAGGCGATTGGTGAAGGGGTACAGGGTTTTGCCGAAGGGGATCGAGTGGCCTATGCAGCGCATCCCTTGGGCGCCTATGCTGAGGTGCGACTGATACCCGCAGAAAAATTGGTGCATTTGCCTCCGGATATTCAAGAGTCTACCGCCGCTGCGATGATGCTGAAGGGTATGACAGTGCAATATCTACTGAGAAGTACGGTACCGCTTAAACCCAAAGATACTATCCTCTTTCAGGCTGCCGCTGGAGGGGTTGGCCTGATTGCCTGCCAGTGGGCACGACACCTGGGTGTCACCATCATCGGTACGG